>NZ_JBIUAQ010000021.1:123497-157073 GCF_044547565.1 Amycolatopsis sp. NPDC052450 | reverse complement strand
GGTTCGTTCCCGTCGGGATCCAGGTGCGCCAAGAGTTCCGCGCCACCGTTGATGATCTCCTGGGGGCCGGCGTGGCGGGCCAGGTTCACCAGGATTTGTTCCGCGCCGGACCGGTCCTCTGCTGATACGTCGGCGGGGATTTTCTTCAGTACCGCCAGGAGTGGGTCGAGTTGCTGGTGCCCGAGTTCGCCTTCGGCCGCGGCGGCTCCGGCGATGGGGGCGAAAGCAGGGGCGGGGGTGCCGTCGAGGTTGCGGCTTTCGTTCACCGCCAACGCGCGCGTCACGGTGTCGCGGGCTTCTTTGGGGCTGATGCGGGCGGTTTCGGCGAACCAGCCCGCGGTCGAACCATGCCCGAACAGTTCCATCGGACCGCGGGACTCGATCTCGACCAGGAACTGCCCGGCCTCTGCCAAAGCCTGTCGTGCCACCGACAACCGCTCGACCACGCCGTGCGCGAGCTCGCGCGCACCGGCACGCCACAACTCCTGTGGCGGTTCGAGGATTCGTTGTCTGGACACCCCGCAAGAATACCAGCAATCGAACAGGCGTGCGAATATGAAAGTTGCTCCGAAATGGATTCTCCATTCTGGCGATGGCGACATGATGTGGCCAGGAGTTCTTGATTCGCAAGGAAAAGATGTACCAGGGCGAAGGGGAAGCCTTCGCATCATGATTTGAACTGGTCGGGATGAGTTGATAGTGCCCGAGCTTCCGCATGTGTGTGTCCATTGTGGACTCCGAGGCGAGTTCGCCGCCGAACGGAGTCGCGGAGGTCGCCGGAACGGCTACCGTCCGTTCGTTCATCACCAGGTAAACCGCCGTTGGCCCACCGGCCGTGGCCGCGGGATAGAACCGCGCCATGACCGCAACCCACCACAACCGCCGCACGCTGCTCAAAGCCGGTCTCACCGGCGCCGGAGCGGTCGCGGGCGGCCTGCTTCTCCCCGGAACCGCGACCGCGAATCCCGTCCCGCTGATCCGCCGCGACCGCCCGGTGCTCACCCACGGTGTCCAGTCCGGTGACGTCACCACCGGTTCCGGCATCGTCTGGTCGCGCGCCGACCGGCCCGCGCGGCTGATCGTCGAGGTTTCCAGGGACCCCTCGTTCCGGCACGCGCGCCGCGTGCGCGGGCCGGTGATGAGCCCGGAGACCGGCGGTACCGGCAAGATCCGTGTCGCGGGCCTGCCGCCGGGGACCGAGGTCCACTACCGCGTGACCGCCGAAGCACTCGACGGCCGGACGCGCAGCGAGGCCGTCACCGGCCGGTTCGCCACCGCCCCGGTCGGCCGCTCCGATGTGCGCCTGGTGTGGTCCGGTGACGTCGCGGGGCAGAACTGGGGCATCAACCCCGAACGCGGCGGAATGACGATCTACCGGGCGATGGCCGACCGCCGCCCGGATCTGTTCCTCCATTGTGGAGACACGGTCTACGCCGACGCGCCGCTCACCGAGACCGTCGCATTGCCCGGCGGCCGCGTGTGGCGCAACATCGTCACCCCGGAGAAGTCGAAGGTCGCCGAGACGCTCGACGAGTACCGCGGCCAGTTCGCCTACAACCTTCTCGACGACAATCTCAAGCGGTTCACCGCGAACGTGCCCGCCTATGTCCAGTGGGACGATCACGAAGTCGTGAACAACTGGTACCCGGGTGAGATCCTCAACGACCGTCCGGAATACACCGAGAAGCGGGTCGACGTGCTCGCCGCGCGGGCGTTCCAGGCGTTCCACGAATGGCATCCGATCGATCGGCGCCAGGCCGTCGACGGCCGCGTCCACCGCAACTTCCGGCACGGTTCGCGCGCCGAGGTCTTCGTGCTGGACATGAGGACCTACAAGGACGCCAACACCGCCGACCAGACCGAGCCGGGCCGGATCCTCGGCGACCGCCAGGCGCGCTGGCTCGTCGACGCGCTCGATCGCAGCACCGCCACGTGGAAGATCATCCAGGCCGACCTCCCGATCGGTCTCACCGTGCCGGACGGCAAGGCCATCGAGGGCGTCGCCAACGGCCTCCCCGGCGCGCCCGGCGGCCGCGAGACCGAACTCGCCTGGGTGCTGCGGGAGATCTCGCGGCGCCGGGTACGCAACGTCGTCTGGCTGACCGCCGACGTGCACTACACCGCGGCGCACCACTACTCGCCGGATCGCGCGTCCTTCACCGATTTCGACCCGTTCTGGGAGTTCGTCTCCGGCCCGCTCAACGCCGGCGCGTTCGGCCCGAACACGCTCGACCCGACCTTCGGGCCGGAAGCGGTGTTCGTGCATGCCCCGCCCGCCGCGAACACCTCGCCCGCCGACGGCTTCCAGCACTTCGGCGAGGTGAACATCGACGGACGGAGCGGTGCGCTCACCGTCGACCTGAGGGACGCTACCGGCGCTTCTCTGTGGTCGAAGACGTTGCAGCCCCAACGCTGAGCAGTTCCGTCAGCACCGCGATGCTGCGGTCGCCGTGCCCGGCCTCGGCGGCCCGCCGCACGAGGTCGTGCATCGGCAGCTGCCATCCGACGTCGACGCCTTCCTCGGCCAGTCCGAGGTCGGCGGCGGCGCCGGCGTGGAAGATGTCCACCGAGGCGGCGGGATCCGAGTAGTCGCCTCTGTCGATTTCCTTGGCGTACATCGGAAGCACCGAGATGATCATCTCGAACCACTTGGTGGCGTACGGCAGGAGCGTCTCGGCTTCGAGGCCGCGCGACCGCAGCGCGGCGGCACCTTGGAAGAACCCGACCAGCGCGGGCAGCAGGGTGCCGCCGACGGCCGTTTCGTACAGCGCCGCGAGATCGGTGTCCTCGCCGAGGTGGACGGTGTCGCCGCCCAGCACCCGCAACGTTTCCAGGTGCTCGTCGAAAACGGTCTTGTCGCCGCCGTAATACAGCAACGTGTCCGGTGCGCCCACGGCCGACGGCACGTTCTTGATCGCGCCGTCGAGGTACCGCGCGCCCCGGCTCGTCGCCCATTCGGCCATCCGGCGCGCTCCCGCCGGTGAGCCGCTGTTCAAGGTGACCAAAGCGCGTCCGGTCAAGGAAACCGGCGCCAAGGCCGCGAGGGTGGCCTCGTAGGTGGTCAGGCAGGCGATGACCAACGGGCTCGCCCGCACCGCCTCTTCGGCCGTCGTGGCCCGCCTCGCTCCCAGTGCGACAAGGGGATCGGCCTTCGCGGCCGTCCTGTTCCACACCGTGGTCGGATGCCCGGCCGTGAGGAACGCGCCCGCCAGGGCCGAGCCCATCGAACCGAGGCCAAGGACGGTCACCGGCGTTTTCGGCATTTTTCGCTCCAGTCAAAGGAAATCTTCGGGATGACTTCATGCTGGACGGTCGCGTACATTCGATCAAGTACCTACTATCTTGCCGGGTACTGACAAAAAGGTAAGTGACGATGACCAAGAACCGGACGTTCACCTGCGGCCTCGACGCCGCGATCGCCGTCGTGGGCGGCAAATGGAAAGGGCTCATCCTGTTCGCGCTCCAGGACGGGCCGCTGCGTTTCGGGGAGCTGCGGCGCGCGGTGCCCGGCATCAGCGAACGGGTGCTGATCCTGCAACTGCGCGAGATGGAGACCACCGGACTGCTGCATCGCGAGGTGTACCACCAGGTCCCGCCGAAGGTGGAGTACTCGCTGACCGCGTTCGGGGATTCCCTCAACACGGCGATGGCCGCGCTGGGGGAGTGGGGCGAGGAGCACCAGGCGCGTATCGAGGCCATTCCCTGGTCCGAGGTGAGGTGAGCGGCGAAGCACCCAGTAGGCTCCGGGCGAATAGCACGAAACCCACCCAAGGAGAAATACCGCCGTGACTGAACGCACGCTGGTCCTCGTCAAGCCCGATGGCGTCGCGCGCGGCCTCGTCGGCGAGGTCATCTCGCGCATCGAGCGCAAAGGCCTGAAGCTCGCCGCCCTCGAACTGCGCACCGTCGAGCGCTCGGTCGCCGAGGAGCACTACGCCGAGCACAAGGAGCGCCCGTTCTTCGGCGACCTCCTCGAGTTCATCACCTCGGGCCCGCTGGTCGCGATCGCCGTCGAGGGCCCGCGTGCCATCGCCGCCTTCCGTCAGCTCGCCGGCGGTACCGACCCGGTCGAGAAGGCCACCCCTGGCACCCTGCGCGGCGACTTCGCGCTGGAGACCCAGTACAACCTGGTGCACGGTTCGGACTCCCCGGAGTCGGCCGAGCGCGAGCTCAAGCTCTGGTTCCCCGAGGTCTGACACACTCGTGGGCGGCGCGGGATCGCCGCGCCGTCCACGGATCGGGGGAGCTTCGATGACACCGGACGAGTACCTGGAACGGCTGCGGGAACTCACCACCGGTTTCGCGCGGGTGGCACGCACCGGGGACCACGCCGCGCCCGTGCCGTGCTGCGGTGACTGGCGCCTGCGTGACCTGGTCGTCCACCTCGGCAACGTGCACCGCTGGGCCACGGAGATCGTGCGCACCGGAAACCCCGCACCGCAGGACCTCGAAGCCGAACCGGGCGCGGATCTCGCCGCCTGGTACGCCGACTGCGCCGCCGGCCTCATCGAGGCGATGCGCGAGGCGTCCCCGGAAGACGGCGCCTGGAACTTCACCGCCGCCGCCAAGACCAAGGCCTTCTGGTTCCGCCGCCAGGTCCACGAGACCGCGGTGCATCTGCTCGACGCGCACCGCGCGGCGGGGACCGTGTACACCCTCGACCCGTCCATCGCCGCCGACGGCGTGGACGAGGTCCTCCTCGGCATGCTGCCGAAGGTGAAGCGCTGGCACACCCCGCCCGCGGTCACCGTTCCGTTGCTGCTGAAGACATCCGACACCGGACACGCCTGGTTGATCACACCGCCGGGTGAAACCGACGTCCCAGGCTCGCGGCAGGCAGACCCCGCCGAAGCGGCGGGCGCCGTCGTCGAAGGGCCCGCGGAAGTGCTTGATCTGCTGCTGTGGCAACGGATCGAGCTCGACGGGGCGGGCATCGAAATCAGCGGAGACGCCACGTCGGCGAAGACCTTCCTCGCCGGGCCGGTCACGCCCTGACCTTCGCGCCCTACGCCGTTCGGTTCACGTTCACCTCGGGGTCTTCTCCTGGCGGCTCGCGTCCGCTGTGCTGAGCGGTGCTGCCTGTCACTCGATCGTGGGGTATTTCGTGAGAAGATCACGCCTGTTGCTGCTCGCTGCCCTGCTGCCCGGATTGTTCGTCGCCGCACCGGCGCACGCCGATCCTCTGGCCGCTCCACTCGGCCCCGCGCCCATCGAAGCCGCCCCCGCGGCCTCCTCGGCGAAGGAGGGGCCGTCCGCGTACGCCGTGGCCGCGCCCGACGACGGTCTCGTCACCACCAGCGCGACTTCGCGCGTGGCGCCGGGCCTGAGCCTGACCGAGTTCGACCGCTACGACCCGGCGGGCTGGATCCGCGGCGACACCCTCGCCGTCGACCTCACCAGCAAGACCCTCAAGCCGACGTACCTCAGCCCTGGCACCGTTTCCGCGCGGACACCGCTTTCGCAGCAGGTCGCCAGGTCCGGTGCGGTCGCCGGGGTCAACGGGGACTTCTTCGACATCAACGCCAGTGGCGCGCCGATCGGCGTCGGCATCGACGCCGGGAAACTCCAGACGGCGCCCGCGCGCGGCCACAACCTGACCGCGTCGATCACCGAAGAAGGCAAGGCGCGGCTCGCGGAGGTGTTCCTCGACGCGTCGGTCACCTTGCCCGACGGCCGGGTCGTGCCCGCGTCGAACTTCAACAGCCCCGTCCTGAGCGGTGACGCGATCGGCGTCTACACCCCGCTGTGGGGCGCGTCTTCGCGACGGACCTCGGTCGCCGGAGCTCAGCGTGTCGTCGAAATCGAGGTTTCCGACGGCGTCGTCACGCAGGTGCGGCCGCAGCCCGCGGACGGCCCGATCGCGGCAGGCACGACGATCCTGCTGGCCCGTGATGGCGGCGTGGACACGTTGTCCGGCTTGAAGGTCGGCGACAGGGTAGGCGTCGCGTACGCGCCGAAGAGCGACGCGGGCAAGCTGTCCGTGTCGATCGGCGGAAACAAGATCCTGGTGCGGGACGGCGCGATCCAGCCGGTCGACAACGTCGCCATGCACCCCCGGACCGCGGTCGGGTTCTCCGCGGACGGCACGAAGATGTGGCTGGCCACGATCGACGGCCGTCAGGCGGACAGCCGCGGCATGACCGAACTGGAACTCGCCCGCCACCTGAAGTCGCTCGGCGCGGACGACGCGATCAACCTCGACGGTGGCGGCTCGTCGACCATGCTCGCCCGCGAGGAGGGCGAGAAGTCGCCGCTGGTGCGCAATGCGCCGTCGGACGGCGGGGAACGCCTGGTGCCCAACGGCATCGGCGTCGCCACCGTACCGGGAAGCGGGCGACTGACCGGTTTCTCGCCTCGCCCCGTGCAGGACACCGCCGACGCGAGGCGTGTGCTCTCCGGGCTGACGCGGAAACTCCTCGCCGGAGGCCACGACGAGACCGGTACCGCCGTCGACGGCAAGGTCCAGTGGCTCAGTACGAATCCTGTCCGCGGCACCGTGACCGGCGGCGTGTTCACCGCGCACGCCGACCGGCTCCGCCCGGACGCGCCCGCGAACGTCGACGTCTACGCCAAGCGCGGCGGCGTCATGGGCAAGGCGACGCTGAACGTCCTCGGCTCGCCGGTTCGCTTGGGTACGAGCACCGAGCAGGTCGCGCTGTCCGGCGAAGGCGCGAAGAGCACCTTCAAGGTGTTCGGCTACGACGCCGACGGCTATGGCACGTGGATCGAGCCCGACGACGTCAAACTCGACTATGACCCCGCGGTGGTGAAGATCGAACCGTCCGGCGACGGGTTCGCGGTCACCGCGCTGAAGGCCTCGGGCGCTTCGGCGATCACCGCCACCGCCGGCGGGAAGGTGACGCATCTGGCGGCGTCCGTCGGCACGGAATCCCGGGTGGCGGCGTCGTTGGACGGCCCGGCGGGCTGGACCGCCAGCGTCTTCCCCGCCGTCGTCGGCGCCGCGCTTTCCGAGGCTCCCGGGCGTGACGGCGGACGCGGTCTCGCGCTGGACTACCGGCTGAACGGGACCAACGCCACGCGCGCCGCGTACGTCAACTCGGCGGCGCCGGTCGCGTTGCCGCCCGGTACCCAGCGCGTCGGACTGTGGGTCAACGGCGACGCGAAGGGCGCCTGGCTGCGGGCGGAACTCCGTGACGCCGCCAACGTCCCGTCCGTCGTGGACCTGTCGTTGAGCGTCGACTGGACGGGCTGGCGCTACGTCCGGGCGGCGATCCCGGCCGGGCTTCCCGACGGGCAGCGGCTGACGAAGTTCTACGCCGTCGAAAACGTCCCGGACCAGCAGTACGAGGGACGTTTGGTGTTCGACGATCTCACCTTCGAGGTCGCGCCCGCGGCCGCCGTCCCGGCCGACCCGGCGCCGCGTGACCCGGCGCTGATCACCGACGGCGCCGCGACCGGCGGACTGCGGATCGCCGTGGTCAGCGACGCGCAGTTCACCGCCGACGCCCCGAACGGCCCGCTGGTCGCCCAGGCCCGGCGCGCGCTGCGCGAGGCGGTGGCGGCGAAACCGGATCTCGTGCTGATCAACGGCGACTTCGTCGACCGCGGCACGGCCGCCGATTTCGTGCTGGCGAAGTCGATCATCGACGAGGAACTGGTCGGCAAGGCACCCTGGTACTACGTTCCGGGCAACCACGAGGCCGACGGCGGGCACGGGCTCGCCGAGTTCCAGGCGGCGTTCGGGGAGACCCGCCGCGTCGCCGACGTCGCGGGCATCCGCCTGGTACTGATGGATTCCTCGCGCGGTTCGCTGCGCGCGGGCGGATTCGACCAGGTCCGGATGCTGCGCGAGGCGCTGGACGGCGCGAAGACGGACAGGCGGATCCGCGGTGTGGTCGTCGCGATGCACCATCCGGTCAAGGACCCGAGCCCGGCCGGGAACTCGCAACTGGCCGACCGCAAGGAAGCCGCCATGCTGACCGGCTGGCTCACCGCCTTCGAACGCGAATCGGGGAAGCAGACGGCCGCGATCGCTTCGCACGCGGGCGTTTTCAACCTCTCACGTGTCGACGGCGTGCCGTATCTGGTGAACGGCAACTCCGGGAAGTCACCCGCGGCCGCCCCTGGTGACGGCGGTTTCGTCGGCTGGACGATGGTCCGGTTCGAGCCGGGCGACAAAGCGCAGCCGGTGCGGTTCGAAACGCGGCCGAACGTCGACGCGCTGACGCTGTCCGGGCCCTCGTCGCTGGCGCGCGGGGAGAAGGCGGACGTCCGGGCGGTGGTGACGCAGGGAGCGCGTCAGGTGCCGGTCTCGTATCCGGTCAGCGCGGACTGGAAGGGCGGCTGGGGCACGCATGTCGCCGGCGGCTTCGTGCCCGCGATGCCGTGGGACGTCGCGTCGTTCGACCCGGCGACCGGGGTGCTGACCGCGCTGCGGGCGGGGGTGGCGAGTCTTTCGGTCACCGTCAACGGGGTGACGCGGAGTCTGTCGGTCACCGTCCGCTAGTGCAATGAAAGGCCCCTTCATTGCAAAATTTGCAATGAAGGGGCCTTTCATTGCACGCGTCAGGCGGCTTCGTGCGCCTCTTCGACCGTACCCGGCAGCGCCGGACCCCGCGGCGGGATCGCCTCGGCGTCGGCCGGGTCCACCTTCCGCACCGAACCGTCGGCCGCGGTCCGCGCGATCGCGAGCATCGAGGCCAGCGCGTCCTGGATCTGCTGCTGCTCCCGATCCGGGATGAGGCTCAGTTCGATCAGCACGCTGCCGTTCCCGAGCAGCCCGTACCCGTTGCGCGCGATGCCCTGGTAGTCACCGCCCGGGTACTGCGAGACATAGCCGCCGTTGCCGTCGATCGACCGCTGCACCACGACCGCGATCTGCTTCGCGAAGTCCACATCGGACGGTTTCACGCCCGGATGCGTCGGCCACAGCGTCGAAGCGGTGATCTCCTTGCCGTCGGCGTCCTGGTAACGGCCCTGCATGTGGTAGTCGACCATGATGTCCGGCTTGAACGACGCGTTCCGCCGCTGGATCAGGCCCGCCTCGGTGGCCGGGTTGTCCTCGGGCGCGACGGCCGGGTCGTGGTAGCGGTTGATGTCGTAACCCTTGCCCTTCTCACCGTATTCGGGAGTGGCGGTCGGGTCGTAGTTGTAGCGCCAGTCGCGCTCGTGCCCGTCCGGGTTGGCGCGCACGACGATGTCGACGGTCACCTTCGCGAGCAGTTTCTGCTGCCACGCGCTGTGCCCGACGCCGACCTTGCGCAGGAATTCGAGGGCGGCGGGCGTGCCGAGCGGCTCGTCGCCGTGCTGCTGGGTGACGTACTGGATCCGGGTCTTGCCGTGACCGACCCTGGCCGCCCACACCGGACGGCCCTCGTTGCTGCGGCCGATCCGGTCCACCCGGATCTTGCCGTGGCTGAGCACGGCCAGCTTCTGCAGTTCGAAGGCCAGTTTGGCGGTGGAGGGCCGCGGGTCGACGGTACGACCGTCCACAGTGGTCGGAGTGTTCTCGGCGGCCTGAGCGACGGGCGCCACCAGGAGCCCTGCGCTGACAAAAACGGACAACAGGGCGATTTTGGGCTTCAGACTCATGGTCGGTGAGTATCGACGAGCCGGGGCCGTCCAACAAGGGTGCCGGTAATCCGGTCGAGTTTTGTCGGTGGCAGGTCCTAGGGTGCCAACCGTGGGCGACTCAGAGCACGAACCGGCGATGGTGCAGGCGAAGGCGTTGGTCAAGCGTTTCGGCGATTTCGAGGCCGTACGCGGGATCGATGTCGAGGTCCGGCCGGGGGAGGCGTTCGGCTTCCTCGGGCCCAACGGCGCGGGCAAGTCCTCCACCATGCGGATGATCGCGAGCGTCTCCCCGCGCAGCGACGGCGACCTGCGGGTCCTCGGCATGGATCCGGACGTCGAGGGGCCGAAGATCCGTGCCCGGCTCGGCGTCGTGCCGCAGCAGGACAACCTGGACACCGAGCTCACCGTCCGGCAGAACCTGCAGATCTACGGCCGCTACTTCGGGCTCTCCCGGTCACATGTGCGGAACAAGGCCGAGGAGCTGATGGAGTTCGCCCAGCTCACCGACCGGGCGAACGCGGAGGTCGATTCGCTCTCCGGCGGGATGAAGCGGCGGCTGACCATCGCCCGCTCCCTGGTCAACGACCCGGAACTGCTCCTGCTCGACGAGCCGACGACGGGCCTGGACCCGCAGGCCCGCCACCTGTTGTGGGACAGGCTGTTCCGGCTCAAGGCAGGCGGGACCACGCTGATCATCACCACGCACTACATGGACGAGGCGGAGCAGCTCTGCGACAGGCTGGTCGTGATGGACAACGGCCGGATCGCCGCCGAAGGCTCGCCCGCGGATCTGATCAGCCGGTATTCCACCCGCGAGGTCGTGGAGCTGAGGTTCCCGAACGGCGAGCAGGAGTCGGCCGCGAAGCAGATCGAAGGCCTCGCCGAACGCGTCGAGGTGCTGCCGGACCGCGTCCTGCTCTACACGATGACCGGCGAGGCCACCCTCGAACAGGCGCACGCGCGCGGGCTGCGGCCCCTGTCGAGCCTGGTCCGCCGCAGCTCGCTGGAGGATGTCTTCCTCCGCCTCACCGGCCGGACGCTGGTCGACTGATGACGACAGCACAGACGAAGGCGTCGACGGGCCGCGTGGTCTCGCGCTGGGCGGGAGCCTGGTTGCGGGTCGAGGGCCATTGGATGTGGTACCGCCGGTACTGGGTGTCCACCTTGTATTCGTCGGGTCTCCAGCCAGTGCTGTTCCTGGCCGCGATGGGGCTCGGGTTCGGCTCCCAGGTCCAGGCCGGCGCGGCGACCAGCGGGTTCTCGTACCTCGAGTACGTCGCCCCGGCGCTGCTCGTCGCCGGCGCGGCGCAACTGGCGGTGGGGGAGTCGAGCTATCCCGTGCTGTCGGGGTTCAAATGGCAAAAGGACTACCTGGCCGTCACCGCCACCCCGATCACACCGGGGCAGGTGCTCGGCAGCCAGATCATGTGGGTGAGCCTGCGGCTGACCCTGGCCGGCACGATCTACGCCGTCATCGCGGCGCTCTTCGGATCCTGGACGAGCTTCGGCGTCCTCGCCGTCATCCTGATCGGGACGCTCACCGGCATCGCGTGCGGCACCCCGGTGATGGCGCTGGCCGCGACCACCTACGACGAGGGCACCCGGTTCGGCCTGGTGTTCCGGTTCGTCCTGATCCCGATGACGTTGTTCTCCGGCACGTTCTTCCCGATCTCGCAGCTGCCGGATCCGCTGAGGTGGATCGCCTGGATCTCCCCGCTGTGGCACGGCAACGAAGCGGCGAGGGCGGTCAGCCTCGGCACCGTCGGCCCGCTCGCCACCCTGGGCCATCTCGCCTTCCTGGTGGTGCTGGCCGGGGCGGGCTGGGCGTTGGCGCACAAGTACTTCTACCGACGGCTGGTGGTCTGAGATGGCAGTGCTCACCGAAGTCCCGCGGCGCGGGGTGCTGCTGCGTGTCCTGCCGTCCGCGCTGTACAGCGGCCGGTCGACGGCGGTGCTGGAGCGCACCTTCCTGACGTATTCGCACGCCTGGATGCTGTTCGTGTCCGGCGTCTTCGAGCCGCTGTTCTACCTGATGGCCTTCCAACTGGGCTTCGGCAAACTCGTCGGCGAGGTCGTCGGGCCCGGCGGGCAGGCGATGAGCTACGTCGCCTTCGTCGCGCCCGGCCTGCTCGCGGCGTCGGCGATGAACGGCGCGATCCTCGACTCGACGTACAACCTGTTCTTCAAGCTGAAGTACGCCAAGCTGTACGACGCCATGCTCGCCACCCCGATCGGGCCGCTGGACATCGCGCTCGGCGAGGTCGGCTGGTCGGTGCTGCGCGGCGGGATCTACTCGGCGACCTTCCTCGGCGTGATGACCGTGATGGGGCTGCCCGGGTCGTGGTGGGCGCTGCTGATGATCCCGGCGGCGCTGCTGATCGCGATGGCCTTCTCGGCCATCGGCATCGTGCTGGTGACCTTCCTGCGGTCGGTCTCGCAGTTCGACTACATCAACCTCGTGCTGATGCCGCTGTTCCTCTTCTCCACGACGTTCTACCCGCTTTCGGTCTACCCCGCGGGGATCCAGTGGATCGTGCAGATCTTCCCGCTGTACCACGGGATCGAGCTGATGCGCGGACTCTCGGTCGGCGTCCTGTCGTGGGGTATGGCGGGAAACGTGGCGTATCTGCTGGCGCTGGCGGCCGTCGGGATCTACGCGTCTTCGAAGCGGTTCGGCAAGCTCCTGCTCCGCTGACCCCGTATGGACCTGGCGACGCGTGTACGCCCAGTTCCGTGAAGGCCTCCTTGAGGGACCCAGAGTCCCTCAAGGAGGCCTTCACGGACTCGGTGATCGCCACGTGCGCCCCACAGGCACAGTAGTCTCAGCGGCCCCTGCTGCTCACCGGGCCGGGTTCGAGCTGGATCGCCGCGGAGCCACGGCGGCCAGCGCGTCGACCATGCCGTGCCCGTAGAAGCCGTTGAAGCCCGCGTACCCGGTGCAGTACGCGTCCTGAGAGCCGTCACCGGCCAGGTCGTAGTCGGCGGGACACGCGATCGGGGTGGCCTGGCCGTTCAGCGTCCGCCTCAGCTGGCGGGCGCTGTACCCGGGGTGTTCCGAAGCGAGCAACGCCGCGACACCGGCGACGTGCGGCGCCGCCATCGACGTCCCGCACAGCGGCGCGTACCCGCCGGGAACGGTCGAAAGCACACACCGCCCGGCCTCGCCGCCGGGAGCGGTCACGTCGATCACGCCCAGCCCGTACGAGCTGTAGCCGGCCTTGACCCGCTCTTCGCTCACCGACGACACCGCGACGGCGTCACGGAGGCCGGCGGGCAGCGCCTGGCAGCCTTCGCTCCGGGGCCGCGCACCCGAGTGCGGCGAGGGCACCAGCGCGACGGCTTCGTTGGTCGCCGCCGCGACGGTGAGCGTGCCTGCCGAGGTCGCGTACTCGACGGCGCGGGACATGACCTCGTTCACCACGCCCCGTTGATCGTCGTGGGCACACGAGAGCGACCACGGATCGACGAAGTAGCTGCTGTTCGTCACGGCCATGCCCTGTGAGGCTGCCCACATCAGCCCGCAGACGGCGGCCTCCGGGTCGGCGTACCCGCGATCGTCGATCACCTTCACCGAGGCGATCCGCACGCCGGGTGCCACCCCGGTGACGCCTTTGCCGTCGTCTGCGGCGGCGATGATCCCCGCGACGTGGGTGCCGTGCACCGACGTCGTCGCGGCCCAGTTCCGGTCGGGCGCGCCGGTCAGGCAGCCCGCGGACTTGCCGGGATCGAGGGCGCTCGCCAGTTCGGGGTGGGCGGGGTCGACGCCGGAGTCGAGGACGCCGACGACGACGTCCCGGCTGCCCGGCTCCCGCTCACGAGCCTTGTCGGCGCCGATCGCGCGCATGTCCCATTGCTCGCCGGTGCGGTCCGCGGAAGGCACCTTCGCCGGATCCGTCGGTTCGAGTCCGGCGCGCGCGGGCGCCGATCTGGCCGGTGACGTGCCGTTGGCCCGCTGCACGGCCAGCCGTTCCGCCTGCGCGCTGAACGCGGCGGCGGGCCGGACCAGCTCGGCGAAGTCCTTGTCGGCCGAGGTCGCCACGGCCACCGCGATCTGCGGGTAGTAGATCGTCGTGCTGCCGCAGCCGCCGGTGACGGCCGCCCTGGCCTCGGCCTCGGAAGTGCCGCGGTCGAAGACCACGACGTAACGCAGCGCCCGGCCCTGGGGATGACACGATGGCTCCGCCTCGGCCGTCGCGACAGCGGCGACCGAGCCGCAGAGCACCAAGAAGGCGCACACGGCCGCTCGCAGGGGCCGCCCCAGCAGGGACACCGGACCTCCCACCGGAGAACATCGGACAACGGGGGTCACCACGGCCCGGGCTGGACTGGCCTGGGCGTCGGTACCCCCGAGCGGCACGGTAGCCACCCTCGGCCGGGTCGACAAGCTCTCCCGCGAAGTTCCCTCGGCCGGTGGTCGCGGCGCGCCCGGGAGCCGGGTCTGTGGCACCGAGTACACCGGAGTGGGGCCGGGGTGTGGGATACTCACGGTGGCCGCTGGCCGACGGGCACACGTGAGAGGTGGCGCTCGCGGTCTCGTGGCCCGGTGGTGTGCTGCACATCCTCCACACGCGTCGCCGCTTGTATGCGGCTCGACGACGTGGCGGGCGGCCCGATGTCGCGAACGTGGCCAGCGCTCCGCCGAGCAGACCTTCAGCCGTATGCGGCGCCCGGACAACCCCGGCGCGCCGTCGCGGTGCCGGGCAAGGATTCCCGCTGCTGGTGACCACCACGGCGGAACGAACAGAAAGGGGCCCCTGCGCGGCCGCGTCGAGCCGGTGTGAGCCAGCCGACGCGCCCGGGGGCGGAGGAGATATATGTCGAACGCGGACACACCCGCCGTCACCGGCGGGAATACCGCCACACCCATCGCAGCCCAGCTGGGCGAACTGCCTCCCCGGATCCGGGTGCACGCGCTGGCGAAGCTGCTGGGATCCAACAGCCGTGAACTGATGGCCAAGCTCGGTGAGCTCGGCGAGACCGTCCGGAGCGCGCAGTCCAGCGTCACTCGCGATGTGGCCTTCAAGCTCGCCGAAGCCCTCGCCGGTGGAGACGAGCCCGAGGCGGCCCCGGCTGCCGAGGCTCCTGCCGTCGAGGCGCCCGTCGCCGAGACCCCGGCGGCTCCCGAACCCGAGGCGAAGAAGCCCGAGGCCGAGCCGGAGCCCGCTCCGCAGGTGGAGGCCCCTTCGCGGCGTGTTCCGCCCGCGCTGGCCGCCCCGGTGACCCCGGAGCCGCCGCAGACGACGACCCGGCGGTCGAAGGCCGCCGTGCACGTCCCGGTGTTCGCCGCGCCGTCGCCGGTGTTCCTGCCGCCGGAGCCCGTCTCGGCGAAGCCCGCCCGCAGGCCGGAGCCCGCCTTCACCGAAGAGACGGCCTCCGACGAGGACGAGACGCAGAACGACCAGGCCGAGGGCCACGGCACCGACGAGGACGGTGACGATGCCAACGGCCGTCGCCGCCGCCGTCGCGGACGTCGTGGCCGTGGCCGCGGCAAGGGAGGGGACGAGAACTCGGCCGAGTCCGAGAACGAGAACGAGGACGAGCAGCCCGAAGCCCCGCGTGGTCGCCAGCAGCGCGCGAAGGACAAGGAGAAGGCCGCCGAGGCCGAAGAGGCCGCGGCCGAGAACGCCGAAGAGGCGTCCGCCGACTCCGATTCGGACAACGACGCCGATTCCGACAACGGCAGCAAGCGCCGCCGCCGCCGTCGCCGCCGCAAGGGCGGGGACGACGACGCCACCGAGGCCACCAGCGACGACCCGCCCAACACGGTCGTCCACGTGCGCCAGGCCAAGGCCGCCGCCGAGACCGAGCGCCCCGCCAGGGACGAGGTCCGCAGCGTGCGCGGCTCCACCCGGCTCGAGGCCAAGCGCCAGCGCCGCCGGGACGGCCGCGAGGCGGGCCGCCGTCGCGCGCCGATCCTGTCCGAGGCCGAGTTCCTCGCCCGCCGCGAGTCGGTCGAGCGCACCATGGTCGTCGCCGAGAAGGGCGAGTCCACGCAGATCGGCGTGCTCGAGGACGGTGTCCTGTGCGAGCACTTCGTGACCTCGTCGGGCACCGGCTCGATCGTCGGCAACGTGTACCTCGGCCGTGTGCAGAACGTGCTGCCGTCGATGGAGGCCGCCTTCATCGACATCGGCCGCGGCCGCAACGCCGTGCTCTACGCCGGTGAGGTCGACTGGGACTCCGCCGGTCTCGAGGGCAAGGCCCGCAAGATCGAGCAGGCACTCTCCAGCGGCGACTCCGTGCTGGTCCAGGTCACCAAGGACCCGGTCGGGCACAAGGGTGCCCGGCTGACCACGCAGATCTCGCTGCCGGGCCGCTTCCTGGTCTACGTGCCCGCGGGCGGTGCCACCGGCATCTCCCGGAAGCTCCCGGAGAACGAGCGCCGCCGCCTGAAGGACATCCTCAAGCGCATCGTCCCCGAGGACGCCGGTGTGATCATCCGCACCGCTTCCGAGGGCATCGCCGAGGAGGAGTTGGACCGTGACGTCCGCCGCCTCAAGGCGCAGTGGGACGTCATCAAGGAGAAGGCCGAAGCCGGCAACGGCGGCAAGAAGAACAGCGCCCCGGTCATGCTCTACGAAGAGCCGGACCTGCTGGTCAAGGTCGTGCGTGACCTGTTCACCGAGGACTTCGCCAAGCTGGAGATCCAGGGCGACAAGGCCTGGAACACCATCTACGACTACGTGCAGCACGTGGCGCCGGATCTGGCCGACCGGGTCAAGCGGTACACGGGCACCGGTTCGGCCTTCGCCGACCACCGGATCGACGAGCAGATCACCAAGGCGCTGGACCGCAAGGTCTGGCTGCCCTCGGGTGGCTACCTGGTCATCGACCGCACCGAGGCGATGACGGTCATCGACGTCAACACCGGCAAGTTCACCGGATCGGGTGGAAACCTCGAGGAGACGGTGACCAGGAACAACCTGGAGTCGGCGGAGGAGATCGTCCGCCAGCTCCGGCTCCGGGACATCGGCGGCATCATCGTCATCGACTTCATCGACATGGTGCTCGAATCGAACCGTGAGCTGGTGCTGCGCCGCCTGACCGAATGCCTCGGCCGCGACCGCACCCGCCACCAGGTCGCCGAGGTCACCTCGCTCGGCCTGGTGCAGATGACCCGCAAGAAGATCGGCACCGGCCTGCTCGAGGCGTTCTCGACGCCGTGTGAGCACTGCAAGGGCCGCGGCGTGGTCGTCTCGACCGAGCCGCAGCGCACCGCCGGCGGTGGCAATGGTCACAGCCACGGCGGCAGTGGCGGCAGCAGTGGCGGTGGTGGCGGCAAGGAGCAGGGCTCCCGCCGGTCCCGCGGTCGCGGCAAGGGTGAGGACCAGGCGCAGAACGAGCCCGCGGCGGCCAAGACCGAGGCTCCGCAGGCCTCCGGCCAGCGCGAGTCGGTGGTTTCGGCGGTCCAAGCCGTGGCCAACGCCGCCAAGGCGGCCAAGGGTGAGCACCCGCACGAGGTCACCGAGAACACCGAGGGCGCCGCGCTCAACGGCCACGCCCCGCAGGCGGCGGAGCAGCCCGCTGAGCCGGCGAAGGAGGCTTCGGAGCCCGTTGCCGAGGCGACCGTCGAACAGGCGGCCGAGGCAGCGGCTGAGCCGGTTTCGGAGCCGGTCGTCGAGCCGCCCGCGACCGAACTCGCCGGTGAACCGGTGACGACTCCGGACGACGAGGCTCCGGCCGTGCGGGACGAAGAGATCGCCGTCGTCGGGGAATCGGGCCCGGAGCCCGAAGCTCCCGAGGTTCCGGTGACTCCTGAGACCGTTGTGACACCAGAGGTTTCCGAGTCCGAGGTGGACGTCCCGGCCCCGGCCGGTCCTGCCACCACTCGCCGTCGTCCGCGACGGGCGGCCTCGCGGCCGGCCGGTCCGCCGGTCAAGGCGTCGGAAAAGAGCTAGTGAACACCTAGGGGCACCCCGGTGTGATCGCACCGGGGAGCCCCACGTAACCTGTAGAACGGCCCGCCACCTAGAGCGGGCACCTTGCGCAGCATCTGGACCACCGAGACTTTCCTGGTGGGCCGATCACGCAAGCCCCCACCCGTTGTCGAGTAAGCAGGAGACTTCCGTGTCGGCGTACGCGATCGTCAAGACTGGCGGCAAGCAGTACAAGGTGGCCGTCGGCGACGTCGTCGAGGTCGAGAAGCTCGAAGGCGAGCCGGGTACCGAGCACACCTTCCCCGCAGTCCTTTTTGTGGACGGTGGCGACGTCACCACGGACGCCGACGCACTGGCGAAGGTCTCGGTCACCGGCAAGGTCGTCGAGCAGACCAAGGGTCCGAAGATCCGGATCCACAAGTTCAAGAACAAGACCGGCTACCACAAGCGTCAGGGTCACCGGCAGAAGCTGACCCGCGTCGAGGTCACCGGTATCTCCAAGTAGGACTTTCTCCGGATCTTCGTCAGAAAGAGGATTGAGCCATGGCTCACAAGAAGGGTGCGTCCAGCTCCCGCAACGGTCGCGATTCGAACGCGCAGCGACTGGGCGTCAAGCGTTTCGGTGGTCAGGAAGTCAACGCGGGCGAGATCTTGATCCGCCAGCGTGGCACCAAGTTCCACCCCGGCGTGAACGTCGGGCGTGGCGGCGACGACACGCTGTTCGCCCTGGCCGCCGGTGCGGTCCAGTTCGGCGAGAAGCGTGGCCGCAAGACGGTCAACATCGTGCCGTCCGAAGCCTGAGTTTCGGCTTCAAGCTAGACCTCTGACGAGGGGTGGGCCGGAATATCCGGGCCCACCCCTCGTTTGTTTTGTGTATCCCCCTTTCTTTCGCGAGTGAATAGAGGCAAGTCATGGCGTCCCGGTTCGTGGACCGTGCGGTGATCCATCTGGCCGCCGGTGACGGTGGGAACGGCTGCGCCTCGGTGCACCGCGAAAAGTTCAAGCCCCTCGGCGGCCCGGACGGCGGCAACGGCGGCAACGGCGGCGACGTCCTGCTGATCGTCGACCCCAACGTCCACACGCTGCTCGACTTCCACTTCCGTCCGCACGCCCGCGCCGGCAACGGCAAACTGGGCCAGGGCGGCAACCGCGCCGGTGCGGCGGGGGAGACGCTGGAGATGCGGGTCCCGTCCGGCACCGTCGTGATGACGGAGGACGGCGAGATCCTGGCCGACCTGGTCGGCCCCGGCACCACCTTCGTCGCCGCGCAAGGCGGCCGTGGCGGTCTCGGGAACGCGGCGCTGGCCTCCAAGGCCCGCCGGGCGCCGGGGTTCGCGCTGCTCGGCGAGCCGGGGGAGGCCCGCGACCTCGTCCTGGAGCTGCGTTCGGTCGCCGACGTCGGCCTGCTCGGCTTCCCGTCCGCGGGCAAATCGTCGCTGATCTCGGTGCTGTCCGCGGCCAAGCCGAAGATCGCCGACTATCCGTTCACCACCCTGGTGCCGAACCTGGGCGTGATCACCGCCGGGTCGACCGTGTTCACCATGGCCGACGTGCCGGGCCTGATCCCCGGTGCGAGCGAGGGCAAGGGACTCGGCCTCGACTTCCTGCGCCACATCGAACGCTGCGCGGTGCTGGTGCACGTCATCGACTGCGCCACCTTGGAGCCCGGACGCGACCCGCTGTCCGATATGGACGCCCTCGAAGAGGAACTCGCCCGCTACACCCCGAGTCTCGGCGGCGACCTCGCCGACCGGCCCCGCGTGGTGGTGCTCAACAAGATCGACGTCCCGGAGGCCGCCGAACTCGCGGAGTTCGTGCGCCCCGAACTGGAAGCCCGCGGGCTCAGTGTGTTCGAGATCTCCACGGCGACGCGGCAGGGACTCAAGGAACTGACCTACGCGCTCGCCGCCGTGGTCGAGAAGTACCGCGCCGACCAGCCCGCCCCGGAGCCGGCGAAGGTCGTGCTGCGCCCGATGGCTGTCGACGACGCGGGCTTCACCGTCGAGCACGACCCGGAGGAGGAAGGCGCCTTCATCGTCCGGGGTGTCCGTCCCGAGCGGTGGATCCGCCAGACGAGCTTCGGCAACGACGAGGCCGTCGGCTACCTCGCGGACCGGTTGCAGCGGCTCGGCGTCGAGGAGGCGCTGGCTCGCAAGGGCGCCGTCCCGGGAAGCCCGGTCACCATCGGCGACGTCCAGTTCGAGTGGGAGCCGTCGACCCCGGCGGGAGTCGCGGTGCACCTTTCGGGCCGCGGCACGGATGTGCGGCTGGAGAACACCAACCGGATCGGTGCCGCCGAGCGCAAGGAAGCCCGCCGGATCCGTCGTGACGGCCCGGACGGTGTCGAAGACGAGATGGACGACGAGTGAGCTCGACCCGTGGTGCGATCGCCGACGCGAAGCGGGTGGTCGTCAAGATTGGTTCCTCCGCGCTGACCACCGCCGGCGACGGTCTCGACGTGGCCAGGCTGGACGCGCTGGTCGACGCGATCGCCGACCGGGTCTCCCGGGGCACACAGATCGTGCTGGTGTCCTCGGGGGCGATCGGCGCGGGACTCGCGCCGCTCGCGCTCGGAAAACGACCGCGTGACCTCGCCACCCAGCAGGCCGCGGCCAGCGTCGGCCAGCTCGCGCTGGCCCATGCCTACGCCGAGTCGTTCGGCCGGTTTTCCCTGACCGTGGGCCAGGTCCTGCTGACCTCGGACGACGTCGTGCGCCGTGCGCACTACCGCAACGCGCAGAACACGTTCACCCGGCTGCTGGCGCTCGGCGCGGTGCCCGTGGTCAACGAGAATGACACCGTGGCCACCGAAGAGATCCGCTTCGGCGACAACGACCGGCTGGCCGCGCTGGTGGCCCATCTGATCGGCGCCGACGCCCTGGTGCTGTTGTCCGATGTGGACGGTCTGTACGACGGGGATCCGCGTGACGGCGCGACTCGCAAGATCGCCGAGGTCGCCGGAGACGCTGATGTGGACGGCATCACCGTCGGCATGTCGAGCTCCGGGCTCGGTACCGGCGGCATGGTCTCGAAACTCGCCGCGGCCCGCACCGCCGCGGGCGCCGGGATCCCGGTCCTGCTCGCCGCCGCTTCCGAGGCCGCACGCGCCCTCACGACCGCCGAGGTCGGTACGGCGTTCGCCGCCGCGGACTCCCGGCTGTCGGCCCGCCGGTTCTGGCTGGGTTACGCCGCAGGCGCGTCCGGGAAACTGCACCTCGACGACGGCGCGGTCGCGGCCGTCGTCCGCCGCCGCCGCTCGCTGCTCGCCGCCGGGATCACCGGCGTCGACGGCGACTTCCAGGCGGGCGACGTCGTCGACCTGGTCGACCTTCGGCAGCGGACCGTGGCGCGCGGCGTCGTGGCCTTCGACGCGGGCGAACTGCCCGACCTCATCGGCCGCTCCAGCCACGACCTCCCCGCCGAACAGCGACGCGAGGTCGTCCACGCGGACGACCTCGTCCCTCTTCGCCGTTAGGGCACCAGGCCCGGGGTCAGCGCGATTTCGCGGACCTGGACTTCACTCAAGGGTGGTCGCGCGCTTTTGCCGCCCTCGGTGAAGACCTCCACGATCGCCGCCTCGGTCTGATAGGTGGCGCCGTAAGTGAGCCGGCCGCCGTTCTCCTTGGCCGTCGTCTCCACCAAGGTCCCCCCGTCGATCAGACTTGCCGAACAGGTGGTGGAGACAGGGTCCACGTCCTGACAGGCCATCCCCGTCGAGAGCAACGTGCCGTTGTTGGGGTGCAGCGTCACGGACATCGTCCCGTCGCGAACGGGATACACGAGGTGATAGGCGTTCGTTTTGCCGAGCGGGACGGCCTTCAGTTCGAACGGGGTGTCCGAGCCGAGCGTGACCCTGGCCCGGACCGCCGCTTCGATCACGCAGGAAAGCCGTGTCTTCGCCGCTTCGGAGGTTTCCTCGGGCGATTTCTTCGCACAAGGAGAAGTCGCCGCCGGCTCGTTCCGGTCGGGAAGCGCGATGATGGCGGTTCCCACCGGGAATCCCGCGGCGGCCAGCGCGACCGCCGCGATCACCGTCGTCAGGCGGCGCCGCCGTGACCGGCGACCGGCAGTGAGCACACCATCGCCGGTGAGCCCGATCGGCGGCTCGGCTACGGTCACGTACTCCTTCAGCGCGGAGCGGACATCCTGGTCTTCCATGACTACTCCTTGCTCGTCGGGGAGGGCAGGACGGCGCGCAGTGCCTCGACTCCGCGGGCGGTCTGGCTCTTGACGGTGCCTTCGGCGACTCCGAGCAGCGAAGCCACTTCAGCGACCGAGAGATCCTCGAGGAAGCGAAGGACGACCATCGCGCGTTGGCGCGGCGTCAGGCCGCTGAGCACCCGTTCGAGGTCGATCCGGTCGGCGCTGTCGTAGCCCGACGGCGCGGCCCGGTCCGGAGGCGTGGAGGTCACCAGCTCCCGGCGGTGTATTCGCTTCCGGCTCAGGAAGAGATTGAGCAGGATCCGGCGCGCGTAGGCGTCGACGGTGTCCGGCCGGACGCGCCGCCAGCGCCGGTACAACTGGATGAACGTGGCCTGCACCAGATCCTCGGCGCCGTGCCAGTCACCACACATGCCGAACGCGAGTCTCCGGAACCGCTGCACGCGGGCCGCGAAGTACTCGCTGAAGTCGGTGTCTCTCGCTTGTCCCACCGGCCACCTCCCCCTCTTCGTCCTACCCTCCTTAGTCCGGCGAGGGCTCGGAAGGTTCAAGCGAACAGCAGGGGACCTTTGCTATCGCTTCCCCGGATCGGCGAGGTGGCCGACGAGACGTGCCAGCTGTTCGCCGTACGCCTCGGCGAACTCGGCCGAGTCGGGCTCCTGACCCGAGACGGCTCGCACGATCCGGGGCAGGGCCAGCGCGGCACTGGACGCGGCCATGAAGATCACCAGCAGAAACGCCGGATCGAGGTCGGCAGGGAAGTCGCCCGCGGCCTGGCGGGCCCGGACATACTCCACCTGCCGTCGGAGGAACTCGCGCTGGTCTTCGACTCCGATCGCGCCCGGGGCGCCGTCGGTCAGGTTCTCCCAGAGGAACAGTTTGGCGAGATCGTGGTCCCGCACCCCTGACTGGACGAAGAACCGGACGACCTCGGCGAACGGCCTGTCGTGGTCGGCCACCGCGGCGTAGCCGTCGTACATCGTCGCGGTCAGCGCGTTGTACAGCCCTTCCTTGCCACCGAAGTAGTACGAGATCAGCTGCTTGTTCACCCCTGCCTTCGCGGCGATCTCGCTGACTCGTGCCGCGGCGTAACCCTTCGCGCCGAACTCGGCCTTCGCCGCCTCCAAGAGCTGTGTCTTGGTGCGCTCGGGGTCGCGTTGGCGTTCGACGGGGGCGCGGCGTGGGCTGCGCGGGACGGCTTCGGACATGGGGATCACCTTAGCCGCTGACTCTTTCAAACGTATGGTTGACTTAATTACCCAAACGGTTGATAGTAGGCGGCGAGGAGAGGAAAACCCATGACCACGAGAATCGCGATCATCGGCGGCGGAACGGGCGGGCTCTGCCTGGCGCAAGGGCTGCGCAAGGCGGGAATCGACGTGTCCGTCCACGAGCGCAGCCGCACCCGGACCGAACGCCTGCAGGGCTATCGCGTGCACATCAACCCGCACGGCTCGGCCGCACTGCACGAATGTCTGCCGCCCGAACTCTGGAAACGGTTCCTGGCCACCACCGGGACCACGAGCGGTCCGTTCGCCTTCGTGACCGAGCGGTTGCGGGAGCTGATGGTGATCGACAGCGAACTTACGTCGAGCCCCGATCCCGCGTCGAACCACCACTCGGTCAGCCGGATCAGCCTGCACCAGGTGCTGTCCGACGGACTCGATGGAGTTCTGCATCACGGCAAGGAGTTCGTCGGCTACCGCCGCGAGGGCGAGGCGGTCGTCTGCGAGTTCGCCGACGGCAGCACCGTCGAGGCCGACCTGGTCATCGGCGCCGACGGGGCCAATTCCCGGGTGCGCGGACAGCTCCTGCCCGAAGCCGGCCGGGTGGACACCGGAATCGTCGCGATCGCGGGCAAGCATCCGCTGAACGACGAGACCCGCAAGCGTTTGCCTTCTCTGCTCACCGACGGCCCGAGCATGGTGATGCCGCGAACCGGTGCGGGACTGTTCAGCGCGCCGCACGAGCTGACCGGCGCTTCGTCGGTCGACGACGAGACCGCCGACCACGACCCCATCCTGTTCGACAACACCGCGAGCTACATCATGTGGGCGTTCGCGGCGGACAATCGGCGTTATCCCGAGAACCTGTCCTCATTGGACGGTGAAGCGCTGCGGGCCTTGGTGCTGGACCTGATCGACGGCTGGGACCCCGCGCTGAAGGAACTGGTCGCCGGCTCGCCCGGAGGGACCGTGTCCCGGCTGCCGATCTTCACCTCGAAGCCCGTCGAGCCATGGCCGACGAGCAACGTCACCCTGCTCGGCGACGCGATCCACAGCATGACGCCGTTCCGCGGCATCGGCGCGAACACCGCGCTCCGGGACGCGCAACTGTTGTGCCGCAACCTCATCGAAGCGCGAAAGACCGGCGCGCTGCTTCCCGCGATCGCCGACTACGAGCGGCGAATGCGGGACTACGGCTTCGCGGCGGTGCGCGACTCGGAACGCAGTGCCCGTCAGTTCGTTTCGGAGAACCGGGCGGGCCGCACGATGGCGCGAGGGATGTTCCGCTTCTTCCAGGCGGTCCCTCCGTTGAAGCGCAAGGTCTTCAGCGACCACGGCGACTCATAGCCGGGCAGGCGTGGAGATGCCCAGCAGGGACAAGCCCAGCGTCAAGGTCTTCGACGTGAGTTCGGCCAGCAGCAGACGAGAGTCGCGGACGCCGTCGCCTTCCGCGTCCAGCACCGGGCACAGTTCGTAGAACCGGGAGAACACGACGGCGGTTTCGTACAGGTAGGTGCACAGCTTGTGGGGGAGACGGCCGGTGGTCGCCGCGCCGACCGCCTCGGGGAAGCGCGCCAGCGCGAGTGCCAGTGCCCGTTCCGCGGGATGGCCGAGCAGGATCCGCACTCCGGTGAGGTCCTGATCCGCTTTCGCCAGCACGGAACGGATCCGCGCGTTGGCGTACTGCAGGTAGACCGACGTGTTCCCGTTCTTGGAGAGCATGCGTTCCCAGGAGAAGACGTAGTCACGCTCGCGATCGCCGGAAAGGTCCGCGTATTTGAGCGCGCCGATGCCGACCGCCTTGGCGACCTCTTCCCGGACATCGGGGGAGAGGTCGCCTCGGCCCTCGATCACCTCGGCGGCGTGGGAAACCGCCTCGGTGAGCAGATCGGAAAGACGGACCGATTCGCCCGCCCTGGTCTTCATGGCGCGACCGTCCTCGCCGAGTACCGAGCCGAACCCGATGTGCTCGGCCCGATGCTCCTCACGGAGCCAGCCCGCGGCCCGGCAGACGGCGAACACCATCGCGAAGTGCTGTGCCTGTGGCGTTCCGACGACGTAGAGCAGGTCGGTGACACCGCGTTGTTCCGTCCAGTAGCGCAGGGTCGCGAGATCGGTGGCGGCATAGCCGTAACCGCCGTCCCGCTTCCGTACGATGAGCGGCAGCGGCTCGCCTTCCCGGTTGCGGAAACCGTCGGGAAAAACGCAGACCGCGCCATCGCTGATCTCGGTCAGCCCGGCGGTGGTCAGATCGTCCACGACCGCGGCGAGAAACGGATTGTAGAAGCTCTCGCCGTAGACGTCCTCGCTCGACAGGCCGATCCCGAGGAGTTCGTAGACCTGGCTGAAATGCCGGGTCGACTCGTCGACCAGACGCCGCCACAGCGACAAGGTCTCGTCGTCACCGCCTTGAAGCAGCACCACACGTTCCCGGGACCGGGTCGCGAAGTCCTCGTCGGTTTCGAACTTCGACCGGGCGGCCCGATAGAAGCCGTTGAGATCTCCGATCGTGTAAGGACCCGACGGGCGTTCGTCGAGCAGGTGCTCGATCAGCATGCCGAACGGGGTGCCCCAATCGCCGAGATGGTTGTGCGGGATCACTTCGTGCCCGGCGAACCGCGACAGCCGCGTGATCGCGTCACCGATGACGCTCGACCGCAGATGCCCGGCGTGCATTTCCTTCGCCACGTTCGGGCTGCTGTAGTCGATGGCGATCCGCCGTGGCCGCGGCGTCACCGCGACGCCCAGCCGTGGATCGCCGTTGAGCGCGGCCGTCCGCTCCGCCAGCCAGGACGAGCGCAGCGTGAAGTTGAGAAAACCCGGCCCCGCGACCTCCGGCGGCTCGGCGATATCGGCGACGTCGAGCCGCGCCGCGATGTCGGCGGCGATCTCCCTCGGTGGCTTGCCGAGCCGCTTCCCGAGGCTCATCGCGAGATCGCACTGATAGTCGACCCCGCTCCGCGAGGAGACCCGCACCAGTGCGGACGGCGGCTCGATGCCGGTGACCTGGCGGAGGGCTTCCACCACGCGTCGTGCCAATTCCTCGCTCACATCGCCGAACAACACGGTGCCCCTCCTTCGCGCTCGTTGTAGGAGCGCGAGGGTAGCCACCTCGCCACGTTGCCGGCGACGGAGTTTTCAGCGCAGGTCGCTGCCCTTGGTCTCCGGCAGGGTCCGGATGACGAAGAACGCGATCGCCGCTCCGGCGGCCACGTACCAGAAGAACAACGTCGACAACCCGGCGTCGGACAGTGCGGTGAGCACCAGGGGAGCGGTGCCGCCGAACAGTGCGACGGTCAGGTTGTACCAGGCGCCGATGCCCAGCCCGCGTAGTTCGGTGGGGAACAGTTCGCTCATGATCGCGGGCGCGATGGACGTCATCGCCGTGTACAGGCAGAGCCCGACGCAGAACGCGACCAGCAGCCCCGGCAGCCCCGGGCGGACCAAAGTGGACAGTGGGACGATGAGGATCGCGGTCGCCGCCGACCAGAAGAGCAGCTGTGGTTTCCGGCCGAAGCGGTCCGACAACGCGCCCATCGGGTATTGGAGCGCGACGAACAACGCCGTCGCGATCGACAAGGCGAGGAACACGTCGACGTCGTCGGCCTTGCGGGTCTTGACCGCGAACGAGGTCAGGGCGCTGAAGAACGTGTAGTAGCAAAGGGTCGAGAGCATCGAGAAACCCACGAGCTGCACGACTGCCCGAGGGTGCTCGCGAAGAGTGGTGCGCAGCGGCCGCTCGACCCGGCGCGCCGTCGACTTCTTCGCCTCGAAGATCTCGGTCTCGGCGAGACTTCGCCGGAGCCACAGGCCGATGATGCCGAGAACGCCGCCGAGCAGGAACGGGATCCGCCAGCCGTACGCGGTCAGATCCGCCTTGGACATCGTCCGCGCGAGCACGAACCCGAGGATCGAGGCGAGCAGGACGGCGGAACCGGTCGAGATGTAGAAGAAAGCGGAGTACCGCCCGCGTCGGGTGGGCGGGGCGATCTCACCCAGGTACGCCGAAGCGTTGGAGACCTCGCCGCCGAGCGACAATCCCTGCGCCACCCTCGCCAGCAGCAACAGGATCGGGGCCAGCCAGCCGACCTGGTCGAACGTCGGCAGCAGGCCGATCGCCACGGAACCGCCCGCCATCAGCACGATGGTCAGGATCATCGCGGGCTTCCGGCCTCTGACGTCGGCGAAGCGGCCGAGCAACATCCCGCCGAGCGGCCGGAAGAAGAACGCCAGCGCATACGTGGCGAACGTGTTGATCAACGCGAGGGCTTCGTTGCCCTTGGGGAAGAACTCGCTGGCGAAGTAGATGCTGAAGGTCGCGTAGATGGTCCAGTCGAACCATTCCAGCGCGTTCCCGACACTGGCGGCGAACAGCTTCTTCACCGGCAGCCGATGCCCTGGCCGCTCCGTCGTCGCATCCGCCATCGGCACCTCCGTACTCGCGCGTGGACGGAACCTTGCCAGAAAGTTCCCGTGCGGGAAAGAACCTGTCGAATGCCGGGACGGGCTCCTAGGTCACGAAGTGCTGGCGAGAGCGAACGGCAGCACCGCACGGGCTCCGGCCTGGCGGAGCAGACGCGCGGACAACGTCATCGTCCACCCGGTGTCGATGAGGTCGTCGACCAGCAGGATCGGGCCCTCGGCCGCGGCGACCTCGGCGGCGAGCTCGTCGGGAAGGCTGAGGCGTTTCCACAGATCGGCCAGCCGTTGCGCGCTGTTCGCCTGCCGCGGCGGCGGCCCCGCCGAGGCGATGGCGCCCAGATAGTCGAGCCGTCCGATCGAGGCCAGCTTCATGGCGAGACTGTGCACCAGCTGGGGCCGGGTGGCGGACGGCACCTCCACCACCGCGACCGGCCGTTCCGTCCACTGCCAGCCCTTGAGCACCTCGATACAAGCCTGGAACACCGGATCGGGGAGTTCGGCGTCCGCCGCGGCCGGGCCGACGAGTTCGCGCAGCCGTGTGCCCCAGCCGACGTCGGTGACCCGGCCGACGACCTGGCCGGTCTCGGCCTGCTCGCCGGCCGGTAGCCGCCCGGAGAGCGGAACGTCCAGCCCGGCCATCCCGGTCGGCCACATCTTCCGCGGTGCGACCTCGACCCCGGGACGGCGCAGCCGCTGCCGGGTGGCGTCGACGACGTCGTCGGAAATCGTGGTGTCCCAATGCTTTCCGGTGCAGTTGTCACAGCGTCCGCAGGGGGTGGCTTCGGGATCGTCGAGCTGCTTCCGGAGGAACTCCATCCGGCAACCGGTGGTCTCCAGGTACGCCAGCATGGCGTTCTGTTCGTTGGTCCGCGCGGCGCTTACTCGCGCGTAGCGTTCCTTGTCGTAGCGCCACTCTTCGCCGGTGCCTTCCCAGCCGCCCTTCACCCGGCGCACGGCGCCGTCGACGTCGAGTACCTTCAGGACCATCTCCAGCCGGGAGCGGGAGAGCTCGACGAACGGTTCGAGCGCCGGTGTCGACAGTGGACGGTCCGCGTACGCCAGCGCGTTGAGCACCTGGGTCACCCGAAGTTCGTCCGGGAACGCCAGCGAACCGAAGTACGCCCAGATGTCCTTGTCCTCGTGGCCCGGAAGCAGGATCACTTCGGCGCGATCGACGCCACGACCGGCACGGCCGACCTGCTGGTAATACGCGATGGGGGAGGACGGTGCGCCGAGATGGACGACGAAGCCCAGGTCCGGCTTGTCGAATCCCATGCCCAGCGCCGAAGTGGCCACCAGTGCCTTGACGTTGTTGTTCAGCAGATCGTCTTCGGCCGCTTGCCGGTCCGCCGGGTCGGTCTTCCCGGTGTAGGCGGCGACCGGATAGCCGCGCTCGGTCAGCAGGCCGGCCACATCGTGCGCGGCCGCGACGGTGAGCGTGTAGATGATCCCGGATCCCGGCAGTTCCGCCAGGTGTTCGGCCAGCCAGGCGAGCCGGGCCTGCGACGTCGGCAGCTTGGCCACCGACAGATGCAGGCTTTCGCGGTCCAGGCTGCCGCGCAGGACCAGGGTGTCGCCCCCGTTGCCGATGCCGAGCTGCTCGGCGACGTCGGTCGCCACACGGTCGTTCGCGGTCGCGGTGGTGGCGAGGACCGGAACGCCTTCGGGCAGATCCTTCAACAGTGTCCGCAGCCGCCGGTAGTCCGGCCGGAAGTCGTGGCCCCAGTCCGAGATGCAGTGCGCCTCGTCGACCACGAGCAGGCCTGCCGTCGCGGTCAGCTTCGGCAGGACAGTGTCGCGGAAGTCCGGGTTGTTGAGCCGTTCCGGGCTGACGAGGAGGACGTCGACCTCGCCCGCCGCGATCGCGGCCTGGACCTGATCCCACTCCTGCGGGTTCGCCGAGTTCATCGTCACCGCGCGGATGCCCGCCCGCGCCGCCGCGGAGATCTGGTTGCGCATCAGCGCGAGCAGCGGCGAGATGATCACGGTCGGACCGTTGCCGCGTTCCCGCAGCAACGCGGTGGCCAGGAAGTAGACCGCGGACTTCCCCCAGCCGGTTCGCTGCACGACGAGCGCGCGACGGCTGTGCGCGACCAGCGCTTCGATGGCCGTCCACTGGTCGTCACGCAGGCGGGCGCCGTCGCCCGCCAACGACTGGAGGAGGGTCTCGGCGCGGTCCCGGAGAGTCGATGTGTCCACGTCCCCACCTCTACCCCATGCCACCGACGAAGTCGCGATCGGCATGTCGTGAACGGACCGTTCATCCATGGAACGGACTGTAATGTGACCCAGATCACCACCGGTCGGTGGGTCCGGCGACCCGCGCGTGAAGCCGTGCGCGCTGTATAGGCTCACGACCCATGTCACCACGCAGGATCGGGGTCATGGGCGGCACGTTCGACCCCATTCACCACGGGCACCTCGTCGCGGCCAGCGAAGTCCAGTCCCGGTTCGCGCTCGACGAGGTCATCTTCGTGCCCACCGGTCAGCCGTGGCAGAAGTCCGACAGAGTGGTCACGCGGGCCGAGGACCGCTACTTGATGACCGTGATCGCGACGGCGTCCAACCCCGTGTTCTCGGTCAGCCGCGTCGACATCGACCGCGTCGGGCAGACCTACACCGTCGACACCCTGCGCGACCTGCGCGCGGAGTATCCCGACGACCAGCTGTTCTTCATCACCGGAGCGGACGCGCTCGAACAGATCCTCACCTGGCGCAACGCCGACGAGCTGTTCGACCTGGCGCATTTCATCGGCGTCACCAGGCCCGGCTACCGGCTCAATTCGCAGCATCTGCCGAGCGGGAAGGTGAGCCTCGTCGAGGTGACCGCGATGGCGATCTCGTCCACCGCGTGCCGTGAGCGGGTCGAGGCCGGGGAGCCCGTCTGGTACCTCGTCCCGGACGGTGTGGTGCGCTACATCGCCAAAAAGGACCTCTATCGGAAAGACCGGGGTTCCCCACCGGGTACCCTCGTCGGGCGCACCCGCGAGTAAAGCCATCTGTTTGAGGAGAACTGTGACAGCCACGTCCGAGGCACGAGAGCTGGCCGTAGCGGCCGCCCATGCGGCGGCGGACAAGAAGGCGAGCGACGTGGTCGTGCTGGACGTGTCCGACCAGCTGGTGATCACCGACGCCTTCGTCATCGCGTCCGCGCCCAACGAACGCCAGGTCGGCGCCATCGTCGACAACGTCGAGGAGCAGCTGCGGCTCGGCGGGCACAAGCCCGTCCGCCGTGAAGGCGCCCGCGAGGGCCGTTGGGTCCTGCTGGACTACGTCGACGTCGTCATCCACGTCCAGCACCAGGAGGAACGCTCCTTCTACGGTCTCGAGCGGCTCTGGAAGGACTGCCCGCGGATCGAGGTCGCCGGCCTGGAGACACCCGCCGAGGAGGACTCCGCCGACGCGCAAGGCGCCCCGTGAGCCCGCGGCGGCTGGTGCTCTGGCGCCACGGCGAGACCGATTACAACGCGGCGGGCCGGATGCAGGGGCATCTGGACTCCGCGCTGACCCCGGTCGGCTGGAACCAGGCCAGGTTCGCCGTGCCCGCACTCGCCCGGTTCTCGCCGGATCTGGTGATCGCCTCGGATCTGCGCCGCGCGACCGACACGGCCACCGTGCTCACGGAGGCCATCGGCGTCCCGCTGCGGATCGACAAGCGTCTTCGGGAAACCCATCTGGGTGAATGGCAGGGCTTCACCGGCCAGCAGGTCGACGAGTCGTATCCGGGTGAACGCGCCCGCTGGCGTGTTGACGCGACGTGGGCACCGCCCGGCGGCGAGTCGCGGGTGGACGTCGCCGAACGCGCGATGGAGGTCGTCGCGGACCTGGACCAGCCCAATTCCGACGCCGGCGACGCCGTGCTGCTCGCCACGCACGGCGGGCTGATCATCGCGCTGACCGCGAAACTGCTCGGTCTCCCGGTCACGTCCTGGCCGACGCTGGGCGGGATCGCGAACTGTCACTGGGTCGAGTTGACCCGGCGCGACGGCAACTGGCGGCTGGCCGCCTACAACGCGGGCATCACCGGCTGACCCATGGCCCCGCGCCTGCTGGTGTTCGGCGATTCCCTCAGCTTCCACGGCCCGGACGGCCCGCACGCCGCCGACGACGCGCGGCTGTGGCCCAACATCGCCGCCGAAGCGCTCGGCGGCGCCGCGGACCTCGTCGCCGGGTTCGGCTGGAATGCCCGTGACGCCTGGTGGTCGTTGATCGGTGACCCGCGCGTCTGGGCCGATCTCCATCACGTCGACGCCGTCGTGCTGGCCGTCGGGAGCATGGACACCCTGCCCTCGCCGCTGCCCACCTACCTGCGCACAGGTCTCCGCTATCTGCGGCCCGACCCGCTGCGACGCGTGGTGCGCAAGGCGTACCTGGCCGCACAGCCCCGGCTCGCGATCGCCCTCCGAGGCCGTCCGGTGGTCTTGCCGTCGAGGCTCACCGTCCAGTATCTCGACACCGCTGTCGGAGCCTTGCGCGCGCTGCGACCGGAACTGCCGATCTTCGGCATGCTGCCCTCCGTGCATCGATCCGAGTCGTACGGCCGCGTCCACACCGCCCGCGCCGGTGCCGCCGCCGCCCTCGCCGACTGGGGCCGTCGCGCGGACGTCCCGCTGCTGGATCTCGAAGCCGTCGTCGGCGAACACGTGCTGAGCGGCCGGGGCAATCCGGACGGCATGCACTGGGGCTGGGAAGGACATGCCGCCGTCGGCGCGGAAATGGCCCGCCTGATGGCCCCGGTGCTCCGACCCGCGGCAACGTAGGCTGGCTGCCGTGTCGGTCGCCGTAGTCACGGATTCCACCGCCCACCTGCCGGAAGGCTTCGCCGAACGGAACGGGATCCGGGTGGTCCCGCTGCACGTCCTCGTGGACGGTGTCGTCTTCCTCGACGGCGTCGAAATGGGCCCCGCGGCCCTGGCCGAGGCGCTCGGCAAACGCAGTCTGGTGACGACGTCCCGGCCGACGCCCGCCGAGTTCGTCAAGGAGTTCCGGGCGGCGCTGGCCGAGGGCGCGGACGCCGTCGTGTCGGTCCATCTGTCCCGGGAACTGTCCGGGACCTGGGAAGCGGCGGTGCTCGCCGCCCAGGAGGTCGGGCCGGACAAGGTACGCGTGGTCGATTCACGCAGCACCGCGATGGGGCTCGGCTTCGCCGCCTTGCGAGCGGCGAGCGCCGCCGCGGCCGGGGCGGAACCGGCCGAAGTGGAGGCCGCGGCGGTCGACGCGGTGAGCCGCTCGGAAACCCTGTTCGCCGTCGAGACCCTCGAATACCTGCGACGCGGCGGGCGGATCGGCCCGGCCGCCGCCCTGCTCGGCACCGCGCTCGCGGTGAAACCGGTGCTCCACATGTCCGAAGGCAGGATCCAGCCGCTGGAGAAGGTGCGGACGATGAATCGCGCCGTGGCTCGCCTGGTCGAGCTCGCTGTGAAGGCGGCCGAAGGCGGATCGGCCGACATCGCCGTCCACCACCTGGCTTCCCCGGAACGCGCCGTCGAATTGGCCAACCGGCTGGAGGAGTCCATCAGCTGCCCGGAGGGGTGCGTGGTTTCGGAGATCGGCGCGGTCATCGGGGCCCACACCGGCCCCGGTGTGCTCGGTGTCGTGATCCAGCGCGCGGGCTAGGGCAATCCGCCAGCGTCCCATACGGCACCGACGAAAACCGGTGATCCGGCCACGGCAGGGGCCGAGTTGTCCACAACACCCCACTTGTCCACAGCCCCGGGATTTGCCACTGCCGCCCGCCATCCCCGCTCCGTAGCGTCGTACACGTGTTCGACCAAACCGCCCGTCCACCGGGACCCTCCGTCAACGCCAGGCTGGCGTGGCTGACCGCGCAGCTGTCGTCGCCCAGCCAGGGCCCGCCCGTGGGCAGGCTCGCCCGCCGCTGGGTGCCCGCCCGGTTCACGGCGGACGGGATCCCGGTGAACAGGCGGTGGTTCGCCGTGGTGGCCGTGCTGATCGCGGTGGCCGTGATCGTGACCGGCGCGATCGCCTTGTTCGGACACCGGCCAGGGGCGGAGACCGCGCCGCCCCTGCCGTCGGCCAAGGCCGCCGGAGACGCCCCCGCCGCCGCGGCGGCCAAAGCGCCTCTGGTGGTCAGCGTCGTCGGCCGGGTACTCAAACCCGGCCTGGTCACGATCCCTCCGGGCGCACGGGTCGCCGATGCCCTCACGGCGGCCGGTGGGCCACAGCCCGGAACGGATCTGACCGGGGTGAACCTGGCCAGGCGGCTCGCCGATGGCGAGCAGGTGGCCGTCGGCGTGGGGGGGGGGGGCGGGGGGGGGGCCGGGGGCCCCGGGGGGGGGGGCGCGCCGGACAACCCCCCCCCCCCCCCCCCCCCCCCCCACCCCCCCGGGGGCGCG
>NZ_JBIUAQ010000021.1:0-123487 GCF_044547565.1 Amycolatopsis sp. NPDC052450 | reverse complement strand
CCGGTTTGGTTTGGGCGGGGGTTCACCGGGGCGGGGGGGGGGGCGGTGGGCGTGCGGGGGGGGGCGGGCGGCGCCGTTCCGGCCGCGGCCGGAACGGCGGCACCGGTGGGGAAGCTCGACCTGAACACGGCCACGGCCGAGCAACTCGACACCCTGCCCGGGGTCGGCGAGGTGATGGCTAAACGCATCGTCGACTGGCGGTCCGGGCACGGCGGGTTCACCAGTGTCGAGCAACTCCGTGAAGTAGAAGGGATCGGCGAATCCAAAATAAGAAAAGTCCGGGAATTGGTGTCCGTCGGATGAACCCGTCCGCCGATCCGTCCGAAGTGGACACCGCGTCGTGGCGAGGGCAGGACCTGCGGCTGGTACCGGCCGCGGCGACGGCCTGGCTCGGCACTCTTTCCGGGCTTCTGGGCGGCTGGTGGATCACGATGCTCTGCGGTGCGGCCGCCGTGGTGCTCGCGATCACCGCCGGTGTCCGCGCCCGCCGGACGGCGTCCCGGTGGGTGGTGGGCCTCGGCGCGCTCGCGGTCCTCGGCGTGCTCACCGCCGGTCCGGTGGCGCTGCGGATCCGGGCCGCCGAGCACGACGACCTCCGTGCCGCCGCCGCACGGGGGAGCGAAGTCACCACGAAGGTGGTGGTCACCGAGCGGCCACGTCCGGTCCGCGGTGCCGGATACGCCGATCGCCGGGCAGGCACCCGCCTGGTGGTCATCGCCGCGACGGTGGACACCGTGGTGACGGGAGAGCGGGCGGTGGATTCGGCCGGCCGGATCCTCCTGCTCGCTCCCGCCGAGGGGTGGACGGACCTGCTGCCCGGGCAGCAGGTCACCGCCTCCGGGCGGCTCGCACCGGCGAAGGGGGCCGAGCTCACGGTCGCGGTCCTGTCGGTGCGAGGTCCGCCGTCGGCCCTCGGACCGGCGCCCTGGTGGCAGCGAGCCGCGGAGTCGCTGCGCACCGGGCTCCGGGAGCTGTGCGCCGTCCTCCCGGAGGAGCAGGCCGGTCTGGTGCCAGGACTGGTCGTGGGAGATACGAGCACGCTGTCCCCGAGGGTCGAACGCGAGTTCACGGACTCCGGCATGTCCCACCTGATGGCCGTGAGCGGAGACATTGTTCGTGCTACACATGGGGCATGTCAAGTGGCATCGTGCGCGTCGGCCAGTACGGCCGGGCTTCCCACCTCAACGAACGCTCCGTCGACGACCAGCTGATCGAGAACGACGCCTGGGTCGCGCGGGAGCCCACGTGGCGCACGGTCTGGGTCAAGCGCGACGACGGCCGATCCGCTTCGAAGTTCGCCACCAAAGCCCGGCCGGGCTGGGAACAGGCGATGACTTCGATCGAGGCCGGGGAGATCGACCTGTTGCTCTGCTGGGAGCTGAGCCGCGCTTCCCGTGACCGCCGAGTCTTCGCCGCGCTGTTCGCCGCGTGCGAGGAGAACAATGTCAAGATCGGCGTCGGTGGCCGGGTCTACGACCTCGCAGACGAAGAGGACGCCTTCCAGCTCGACCTGCAAGCCGCGCTTGCCGTTCGCGAGTCGGGCAAGACTCAACGCCGCGTGAAGCGCGGCAGCCGATCGTCGCTCGCCTCTGGCCGCCCGACCGGGAAACCCCCGTTCGGCTACCGCCCCATCCGCAGCCCCGAGACCGGGAAACTCGACAATTGGGTCGCTGACGAAGAAACGGCGCCGATCGTCCGGGAAATCGCGAAGCGCGCGCTGGCCGGGGAACCGCTGGCCACGATCGCCACCGACCTCAACGAGCGCGGCATCCGCACCCGCCCGACGAAGAAATTTCCTGAAGGCGCGGAATGGGACGGCATCCGCGTTCGGCGCGTGGCGATCAACCCGACGTACGCCGCGTATCGCGTGCACAACAACGAGATCGCGACAGGCACGGAGGCTAGCTGGCCGGCGATTCTCGTCGATGACGATGATCCCGGCGAGGCGCGCAAGAAGTCTCGCGACTTGCACGACCAGCTCGTCGCAAAGCTCTGTGATCCCCGTCGGAAGTCCTACGCCGACGGCTCGACGAAACACTTGCTCGTCAATATCGCACGATGTGGCAAGACGCTGGAGAACGGCGAAATGTGCCGAGCGCGCTGTCGTCGGATCAAAAACCGCGGAACGCCGTCGTACGCCTGCGAGCGCAAGTTCTGCGTTGCCCGCACACAATGGCTGGTCGACACGTTCGTCACCGAGGTCGTCATCGGCCGCCTGGAGCGCGATGACGCTCTGGAACTTCTGGTGCCGGACGAGTCCGGGCGTGCCAATGAGGCGCGGCAGGAGGCGGCCACGCTCCAGGCGCGGCTCAACCGGTTCTATGACCAGGCCGCCGACGACAAGCTGTCCGACGAGGGGTTGGCCCGGATCGAGGCGCGGCTGCTGCCGCAGATCAAGGCCGCTGAACGGCGCGCTGAGCAGCACGCTGCCGCCTCATCCCCGCTGATCGCTGAACTCGCTGGGCCGGGTGCGCGAGAGCGCTGGGAGCGGCTCACCGTGCCGCAGCAGAGGGAGGTCATCCGAATTCTGGGTGTGCCGATCATCTTGCCGACGGGGCGCGGTAAGTGGCGGGACCCAGCGGCTCTGGACTTTCTGTGGCATCACGAAGTGGAGGCGGTATGACCGAGCCGAAGGATGAGCAGTTTGACCCGCTCAGGTCGATTCTTGCGGAGATCGTCGTTACGTGCGGGTCGAAGGCGGATGGAGACACACCGCACCAGCCCGATCGGCGCGATGCGCCTCGTCGTTTGCGTAGCTTTACGTTCCGTCGGATGGAGAGTCGCGGCGGCCGGATTGGCGATTGGGATGCGGTTCGCACTCTCGATGAGGACGGTCTGGACGCGCGGGACGAGCGAGCACAGGGCGGGATCTTTCCCATTCCCCGCGGCTGGCGAATCGTGTGCCCGACGTGTGGCCACGAACAACGATTCAATCGAGAAAGGCTCGGAAGCGCGCTCGACAACCTTGCGGCAGCAGGCCTAACGAGAATCCCGCTCGCCACGCTTGCGCGAGTCTGCGCGCAGTGATCGCCTTGATGTAAGGTTTAGTAGACGTAAGACGCGAGCCGGAGTGTGAACCGGCCGCCGCCGGGGCGATAACCGGCCGCCAGCCGATGGCGCACGTTCAACGTGATCATTCGGGCAGCTGACCCTTCCCAGCCCTCATCAGTGGGCGCGGCAGGGTACTTCGAGCTGTTCGGAGAACCCATGTCTCGCAGCATCAGTGCTTCTCCAGAGGCACGCCGCGCTCGCGGCAAGCTGGCGGCCGCCACTCGGGATCACGGCGCAGAGCATCCCATCACCTGCGCCGCTCGGCGCGAATTCCGTGCTGAAAGGTACATCTCGACGCTCGGTGCCATCGTCGACACCGCCCCACCCGTCGACCAGTTCGGACCAGATCAACGCGACCGACTCGCAGCGCGGATCGCGGAAGTTGTTGCCGCCGCGCCTCCGCTGCCGGAGGCGTCGAAGGCCCGTCTCGCCGCGATCATCAACGGCGGTGCCCGATGACAAACAAAAAGGACGCGGCCCCGCGTGAAGGGCGGGGCCGTGTCAGTCGAACCATTACCAGCAGTGGTGGTCACCTTGATTCTACGCCACTACGGATGGTAGGGGGAGCCCTTGATCAGGCGATCGAGGAATCGATCGCCCGTCACCCCGCAGGTAAGCGGCGGCAAGCGGGTGAGCGTCGATGACCACGGACTCCAAGGCCTGCATCGGCTGCTCCAGCGAACTCGGCACCGACCACCGGTTGCCAGGGTGGTACCACGAATGCGCACGTGGCAAGGCCACCGCGGACACGTTGGCTGACGATTACCGGACACTTGTCGAGCTAGGAGGCGAAGCCTACGAGCGCCCGCTACGTCCGCACGAGGTCGCCGACTTCCAAACGGAGAACCCTGGCCTCGACATCACCGGCGCCTACGCCGAGATCGAGCCCACTGACGACCTCGGCATCGCCCGCAGCTACTACTACACCGTCGACGACGGCAACCCAGACTTCGTACGAGTGGAGAAGCTCCAGGGCGGCACTCTCGTCAGCGGCGCTGATGCGCGGAAGTGGGTCTGCGAATGACCAACCTTCAGGACTGGCGTGACGCCGTCCACCAGATCACCCCAGAGAGCTACACGACACTAGGCAAGGTCGGGCGCCTCGACGACCTTGCCGACCGGTTGCACCTGATCGCTGAAACCCAAGGGGTGCGGCGCTTCCTCGAACATCTTCGCCACACCGGAGTGCCCGAAGACGACTGGGCGCGCCTCACCGGCCTGTATCCTGACGGCGCCCGTCACTCTGTCGAAGCGCTGATCGGCGTACACCGAAGGAAGATGGAAGGAGGCCGCGCCCTGACTGAGTTCGGCCTCGCCGACCGCATCGCCGACCAGTACGCAGCCGATTTGGCGTGGTGCAAAACGCTCGGCGGATGGCTCAGCTGGTCAGGTAGTCGCTGGAAGCTCGACGACGGCGACCACGTCGCCCAGCGACGCGGCATGGACACCGTGTTGAGCCTCGCTCGCGAGGCCGACTCCGCCGAGATGCTGGCGAAGGTCGTTGCTGCGGACGGTAACGACAAGGCAACCGAGATCGCCGAGGCGCGAGCTGGGGCCCTGCGGAAGTTCGCCCACGCCTCGCAGAAGGCCAAGGTCGTGGCCAGCGCCATCGGACTCGTCCGCTCCGAAGGGGTCGCCGTCGACGCCGACCAGTTCGACGCGCGGCCCGAACTGCTCTCGGTGGGCAACGGAACGCTGGAACTGGGCGACACCGCCACGCTTCGCGAGCACCGGCGCGCCGACCGTCTCACCCGGACCACCGAGGCGAAGCACGTGCCTGGCGATAGCTCCGCTGATTGGGAGCGGCTCGTGAACCACGTGCTCCCCGATCCAAAGGTGCGCGCCTTCGTGCAGCGACTGGCGGGGTATTCCCTGTGGGGCGCGAACAATCGACGGCTGATGATCTTCATGATCGGCAAGACGAGCAGCGGAAAGTCGACCTTCCTGGAGATCATCGGGTCCGTGCTCGGCGAGCACGCGGGGCCGTTCAAGCTGAACCTGTTCAGCGGCAAGCAAACCGATGCCGCGCGGCCCGACATCATCAAAGCTCTGCCACGACGGCTCATTCACGCATCCGAGACGTCAGATCGGTGGGAGATGCACGCTGACGAGATCAAGGCGCTCACCGGTAACGACAAGACGGAGGCCCGCAAGATGCGGGCCGACACGTACCTGGAGCGCATCCCCGCCTTCGTTCCCTGGGTGGCCTGCAACAGTGCGCCGATCATCAAGGGGGCTGACCTTGGGCTCTGGCGGCGCCTCGTTGCCATCCCCTGTGGTGAGACCATCGAGCGCGCGAAGGAGGACACGATGCTCGCCGCTCGGATCAGCACCGAGCATCGTGACGCCGTGCTCGCCTGGCTCGTCGAAGGGTGGAACCGCTACCAACGCGAAGGGATCGCCGAGCCGCCGCACGCCGTCGACGTGGCTACCGCCCAGCTGCGCGACAGCCTGTCCACACTGGACCTCTGGCTTGCCGAGGCCACCGAACGCGACGTCGAGTACAGCGTCACCGCGGCCGACCTGTGGGATGCGTTCAACACGTGGTGCGAGTACGGCAAGGTCAGGGCCGAAGACCGGCTCAGCATCACCGCGTTCGGCCGAGGTCTCACTGACCGAGGATTCCTCACAGGATGGGCAGGAACCAGCGGGAAGCGGCGCCGAACCCGCGTAGGCCTTCGGCTCCGCGCTATCTCGATCGACGCCTGACAACGCAGCGAAGCCCCCGTGCCCAAGGCGCGGGGGCTTCGTCGTGTGCTGGAAAGTGCACGGGTTGCGCACGGGTTTGCACGGGTTTCGAGCCCCAACCCGTGCACCGTGTTCCCGCAGCTCAGCAGTCGTTTGAGTGGAGGAAGTGCACGGGTGCACGGGTTTCTATGGCTATTCGTCCTATAGCAAGAGAAAGATCTTTTATCTCTATGGGCCTGAACGGCGCCGCAAACCCGTGCACCCGTGCACACCACGCGCGTCAGGGCTCTGAACTGCGAAAATGGGTAGCCAGTGCTGCCCGGCAACCCGTGCACAAGTCGTGCACAACCCGTGCACCTCCTACTCGCCGCCCTTGTCGAGGTCGTCAACCACGGCGGCCAGGCGACGGAGAGCGTCGGCGGCGTCCACGGCCGGCGTTCCGTCCGCCGTGATCTCGTCCACGGGGATCGAGGTGTTCAGGTGAAGTTCCGTGCGGCCTGCTCCGGATGAGGTCCGGTTCACGAGGTAGGACCGGAAGCCGTGCCGCCTGAGGGCAGCTTCGGCCTCGCCGTAGCTCACGTCTCGATCGACTTTGAGTGCGACGCCGAGGCTGCCGCTGAACAGTTCGATCATTGAGGCTCCCTTGTGGTCGTGTCGTGTGCACGGTGGTCGCTGCGGAGCGGCTGTGCGTTTCAGGCGCTCGACCAGAGCCGTTGACACTGGCACCTTGACGTAACCGTCTAAACAGGAACGTCGGTTATGCTGATCTTGCGATGTTGTTGCTGGTCAGGAGGTCACGATGTCCGAGTTGATGGAGTTGCTGGACCACGTCGTCGCCCGCCAGGCGGTGACCTCCCGGCCGGGGGCGATCGGCACGAAGTCCGGTTTCGGCTCGGCGCCGCCGATCGACCTGGACGCGCTGGAGCTGCGCGACGCTCTCGCTGGCGCGGCCGGTCCGCAATACTTCGAGCTGGAGGCGGCGGCCATGGCGCGGATCGAGCGGCCGCTGCGGGTTCCCCTCGGACTGTGCGAGTGCGGCTCGCCGGTCGTGTGCGAGTTCGACCGCGTGGCCGCGCAGTGCTCCGGCTGTGGCGAGTGGATGGACCGCGCGGAATCCGTTGCTGCTGCGCGGGATTACGTCGAGACCACATGGCTCACGCCCTCCGAGATCGAACGGGAGACGCGCACCTGGGGTACCCCGGTGTCCGCTGGTCGCGTGCGGGTCTGGCGGCACCGAGGGCGAATCAGCGCCGATCCGTATGGGCGCTACCGACTCGCGGACGTCCTGGCCCTGATCGACGCAGCGGCAGGAGTTGCGGCCTAATGCGACCCGTGTTGCATTAGTTGTCGCGGTCGCGTACGTTTCAAGACGAGGCACCGTCGTGCCCGAAGATCCCAGTTGCCCGCTCGGGGGTTGCTGGAACGGCGAGACGACGGCCCGAGAAAGCCCCCGAACGCGTCGGTGTTCGGGGGCTTCTTCAAACTCAGGCCTAGCTCTGCCGGAGGTGAAGACGATGCCGAGCGGCGGAACCAACCATCAGACCACCGGCGCTGTCGCCGCCAAGGCCGAGCGCCAGGTCCGCGCCTTCGAGTTATCCCTGGAAGGTCACAGCCTGCGCGCTGTCGCGGCGATCATGACCGCCGAGGGTGAGCCCGTCTCGCACGAGACCGTGCGGAAGCTGATCGAGCTGGAGGCCGCCGAACGCGTCGGCCCCGTCGCCGAGCGGTACCGCACGATCCTGATCGAGCGCACGAACGCGCTACGCCTCAAGGTCGGCGAACTGCTCGACGTCGACCCGGCCCCGGTCACCGCGGGCAAGGACGGCGACGTCGTCCGCGACCCGGAGACCGGCGAGTTCGTCCGGGACTACGGGCTGCGCCTGTCCACCGTGGACCGGCTGATCAAGCTCGACGAGCGCCTGGCCAAGCTCACCGGAGCCGACGCGCCGCAGAAGGTCGAAGGCAGCCTCAACGCCGTGGTGACCGAAGTGCCGGCCGACGTGGCCGAGCTGATGAGGCAGGCGCGGGAACGGAACGAGGCACGGCGCGGCGAAATCAGTGGAGGCTAGGTAAGAAGCTGGTGTCATCTGTGGTGACTTCGCGGTGAAGCCTGCCGTCCAGATCGCGAACCCAGCGGACGCCATTGGCATCGGTGAAGGTGAACGTGATCGAAACCGTGTTGATGATCATCAGCAGGGCTGCGTCGACGTAGCGCTCATCGAGCAAGAGCGGTGTGAAGGACTTGGGTAAGTCGTCCAGCCCCTGATGGGTCAGCTCAGCTCGGAGCAGATCCCGTTCTTTGAAGAGTGCGGCCAGCAGGATCTCGTTGAAGGCCCGGGAGTCGCGTGCAAAGTCCTCGGGGGTAGTGGTTGGCCGCAGCATCAATTGGGTGTCGATGTACGGGGCTGGGCCGTTGGGGAACGTCACCGTCGCCTCGGCCTTGTAGATCGGCATACCGCCGCCGTTGATGTACTTCAACACGAATCCGGGTCGTGATGCTGGGCGTGGATCGTGGGGTGTTTGTTCGATCCAGAGCGCGACCTTCGTCGCCAGTTCACGCTCTTCCTTCTCCTTGGCTTCTCGATCACTTCGCCGCCAGCCCTCGACTGCGATCCATACGGCGACGGCAGCAGCTCCGATCGACCCGATGCCGCCAACCCACTGGCCCCAGGCGGACCACCAGTCGGCGCCTTGCTTCAGCACGACGCTCATGATGATCAACAAGATGAACGCGAGCGCCAGTATCGCGCCAAGGATGCGCGCATCGAGTTTTCCGAACTTCATGCCGCGAGTATCGCGCACCCAAGGAGGTTCGATGCGGATCTTCTACTGGCTCGCCGACTACTCCGGCTGCGGCTTCTACCGCGCCCTGCTGCCCGGCTCCGAGCTGGTGAACCGCGGCCACGACGTCATGGCCGACGGCCGCGTGGTCCCCGCCGAGGTGCACGCCGGAGAATGCGACGTGGTCGTCGGGCAGCGGGTCTGCAACGAAGCCGCCTCGGTCACCTGGCAGAAGCTCGCCCGCGCCGGGCACACGAAGCTCGTCTTCGAGACCGACGACCTCCTGTCCGCCGTGGACCCATCGAACCGGCAGGCCGCGCACTTCTACGACGCCGAGACCGTCGAGCGCTACCACCAGAACATGGCTATGGCCGACGTGATCACGGTGACCACGGACCGGCTGGCCGACTACGCCGCCTCGATCAACATGACGGCCGAGATCCACGTGCTGCCCAACCAGGTGCCGGGCTGGCTGCTCGACCACGAGAAGCCCGCGACCCCGGACCCCGAGCTGCTGACGATCGGCTGGCGTGGCGGACTGTCGCACAACCGCGACTTTGGCGAGCTGGCTCGCCCCCTGCGTGCCTTCCTCCAGCACCCGGCGTATCGGGGCCGCGTCGAGTTCCACGCGATGGGTGCCGACTACACATCCCGTGTGGCCAGCAACCACAGCCGCACTCGGTGGACCGGCTGGCACGAAGCCGTCGGCGACTTCTTGAAGGCGGTGGACTTCGACATGGCCGTGATCCCGCTGAGGCCCTCGATCTTCAACGAGGCGAAGTCAGACCTGGCGCTCGTCGAGATGTCCGCGCTCGGCATCCCGTCCATCGTGTCCGGCTGGCACGGCTCGCCGTACCGCGTCCTCAAGGGCTACGCCGGCCCTGTCGCGCACCTGGCCAGCAGGGCCAGCGACTGGACCGAGCACCTGCGGTACCTCGTCGACAACCCCGAGGCGCGTGAGCAGCTCGGGAAAACGGCCCGGGAGTGGGCCGCCGGACGAACCATCGAAGCCAACGTTCACCGATGGGAGACGGCCTACGCGGGCGGCTGACGTTATGGATCACGTCTCCGCATACATGAGGTGCTTTTGCGGAGGTTCGGTCATAGCGTTGTTCGCATGGATATCTGCCCTGAATGCCGCGAAGGCGAACTGATCCACATTCCGATCGAAGAGCAACCAAACCTCTGGAAGTGCAACGCCTGCAACGGTTCCTTCCGCAAGGTCGGTCCACGTAGATACGAGAAGTCGGAAGACTGAGCCTGTGGGGCTGCCCTCCAGTGCTACGAAGTTCTGGAGGGCGGGCCCATGGGTGTTGCTGTCGTCGTTCCTTTTGGGCGCCCAGCTGGTGACGCTGGCGTGATCCGCGAAGCCGTGTGGCGTCGGCTCCGCTCCGAATGGGAGGGCACCGGCTGCGACCTGATCGTCGCGGCCGACCCGGCCTTCGCCGCTCGCGGGAAGTTCTCCGTGTCGCGCGCGATCAACAACGCCGTCCGACTCGCCCCGGCCGAGTACGACCGGTTCGTGTGCTTCGGTGCGGACATGCTGCCCTGCCCCGCGACGGTGGCATGGGCGGCGGCCGAGCTGGACGCCCAGCCGTGGACGCTCTTGTTCGACCGGGGAACGTCGGTGGGCGAGGTCGCCACACGGAGGTGGATCGAGGCCGGTCTTAAACCCGGCATTCCGAACCCGGAGATGTTCGCGTCTCCGTGCGTCGGCCCGATCGCCTTCACCCGCGCGACGTTCGAGAAGGTCCGAGGCTTCGACGAGCGGTACGAGGGCTGGGCCTACGAGGACGTCGATCTCTGGTATCGCTTACAGCGCGATGCGCCCCGGATGGCTCCGCAGAGCTACCCGGGCACACCGCTGATCCAGTTCTGGCACCCGACCGAACATCACGACCTGTCGGAAGAAAGCCCGAACGTGCTGCTATTCCGCGACACGTGGGTAAACCCGATTCATGCTGCTCCAGTCATTTGGTGATCTTGACGGCACGCCAGTGGGTAGGAGCGTATGCCGCGATCACCTTCGAACTCTCGCGGTCTGCATCACCGGAGTACAAGCGCAGGTGCCCGTCGGTTCCGCTTACGCGAAAGTCGTGGGCGTCAGTGTGTAGTTCGGTTCGGTTGCTTCCGGTGTGGACTTCGACGGCCATGCGATCGCTCCTTGTTGATCTGGTGCACGTAGGTCGCCGGTCTCGCTTGGAGCGTTACGCGTTTCCGTAGTTTCCTTGGTGGAACCAGGGAGGGCCCTCAGCCCAGGCTCGCGCACGAGCGGGACGTGGAGGGCGCGAATGCCCTGCCGTCCGGCACCCGCGGGTTGTCCGGACGGCAGGGCATCACGTCATTCCTCCAGGTGAGCGACGATCACGGCGACGAGGATGGTCGCCACGCCCATGAACGCGATCGCGGTCACGGGGTAAGACCTGCCGATGATGAACCCGACGGTGGAGATGTAGCTGGCGATGATCGCCAGGCCGATCCTGTTGTCCGACATTGCTGCCCCTGAGTGAGCCGAGCCGGGCGCTGAGCGCCGCAGGAGCGTTGCCCGCTTCTGCGCGTATTGGCTGCTGAGAACCGCGGTTCGACAGGACTACGGAATTTCGGCCAATCACTGTGGCGTTCCGCACAGGGCATGGGCAGGTGAGCGATGTTCGATCTCGACTCCCACCTGGCCGGCCTCGACGAGAGGCTGCTGGCGCTGCCCGAGGGCCGCCGGGTCCTGACCGAGCTGGATCCGCTGCTGTTCGCCGTGCTCTACCTGCCACACCATTTGAGGAGCCAAGAGACCGGGAACGACATCTCGTTCAGCGAAGCCCACCTCGAATGGTGCGAGCTGGCTCAGCGCTACGTCGCGCCGATCAGTACCTTCGAGCCCGGCGACCTGCGGGACGCGATCATCGCGCCGCGCGGCCTCGGCAAGTCGACATGGTGGTTCTTGATCATCCCGATGTGGCTCGCCGCGCACGGGCATCGCAAGTTCATCGCCGCCTTCGCGAACAGCGACACCCAGGCCACGGATCACCTCGGCAGCTTCAAGCGCGAGCTGGAGAGCAACGCGCTGCTGCGGTCGGACTTCCCGAAGTTGTGCACCCCGGCCCGGCGGCCGTCCGGCACGACGGTGTCGGACTCGCAGCACATGTACGTCGCGGCCTCGGGGTTCGTGTTCACCGCGCGCGGCATCGACTCGCAGGTGCTCGGCTTGAAGATCGGCACCCGACGGCCGGATCACCTGATCCTGGACGACGTCGAGGGCACCGAAGGCAACTACAGCCCGACGCAGAAGGAATCCCGGCTCAAGACGATCACGTCGGGCATCCTGCCCATGAACAACTTGGCGTCGGTGACGATGGCGGGCACCGTCGCCATTCCCGGCGCGATCATCGACGACATCGCGGCGAAGCAACGCGGCGAGCAGTACCCGGACTACGTCGACGACGAGCGGTTCACGCCGCGCTACTACGACGTCATCCAGACCGGCGAGGACGGCACCGAGCGCAGCCTGTGGCCCGAGCGCTGGACGATGGCGTGGATCAACACGGTCCGCCACACCCGGTCCTTCCAGTCGCAGATGCGCAACGACCCGATGGCCGCGGACACCGCGTTCTGGTCCGGTGATGACTTCACCTACCGCGCGGACCTGCCGATCGTTCGACAGCTGCTGTCGATCGACCCGGCCGTGACGACGAAGGCGAAGAGCGACTTCACCGCCTTGGCGGTGATCGGCGCGACGCTGCCGGGCCCGGACCGCGTGTGCGTGGTCCGGTTCGCCCAGCAGGTGAAGATCCCGCCGGGGGAGAAGCTGCGCCTGCGCGTGCTGGAGATCTTGAACGAATACCCGGACATCACGGGCGTGGTCGTCGAGACCAACCAGGGCGGCGACACGTGGCTGGCGATCCTGCACGACCTGCCGGTCCAAGTCCGCACCGTCCACCAGGACCGGCCGAAGGAAGTCCGGGCCGGGTCGCTGCTGGCGAAGTACCAGCGCAGCCGGGTCTTCCACGAGAAGCGTTTGCACCGCCTCGAAGCCCAGATGTTGAAGTTCCCGCTCGACGCGCACGACGACCTCGTCGACGCCGTCGGCACCGGGGTCGAGGTGTTCTTGAAGACCGATGCCCCGCCGCAGCGGGCGAGCGTGCGTGAGGGGGCGGCATGACCAGCGATCTCGATGACGCCCTGGAGGCGATGCGCGGCGCCGAGGACGGCTACGACACGGCGAAGGCGTACTCCGACGGACCAGTGGAAGAGGTGTTCACCTCTCGCCGGGTGCGGCGTCTGCTGCGCAACCAGGGCGTCAGCTTCGAGACCTTGATGGGCGACGTTGTGATCGACGCGGTCGCGGACAAGCTGACCATCGAAGCGATCACCAGCGACACCGAGGCGCGCACGCAGCTGATCGCCGACGTCGACGAGGCCAACAACATGGCGTTGGTTCGGCCGGCGGTGATGCGCCGGGCTCTCCAGCTCGGCGACAGCTACCTGTCCGCCTGGCCCGTGCTCGACGCGGCAGGCGAGCCCGTCCCCGGCAAGGTCTTGATCTCCGTGCACTCGCCGAAGGCGATGCGGGTGCTCTACGACGAGGACCAGCCGGGCACGCCGCGTGTCGCGATCCAGAAGTGGACCGTGAAGACGCCACTGGGTGCGAAGCGCGTTCGTGTGGATCTGCTCTACGACGACCGGATCGAGCACTACATCTCCCGGGGCGCACGGTCGAGTCGGGCCGGAGACTTCCAGCCGTACGAGGCCGACGACCGCGACGCCGTCGAGGAGAACCCCTACGGCTTCCCGGTGTTCCACTTCCATGGCACCGGTCTGCCCGGCGAGTACGGCACGCCGGAGCACAAGTGCTTCATCGGCACACAGAACAAGCTGTTGAAGCTGGAGATCTCGCACATGGCGGGCGTGGACTTCAATACGCTGCCGCAGCGAGTCGCCTTGCGTGACGCGGGAAAGCCCGGTCCTTCACCGATCGACGACCTCGACGAGGATGAGTTCCTCGCGAGCCCGGACGGCCAGCGAACCAGCTCGACGACCGGCGACCGGAAGTCGAAGCTCTCCAGCGAGCCCGGATCGGTGTGGGATCTGGAGGGCTACCGCGACGTCAAGCAGCTGGAGCCGACCACCGCGGCCGTGTTCCTCGACCCTCGCGCGGCGTACCTGCGTGAGGGGTCGGTGGTGTCGAAGACGCCGCTACACCTGTTCGACCGCACCGGCCAGATCCCCAGTGGCGAGTCGCTGAAAACGGCGAACGAGCCGCTGGACAACAAGTCCGGCCGCCGGAAGACCGCCTTCGATCCGACATGGCGGGCGTTCTACCAGTTCGTGCTGAAGATCCTCGGCCACGACGACGCGCCGGTGACGTTGGCGTGGGCGCCGATCGAGTCGACGGACGAGAGCACGAAGCTGGCGCTGGCCAAGCAGAAGCAGGAGATCGGCGTGCCGGTCGATCAGTCGCTGACGGAGCTGGGCTACAAGCCCGACGACGTGAAGCGGTGGATGGAGGACGGTGACGGTGGCCTGCCGCAGCGGATCGCGTTGCTGGCCCAGCTCGGCGACGCGGTCGGCGACTTCGCTTCGGCGGTCGCGGCCGGGCTGATGGACCAGGCGACGGTTCAGCAGGTGGTCGCGAAACTGGTCGGCGACGTGACGGGCGCGGACGATGACGGCTCCGGCTAGCGTCATTCCGGCGGTCATCGTCGAGCACGACGGTGAAGCTCTTGCGCTGGAGGACGCGGCCGTTCTGGCTGCTGCCGGGCCGGTACGGGAGGCGTTGAAGGCGGCGCTCTCGTGGGCGCACGTGGCGTGGTCGAAGCGATTCGGCGCGCCACGCGGCCTGCGGTCCGGCGCAGAGTTCGACGCCTACGCCGCCGAGCTGGCCGCCCGTATCCGGGCTGTGGAGATCGACCCGGCACCCGTGCTGCTCGATTTCGCCCAACGGGCCCGGGTACTCGGCGTCTCGCAAGGCCTGATCGAGGCGGGTGCTCCACAGCAAAATCTCGAGAATCGGCTTCGCGAGGAGACACGACGGCACATTGACGAAGCCACGGCGGCGGCGCGGGCGAAGCTGGCACAAGCCGCTGACCTCGTCGAGGCGTTGAACCGCGGCAGCTTCAAGACGATCAACCGGCAACTGGCCGTCGCCGACCAGGCCGGGAACATCGTCGAGCGGGCCGCGCGCACGGTCACGAACGCCGAACTGAACGAGGGCCTGGCCGACGCCGCCGAGCACATAGGCGGCCGCCTGCTGTGGATCGCCGAGCGGGATGCCTGCGTGGCGTGCCTCGCGTTGTCCGGCCAGGTCGTCGATCCCGGCGACGTCTTCGACTGGCGACTGACCTTCGGTGCCAAGGCGTACCAGCCGAAGGACTACAACACCGCCGGTGAACTCGTCGACATCGAGCTGGAGCGGCCGCCCCGGCATCCGTACTGCCGGTGCCGGGTTTCGCCCTGGCTCGGCCACGACGAGGCCGCCGCGCGAGCCGTGACCCACGACTGGGCGCAGGCGATCAAGGACGCACAGGCGAACGGCGACCAGGCGGCGGTCGACGCGGCACGCAAAGCCGCTGCGGCAGCCCAGTCCTCTGCCGCGTTCGACCTTCCGGCGGCGCTCCGGCGCGAGGCCGAGCGGTCGATCCTGCGCGGCGACGCACTGCCGGCCGAATCGGAGAACGTGCGCCTGGCCGCCGCCGACCGGCTGCTGGCACGGATCGGGTCCGGCAAGAACTCGCCCGCGCCCTCTGGGTGGCGGGTGCCCGCGTCGGTGAAGACGCGGGCCGAGCGGGCCGTGAAGCGCGGCCGGTTCACCAGATAGCCCGTGAGGGCAGACACGAGGAGATGCCGAGATGGCTGACGACCCCACCCCTACGCCGGACCCGACGCCCGCAGCCCCACCGGCTCCGGCCCCTGAGCCCGCTCCGGCCGAGTGGACGCCTCCGACGAAGGCTGAGTACGAGGCGAAGATGGCCGAACTCGCGCGTGTGAACGCCGAGTCCGCTGGCCGCCGCGTCAAGCTCAAGGAGCTGGAGCAGAAGAACGAAACCGACGCCGAGAAGGCCAAGCGCGAAGCGCTTGAGGCCGCGACGGCGCTCTACAAGCCGACGGCGATCAAGGCATCGGCGAAGTCGGCGCTGCTGGAAGCCGACGCCAAGACGGAACGCGTGGCCGCGTTGGCTGGCCTGCTCGACGTGTCCAAGCTGGACATCGACGACAAGGGCGAGATCACCGGCCTGGACGCCGAGGTCAAGCGCGTCAAGGCCGAGTACCCCGAGTTCTTCAAGGCCGAGGGCGAAGGCGAGCGGCCGCGTCCCGGCAAGCTGACTCCCGGCGGCAAGACCACCGCCGCCACCGAGAAGACCGCGGGCGAGATCATCGCCGCCCGCTACGGCGGCTAACCCAAGGCCGCCACACCAGAACCATGAGCAGCCCGTGAGGGCGTCCAACCGCACCCGTGATGGGGAAGCGGTGACCTTCCCTTTAATCCCAACAGAAAAGGAGAGCCATCATGGCTGTCGCTTTCACCGGGGCGGGCTGGATCCCGATCGAGACCAACCCCGACGTCATCCAGAAGGTCAAGCAGTCCTCGGCGGTGCTCCGCTTCGGCCACCCCGTGCCGATGGGCAGCAACACGAAGTACACCCCGCGCTCGGGTGGCGTCGTGATCGGCCGGTGGGCACGCTCCACCTCGGCTCCGGCCGACAGCAGCCCGAACGACTCCGTGCTGCTCAACACCGACAAGTTCGGCGGCAAGGTCGTCGTGCAGGCCGAGGACATGGAGGACTCGCTGGCGTCCATCGTGGACACCAAGTCGGGCGACGCCGGGACTTCGTTCGCGAAGCTGTTCGACAACGTGACCCTCGGGATCACGGCGGCGAAGGGCACCAGCGGGTGGGGCTTCGACTCGCTGTACTACGTCCTCACCCAGGCCGACGCGACCACCGGCTACACCGCGAACGCGAACCTGACGCTGGCGGGCACCGGCGGGATCACCTACGACAACCTGTCGGCGTCGCTCGGCCTGTACGAAGTCGGCGACTTCTTCGACGAGGCCGAGACCGTGGTGATCGCGCACCCGTCGTTCAAGCAGGTGCTGCGCGGGATCAAGGACAGCACCGGTGCCCCGATCCTGAACGAGTCGACCGCGGGCGTGGCCGGTGGTGGCCAGGGCGGCACGCCGAAGCTGTTCGGCTACGACCTCCAGTGGTCGATGGGCGCCAAGACGTCCGCCGCTGGCTCGGCCACCCCGACCGGCTTCCCGTTCATCGTGTTCGGTAACCGGCAGTTCCTTCAGGTCGGTCACCGCACCGGCGGCGAGCTGGCGGTCAACTTCCAGGACACCGACACCGGGATCGGCGTCGACACCGACGAGAACCTGCTGTACTTCCGTGCCCGCAAGGCCTTCGCGGTCGGCGCGCCCGGCGCGTTCTCGATGCTGGTGAAGAACTGACCGATGCCGTGATGAGGCCGCGCGACTTTCGTTGCGCGGCCCCATCTTCGGAAGGAGGGCGTCATGCCGGACACCTGGGCCACTGTGGCCGACGTTCTCACCTACGCCAAGGTCACGGTCGACCAAGACGAGGTGCTGTCGGCGCAGGCCGTGATCGACACTTACGTCGGCCGATTGCCGGTGGACGCCGACCGGATCGGCGCCCGGGACCAGTACTGGTTGAAGCTCGCCATCGCCTACCAGGCCGCGTGGCAGCTCGCGCAGCCTGACCAGTTCGAGCGGCAGGACATCACGTCCACCGGTGGCGGGCAGTCGACGCAGGGCACCGAGACCTGGCTGACTCTGGCCCCGCACGCGGCGCAGGCGCTGCGGCGCGTGTCCTGGCTCGGCTCCGGCTCACTGCACGTCCGGGCCCCGGGCGAGACCTCGGACGGGCCGCGCGAGGTCTACGGCGATGACGACGGCGATCCTGGCACCTGGCGGACAATCTGATGTGGGCACGGGCGACGTGCCGGGCATCGATCTACCGGGGCACCACGCCGTCGGACTTCGGCGATCCGGTGCCGAACAACCTCACTCCGGCGGCCAGCGGTGTCCTCGCCGCGATCGAGGAGCGCGACTCCCGGGTCTGGGACCCGGCGACGCAGACCGCGCGTGTGGTCCGCGTCGCGAAGGCCGCGCTTCCGTCCACGACGGACATCCTCACCGGCGACCGGCTCAAGGACGACACGCACGGCGTGCTGTACCTGGTCCAGAACGTCACGCGCCCACGCGCGGCAGGCCGTGTCCCGGACGTGCAACTGGACCTCAAACGGGTCGGCGACGACGGGGGGTGAGCCGTGGCGGAGTACCGCGAGGCCCCGGACTGGCGGGAGCAGATCACCACCGACGTCCGCGACCTGTTCGGCCGCCTGATCGGCGAAGTCCTCGACGACGCGAAGCGCCTGGTTCCAGTGGATACCGGGCACCTGCGGGAATCGCTGTCGGCTGAGATCAACGGTGACACCGCCCGGATCGGCTCGGAGCTGAACTACGCCTTGTACGTCGAGGAAGGCCACCGGGTCGCGTACGCCGGGCCGGACGGCGAGACCGTCTTCACCGGCGACGTGGTGCCGCCGCAGCCCTACCTGCGTCCGGCGCTCTACCGACGGCGGGGTGCGTGATGACAGCCCCGTTCCTGTACGCCTCGGACGAGGCGGTGACGCTGGCCTGGCTGGCGCAACTGGTCGGGTTCTCGGCCGGGATGGTCGGGGAGACGCTTCCGCGCGACACCAGCGCCTGGGCGGTATCGGGGTTCGTGACCGTGGCGGTGGCCGGCGGTTCGACGGTGCCGGAGTTCCGGCTGGAGTCGCCGGTGATGGACGTGCGCGGGTGGGCGACCACACCAGGTACGGACGCGCCACCGTGGAACAAGGCGCGCAACCTCGCGCTGAGCGTGCAGGCGGGAACCTACCGGCGGGAGCCGTGGTTCGTGCCGCTGACCGCGTGCAGTGAGAACGCCGTCGTGAAGACGGCCTACGTCCTCGGGAAGCCGAGGCGGGCGTATGGCGACTTCGGCGACTACGCCGTGTACGCCCTGGACCTGGTTCTGAACTGGGTTCCGGTCGCCAAGAGCACCCCGTGAGGGGACTGACCACCAACCTTTCGGGCCATAAGGCCCTCAGTCCTCTTTGGAGTGATCATGGCCGACACTTTTGGCCTCCAGCCGGGAAACCTGGTGATGGGGCCTGCCCGGCTCTACATCTATCGTTTCGCTTTCGACCCGACGCTGTCCTACGAGCCCGCGCTGGCGGACATCAACATCGCCCCGGCCGCGTCGGCCTGGTACGACACGGGCATCACGCTCGGCGGCACGAACGTCAGCATCAGTCCGACGTGGACGCCGCTCACCGGTGACCAGCTCGTCGACAAGCTCGGCGCGAGGCTGACCGACCGCGACATCAAGGCGACGGTGAACTTCGCCGAGATGACGCGGACGAACCTCGCCTACGCGTGGAACATGACCGCGGGCCCGACCGGTTCGAACTACCGGGTGTCGGACCTCAACGCCGGGCAGACCGCGAACCGCGCGCCGTACCGGACGCTGCTGGTCGACGGTCTCGGCCCGGACGTCGAGGACGGCTCGGTGTCGCTGAAGCGGCGTGCGATTTTGCGGAAGTCGCTGCCCTCGGGCGACACCGCGCTCAACTGGGAGAAGGCGAACCAGCAGGCGCTGGCCGCCGAGTTCCAGGCGTTCTTCGTCACCGAGGCCATCAGCCCGATCCGGGTCATCGACGAAGAAGAAGTCTGATCCACCCCCAAGACGCAGCCTCGTTCCGCGCGCACCTGACGGCGTGCGGGGCGGGGCTGCCCCCACTTTTCCTTGTCCTGTCAGGAGGACCGTGTCATGGCCGCATCCGCCCCGCGCAAGACGACCACCCGCAAGACCGCACCGCGTAAGAGCACGCCCCCGAAGCCGAAGGCCGATCTCGGTGTCGTGCTCGACGACGCCGAAGCGCAGGCCGAAATCGACGCTCTGATCGCCGACCGGGAACCGCTGTTCACCATCGACGGCGTCACGTACACGATCCCGAAGCGGGTCCCGCCGTCGTGGTCGTTGCAGGCGTACAGGATCGCCGTGGAACAGGGCAGCGCGGCGTCGCTGCATTTCGCGGCGGAGAAGCTGCTTACCCCGGAGGCGTGGAACGCGCTGGTCGAGTGCGAGACCGTCACCGAGTCCAAGATGCGCACCGTGCTTGACGCGCTGGTGGACCGGATTCTGCCGGAAGTGGTGCTCGGCCCAAAAGCGTGATGGACGCCTGGCACGCGCGGCTGTCGGCGGTGGGCTGGTTCTTCGCCCACATCGAGGACGTGCTCAGCGACATGTCCGTGTTCCACCGTGTCGACGAGCTGGACCAGCTGCCCGCGTCGGTGTTCCTGCCGCGCATGGTCCGCCTGGCGCTCTACGACGGCGCCGTGCGCCACGCCCTGCACCGCGACGCCGAGCGGCCCGCAATGCCCGCGCCGCAAGCAGAAACCCGGGCCGCTGACGCGCCGCCGGAGCCGGTGCGTGCGCACACCGCCGACGAGCTGAAGGCGCTGAACAAGACCCGCGAATACGGGCCACTGGGCGTGAACCAAGCCGGGGTCTTCGACTTCGGCTGACCGGGGAGGGGGCACGCGGTGACCGCACCTGGTGGCGACTTCAAACTGGCAGGCGCTTACGTCGAAGTCCGGTTGAAGGACGAAACGTCCGGCGACGAGAAGCGCATCCGGGCGAAGATCGAGGGCGAGAAGCCTGTTTCGCTCGACACGGCGTTGAAGGACCCGAAGAACACCCGCCTGATCAAGGAGAAGATCGAGCGGGAGACGAAGCCGGTTCTGCGGCCGGAAGTCGACGAGAAGTCCACGCGCGACTCCGCGCGTAAGGCGGGCAAGGGCGCCGAGGACGAGCTGAGCCGTTCGGCGCGGCGTGCCAACGCGCAGTTCGACGCCTTGAAGTTCCTCGGCTTATCGGTCGGATTGCCCACTGCCGCAGCGGTTGGCGCGGCCGGGGCGACGGCGTCGCTCGCGCTGGTGGCCGGCGGATTCGCCGCACTCGGCGTGTACGCGGCCTCGTCCTCGGACCAGGTGCAGGCGGCTGCCAAACGCATGGCCAACGGCGTCCTCGACGACGTGAACAGCATGGGCAGCGCGCTCGAAGACGACATCGTCGGGGCGCTGGGGCACGCCGGGCAGGCGTGGGACCGGCTGGCGCCGCAGGTCCACAGCGCGGTGAACGCCTCCAAGCCCGCTGTGCGCGAGCTGACGGGTTCGGTGACAGACTTCGCCGAGAACGCGATGCCCGGGATGGTCACCGCGGTCAAGGCCTCGGAACCGGCCCTCAAGGGCTTGCACAGCCTCGCCTCACAGGCAGGCACCGGGCTCGGCCTGTTCTTCGCGAACGCCGCACAGGGCAGCGAAGGCGCGCAGCGTGGGTTCGTCGTGCTCGGCTCGACGGTCGCCTTGCTGGAAGCGCGGCTCGGGACGCTGTTCGCGAACCTCGCACGCGGAAGCTCGGGCCCGCTGTCGTCGCTATATGTCCTGGTCGATCAGGCCACGGGCGCGCTGAACGACATGACCGCGCAGGGTTCGGCGGCGATCGGGTTCCTCGGCGGCTTCACCAACACCGGTGTCGGTGCGGTGTCGATGCTGCGGCTGCTCGTTTCGCTGCTGTCGATGCTGCCGCCGGGGATCGGTCAGTTCGCCGGATCACTGACTGCGGCGGCGATGATCGCGAACCGGTTCGGTGTGGACGTCGGCGCCGGGTTCCGGGGCATCGGGGACCAGGTCCGCAACGCGCAGGGCGCGGGGAACAAGTTCACGACCTTCCTCGGCGGCCTGGCGGGCGGGTTCACCCCGGCCACCCTGGCGGTGGGTGCGTTCGGGCTGCTGCTCTCGATCCTCGGGCAGAAGCAGGCCGAAGCTGCCGAGCGTGCCGCGCGGCACACGCAGGCGGTCAACGACATGACCGAGGCGTACCGCCGCGACAACGGCGTCATCGGGGAGAACGTCCGGCAGACCGCATTGAAAGCGTTGGCGGACAAGGGCGCGTTCCACTCGAACGAGCGGCTGGGCGTGTCGATGGGCACCGTGTCGGCGGCTGGCTTCGGCCAGGCGGACGCGCTCAAGACCGTCAACGACAGCTTCCGTGGCTACCTGACCAACCTCGTCCAGTCCCACCAGGTCGGTGGCGACGTGCTGGACATGGTCCTGCGCCAGGCGGACGCCTACGTGAAGGAAGGCGGATCGGCAGAGGACACCGTCGACGCGATGACCGCGCGGCGCATGGCGTCGCTGGAGTTGTCGGACGCCGAAGAGGCGCAGCTGGTCTCGACGTTGAAGAACGTCCGCGCGATCAACGAGCAGGCCGGGGCGTCCGCCGAGGGTGCCCGCAAGGCGGCCGAGCTGGAAGCCGGGCTACGCAAGATCGAATCCATCGCCGCACGGGGCATGTCCCCGGCGATGTACGCGGCGAAGGCCGCGTCGGCGGATCTGGAGGCCGCGTTCGAGACGCTGAACCAGACCGGCGGAGACGTGGCAGCCAAGGGCCAGGCGATCATCGACGTGATGCTGCGGCTCTCCGGCCAGACCCCGAGCGTCGAGGAAGCGTTGCAGGCGTGGAACGACGGGCTGCGCGGCATCGGGGAATCCTTCAAGGGAGCCAACATCCCGGGCCATGCGAAGGATCTGGTCGACGCGTCCGGCGCGATCAACACCGTGTCCGACGCGGGGTCGAAGCTCCAGGACACCGTGCAGAAGGGAGCGACCGACTTCGCCGCGTACGCCCAGTCCCTCAAGGACGCGGGCACGCCGGTGGAAGAGATCAAGGGCAAGCTCACCGGCATGCGCGGCGAGTTCGCCGCGCAGCTGAAGCAACTCGGCCTGAACGACACCCAGATCGGGAAGATCCTCGATCACTACGGGATGTTGCCGGACAAGGTGATCACGCAACTGGGCCTCGAAGGTGACGCCGAGACCCAGCGGCAGCTGACGGACATCCGGTCACAGCTCGCCGCTGTGCCGGACAACAAGGGCATCGCGGTCAAGGCGCTGACCGACCCGGCGATCCGTGCGCTCGGCGAGCTGGACATGAAGGTCGTGAAGCTGCCGGACGGAACGTTCCGGGTCTTCGCCGACACCGAACCCGGTAAGGCGGCGGCGGCCAAGCTGCTCAACGACGTCGGGAACAGTGACGCGACCGCCACCGTGTTCGCCAACACGAATCCGGCGGACAGTGCGGTGACGAACTGGAAGAACGTCACCACGGCCACAGTCGGCAACACGACCACCTACACGAGCACCGACCCGGCCACCGGAGCGGTACGGCAGTGGAAGGCCACTACGGACGCGACGGGCGCCATCACCCGGACGTTCTCCGACATCAACCCGGCCACAGGAGCGGTGCGGGTCTGGAAGCAGCAGGCCGACGGTACATGGGCTGAAGCCCATGCCCGTGCAGATGTGGCGGCGGCCGAGGCAGCGCTCAACCATGCCGCGCGAGACCGGACTGCCTACATCCGCACCATCACCGTCGGTACGCCAGGCGGTGGCGGGGGCGGCAGCCTGAACGGGCCGAGGGTCCCGAACGCGCAGGGCAACATCCTGAAGTTCTTCGCGGGCGGTGGTTTCGAGGGCCTGACCCCGATGTCGTCAATGGCGCAGATCGTGCCGCCGAACACGTGGCGCGTCGTCGGGGACAACATGCGCGTGCCCGAGTCCTACATCCCGCTCGATCCGCGCTCGGCGCGATCGCAGCGGCTGCTGGACGAGACGAACGCGCGCATGGGCCGCACACCGGTGGCCGGCGGCGGGGTGACCAACCACATCACCGTGCACACCGCCGCGATGGAGCCCTACGCCGTAGCCGCGGCGGTCTCGGCGGAACTCGGCTGGGCCATGAGGGGAGGCTGATGTGCCTACCTCGGTGATCCTGCCGGTGTACTCGATCGGCGACTGGTCGGCCAATGTGGACGACGACTTCGGCTGCCGGTGGGTAGTCACGGCGCAGACGCTCCACAGCGGTCCGGGCCGCAAGCTGCATGTGACGGAGCGGCCGTTCGGGATGGGCGCGTACCGCGCGCGCTCGTACCTAACGGCGCGCTCCGACACCTTGCAGGGCTGGTGCCAAGCACCGGACTTCGCGGGAGCGGTAGCGGCACGGGACCGGCTGCTCGGCATGTTCCCGGACGGTGCGCAGCTCGCGCTCGTGAAGTCCGATGGGCTTTCGGCGCGGCAACTGCTGGTCGAGCTGGACGCGGACGCGGTGAAGCTCGATGGCTGGGCGGACGCACAGGGGTTCGACTGGCAGCTGCCGCTCTACGCCGCCGATCCGCGCTGGCTCGACACGTCCGTGCAGACGGCCGGGCCGTTCACCGTCGGCGGCGCGGCGACCGACGGCCTCGACTGGGGTAGCGGTGGCCTGGACTGGGCGAACGGTGGCCTGGACTGGGGGAGCAGCGGGAACGGCGGCGTGCTGTCGCTGAGCAATCTCGGCACCGCGCCGACGTGGCCGGTCTTCACCATCGTCGGACCGCTGACGAACCCGACGTTCACCAACCCAGCGACCGGCGACGTGATCGCCTACACCGGCACCGTCGAGGCCGGACAGACGCTGGTGATCGACACCAGCCCGTTCACCCGCTCCGTCGCGCTCAACGGCGTCGACCGCTTCGGGTTCCTCGCCTCGGCCCAGTGGATCGAGATCCCGCCCGGCGGGCAGGTGACCGTCCAGTTCTCCGGCACCGGCGCGGGAACCGTCACCGCCACCTGGCAGTACGCCTACAACTGAGAGGGGGCCCGATGCCCACCAACGCGGCAGCGACCGGCTTCTGGTCCGCGATGCCCGGCGGCTCGCGCGCCAACAACGCCCGCCAGGGACGTGCCCTGCTCCAGGGCGTCTACCAGAACAACGACACGACCCCGATGAACGGCACGCGCTCCGGCGTCGTGCCGACAACCTGGGACGCGGCGAACTCCCGCTTCACCGACCTGCTGGTGACGGTCACGTCCGGGCTGACGATGAGCGTGGCGCCCGGCTCGGCCGTAGCGCACCGGTCTGGTCAAGGCCCGTACGAGGGCTGGCTTCTCGCGGCGGCGTCGGTGACGTGCGATCCCGCACCCGCCACGAATCCGCGCAACGACCTGATCGTCATGCGCTGGTACGACTCGGCGGTGGGCGACACGTCGCCGGACGGCAACCCGTGCCGGATCGAGATCATCACCGGCACGCCAGGCGCTGTGCCCGTCGACCCGATCACGGCGAACAGCCTCGGCGTCTACACGAGCTTTCCCACCACGGGCGGCGGGATCGGTATCCCGCTCGCGCGAGCGCAGGTGTCCACCGGCGGCGTGATCACACTGACCCGGCTGCGCCGCTCGGTCGGCGTCATCGGCGCGACCCGCGCGCTGATGGAAGGCGACAGCGACACCGCGGGCAACGTCGGCGACACCCGCTACAACCCCGCCACCGACACGTTCGAGGTGCGCGACAGCGCGGGGAACTGGCAGCGAGTGGCGTTCGGCGACAGCGTTCCGCGCGGCAAGGTGGCTTACGGGACTTCGTCGACCGGCTCGCCCGCCAACATCACGACCAGCGACTTGATGCAGGCCGAGGTGGCCACAGGTTCCGTGGTGTCCGGTCGGCGATACCGGATCAGCCACATCCGTTCCGAGGCTGGCGGGAACATCCTGACCAACACCTACCGGGTGCAGGCTGGCGGATCGATCACGCTGGGCGGATCGACGGTCGTCAAGCCGACGACCGACACGACACCCGGGTCATACAGGACATCGACGAGGTTCGTGTTCTGGGTCGCGACTTTCACTGGCACGGCAACGTTCGGGCTGTCGAGCAGGGTCAATACCGGCACTAACACAGTGGATGGTGCGGTCGTGCGCGAGGTGCTCGTGGAAGACATCGGGGTGTGATGTGGCCACTGTCGCCGAGCGCGTGTACACCGCGCTGGCCTACGACACGGTCACCGGCCGCGTCCTGTTCGACCTGGACCTGACCGCCGAGCCGGAGTGGTCCGCCCGGATCAACGACGTCGGCGGCTGGAAGATCACCGTGCCGCTGCACGGTCAGGAACGCACGGCGAAGGTACGGGAGTGGTGCGTGCCGTGGCGGTTCTCCGTCGCGATCGTGCGCGGGGGCGGCGTTCCGAGTGACACGGTGTGCCAGGCCGGGCCGATCATCCCGTACGCGCCGGACGACGACAGGCCCATGCATACGGTGTCCGGCAAGGGTTTCTGGGAACTACTGAACCGCAGGTTGCTGCACCACAGGACGTGGAACCCGGGCGCGAAGCGAATCACGGACGCCTCGGCCGACCTGACGATCAACGACAGCCTGCCGAACATCGCCCGGGGGATTGCCGACCACGCCACGTCGATGACGTATCGGGCGGGCTCGGCGCTGCCGCTGGATCTGCCGACGCCGACACCTCTCGGCACGAGCACCCGCACCTATCACGGCTACGAGATGGCGTTCGCCGGTCAGCGACTCCAAGAACTGACGCAGGTTGACGGCGGTCCGGATGTTCTGTTCCAGCCGTACCTGACGGTGATCGGCGGGCTCCGCTACATCCGGCACCGGATGGTCATCGGGAATCCATACCTCGTGCAGCCGGGCGTGCCGCTGCTGTTCGACTACCGGTCGAACCTGGTGAAACTCACCATCGCCGGTGACGGCTCGAACCAGGCGAACAGCTCCTTCGTCAAGGGCACCGGGAACGAGGCCGGTCAGCTCTACGGCTACGCCACCGACACGTCGCTGACTTCGGCGGGATGGCCGATGCTGGACATGGTCGACTCCGGCCACACCTCGGCATCCGAACAGGCCACATTGGACGGATGGGCCTCCGCCGATGTGGCGCTGTACAACTCGCAACCCGAGCAGTGGCAGGCCACAGTGCTGGCCGACACGGAACCGCGGGTCGGCTCGTACCTGCCCGGCCACTTCGCCGACTACTCGGTGAAAGACCACCACTGGCTGCGCAATGGCAAGTACTCCTACCGCATTCTTGGCGTGTCGAATGCCTCCGAGCGGGACAAGGTGCTGCACCAGCTCCAAGCGGTGAGGGGGTCCTGAGTGGTCGCCAACCAGCCGATCGAGCGCCCGAAGTCGCAGGACTTTCTCGTCAACGAGCTGCGTGAGCTGCGGAGAATCGTCGAGGAGTACACGAGAGCGTCGAAGTTCCCGTTCGTCGTCTCGCACGGTGGTGTCGTCGACTTCGCCGTGGTGCCTCGCGCTGGGGCAGACAGCGCGGTGGTGCAGGTCTTCGATGGCACCGGAAAGCTGGTGCTCGGCTCGGACGCGGATGTGGGTTACGGGCTCGCGCAGCCGTTCATCCAGGTGCCGATGTACCCGACGAACCCCGGCCTGATCTTCAACAGCGGTGGTTCGTTCGTCTCCTATTACACCGGGCAGGCGCAGCAGCTCAACAGCTGCTTTCTCGCCCAGTGGCGCATGAACAACTCGTGGGGCGGTGCGGGAGCGGCCTCGGTCGTCGAGAGCTACGTGAAGATCACCGACTCGGTGACCGGGTGGGACTGGACCAGCCCGACCGTCACGTCCCCGGCATCCACGACGACCGCGCCCGGTGTCCTGACCACGTGCGGTCCGTACGCCGTGCAGGTGCCTGACACATCGATCGGCAACTTCATCGGCGTCGACATCTTCTCGCGCCTTGTGTCCGGTGGCGCCAGCTCGGCCGTCGCGGTCACACCCGTCTCGATGCTGGGCACGTCGAAAGCGTTCGCGTCGCCCTGGCTCGTCTGAATCTGAAAGGGGGTGACTCGTGATCACGAGCACCCGAAATCCGTTCGAGACGCTGATCGTCGCGGCGTTCGGCCTGTACTGCGCGGTGGCGCTGTCGATGTTCGAGAAGGTCGCCACCACGACCTTGCGCGGCTATCCGTTGCCATTCGGACATGTCTTCCTCGCCATCGGGCTCATCACGTGTTCGATCGCGCTGACCGGGATCATCCGCGCCGCCACCGTGCGCGGCGTGCTGCTCGAACGCGCCGGGCTCACCGGTTTGGCCGGCGTCGGTTTCGCCTACGCCTGCTGGGGCCTCGGCACGACCGGCGTGCGGGCACTGGCGTTCTGCCTGTTCCTGCTCGCGATGGCCATCGCCGCGGCGTGGAGGGCGTGGCAGATCTCCTGCGCGAGAAAGGCGGCGCTGCGATGACCGATGTGTGGACCTGGCTGGGCGGCTCCGGAGGCGCGCTCGCTGTCGCGAAGGCCATCTTCGATCTCGTCAAGAGCCGGGCCGACGCACGCAAAGTCAACGCCGACAGTGCGGCCGTGCTCATCCAGACGGCCGCCGAGTCCAATAAGGACTTGGGTGAAGACCTGAAGGAGGTCCGAACCGAACTTCGCGAGGTCCGCGCCACGCAGCGCCGTCACGACGACGTGCTGCGCGTGCATCACCGCTGGGACGAGCAGGTCGTGGACCAGCTTCGTCAGCTCGGCGGCACGATCGTCGACCCGCCGCCGCTCTATCTGCCGGAGGTGCCGTGATGGCGCAGTGGCCTTTCCCTTGGTACATGGCCGAATCGCTGGAGGTTCTCCGGCGGCAGCTGAACGCGCTGGCGCCGGGCCGGAGTACCGCGAGCGACGGCGGTATCGGGGACGCGGCCCACACCGCACGCGTGTCGGACCACAACCCGAACTCCTACAAGCGGAGCGACGGCGCTCGCCAGGTGTGTGCCCGGGACTTCACGCACGATCCCGGGGACCTCGACTGCCAGTGGCTGGCGGACCAGCTCATCGCGTCCAGTGCCGTCCGGATCAAGTACGTGATCTGGAACGGCCGAATCTGGACGCCCGGCGTGGGGTGGAAGCCCTACACCGGCGACAACCCGCACACCAAGCACCTTCACCTGAGCGTGAGGGCGGGCGAGACCGGCGACGACGACCAGGCGTGGAACCTCGGAGGAACACCGGACCAGGAGGACGAATTGACTCCCGACGAAAAGCTCATGCTCAAGCGGATCTACGGCCAGCTCACGGGAACCGAGGACGTCAAGGCCGGATTCCCCGGCTTCTCGTCCAAGAAGTACCCGCACATCAAGCTCACGCCGGTCGACTTCCTACGCGAGTCGAACAAGGACGCCATCGACTTCAAACAGGAACACGACAACCGATTCGCCGCGATCGAGAAGGCACAGGCCGAACTGGCGGCGAAGCTCGACCGCGTTCTGACCGCGATCGCGGCCAAGGCGTGAAGCCGATCCAAGAAGGGAGCCCGCCCATGAGCGAGCAGGAGTATTACCCCAGCGCCCAGTTCAACCCCGCCCACCCGGACAACGCCGCGTGGGCGAACGGCCCGAAGCCGCTGGACATGCCCGCCGAGGCGGGTATCGTCGAGCAGTTCAAGGGCGACGAGGCTGCCTTGGCGAACGCCCCGGCCGAAGCTGAGATCGTCGCCGCCTACGGCGAGCCCGAAGGCAGCGAGAAGCCGAAGACGTCCCGGAAGCGCTGACAGACAGCAAAGGCCCCACTCTCCATGCGGAGGGTGGGGCCTTTCGCTGTGTCTGAAGGCCGCTACGGCCTGGTCAGTTCGCGTCGACCGATGTCGGTGAGCATGTAGTACGGCAAACGGTCAGGGGAGGACTCGTCGAATCCGTCGGCGACCCACCCGAGGTTATGCAGCTTATCCAGCAACGCGGACAGCCGTTGACCGGTGAGGTTCGCCGCACGTCGGAGGTCCCCGCTGTGGAAACGGGCTTCGGGCTCCCCTTCGAGGAATACTGCCGTCAGCCTGCGCATTTCTCGGGCAGTCCGCATGGCTTGATTCTAGACCTCGTCGTCGTGTTCTGGTGGGGCTGGCGGCCAGCTGAACCGGGCCGAGCGATAGGCGGCACCCGGATGGGTCGGCCCGGTCGGCTGTTTCGGTGGATGACTCCCCGCGCTACCGAAGGCCGTGTTTCCGATCTGGCCCCCGACAAGGCAGCTACGCCGGTCGCGCCGTCGTTTCTTAGGCACGCTGGCTCCTAGTCCGGGGGCGGGAACTTCGGCGCTGGGGGCACGGGCGGTGGGCGGTTGTCCGCGGGCTTTGTGGGACGGTCCTTGCCCGGTCCCGGTTGTGAAGGGCTTGGCCCTGCGGGGTTACGTGGCATCGGCTCTACCTGGCCCTTTCTGGGTTGTAGGTGAAGGCCGGGGCGGGATGGGGCCCGCCCCCGGCGCCCGCCGCGGGTGCATTCCCCAGACGCGGCGGGAGAGCCGGGAGCAGGTCGCCGCGCGCCGCTCCCGGCTGCCCGCCGTCCTCTGTCACCAGGACGGCGGGGGTTTGGAACCTGGTCGGCGCGCAGGGGAGGACCCTCGCGCCGACCAGGCGACCCGACGCCACGCGAGTAAGAGGGGGCGCGGCGCCGGGTGGACTAGGTCGGTGGTGCTGGTGACGCCCCGAGTCCGAGCGGTTTGGAGGGCGGTTCCTCGCCGTCGAGCTCGTTCGCGCGGTGAGCGAGCGCGGCGCCGATCTTCACGAGATCCCGGCCGAGTTTCCGGAGTCCGGCCGCGTAGTGCTCGTCCGAGGGCTGCAAGGTCAAGAGGTCTAGCGTGACCTTGCCGATGTCGGTGTTGACCCGCGCCAAACCGGCGAGAAGGTCGAGGTCACGCCTGTCCACGGCGCACCCCTTCGCCGCGTGCTACCGCGTTCGCGTCGAGTAGAAGCCCGCCGCACCGAGTGCATCGAATGGCCGCTGACGGTGCCGCGATCCGGTCCTCACCGATGGCGGTCCGCTCGTGCCCGAGTGGGTCCCGGCGCACTTCCTCGCACCACGCAAGCAGCATCGGAGGCCAACAGAGGTCCGGGGCCAGCTGCACGCGGCGATACAAGTGCGCTTCGGTCCCGGCGAAGAGGCGCCATTCGTACCCGGCCGCCGCCGACACCGACGCCTGCCGCGGCTGCGGCACGCACTGCCGGCGAGTTGCACCGGAGTGCCCGCGGTGTTGTCGACTTCGCGGGACAGCTGTCCTCATGCTGGTCACTCCCGTCGTGTTCTGGCTGGTTAGAGCCATCCCGAAACCCCGTGGAGTGACGCTACGATCACTAGTGATTACAAAGAACGGACCGTGAGTACGGGTGCGGTTCGACAGAAAACGTCCAGATCGGGAGCGACCGTGAGCGGAGCACCGGCAACACTGACTGGGAGTCAGGGTTCCCGTTCAACGGGCATCGTGACTGGCTACGTGCTCAAGCTCGCGCGCCAGTCCGCAGGACTTACCCAAGAACGCCTCGCCGAACGGCTCGGAGTCGACAGCAGCACGATTCAGGGGTGGGAGTCGGGGCGGCGTCCGCTGTCCGCGATGTCCGCCGGAGAGTTCGTCCGGTTGTGCGCCCGGTTGTCCCGGCTCGGCGCGCCGTCGTCAACCGGCCGACATCTGCGCGCGGCGATCGAAGCCGATCTAGTCCTCTCGACCGGGATTTCGGCCGGCGCCGATTGGGTCGATCCCGAGGTACATCCGCTGGCGGCGAGCGTGCACCGCAAGACGCTGACGAACCTGATCACGTGGCCGTTTACTGGGCACTTGCCGCCGGAGTTGGAGGTCTTCACGCCGAAAGTGCCCCGTCGTGGACCTGTCGCGTCCGGGCCCATGATGGGTGCCGATGAGCGAACCCGGTTCTTCGACCACCTGCTGACCGTCGCGGAACGCGGCATTCACGCCGAGGAAGCGCTGCTGCGGCGACAAGCGGTGTATCTTCTCGGCTTCGACCAGCGCGAGCAGGTGGCAGAGTGGCTGCGCGGTGAATGGGCAAAGGCCGGTCGCCGCCCGATCGCAGACGGCGATGTGACCAGCTTGCTCGAAGCTCGCTCGGCGTCCGTCGCCCTTGCCTCGACCGGCGACGGTTCGCACTTGCACGACTTTGTCACGCGCGCCAACGGGACGCGTGCGGAACTCGCGAACCTCAACTACTGGGCGCACTGGATCGGCGAACTCCACGACGACCAGACCGACGACTCCTTCATGGCCGACGACGACAGCATGGCGTGGTCTGGTGTGCGGCTGCTCCACCACCTCGTGAGCCGCCTCGACCCGGCCCTACCGCACTTACCGCTCAACCTGCACACCGTGCACACCCTCGTGGCCAGTCGTCCCGCTCTGCTGACGACAAGTCCTGCCGCTCGTACCGCACTTGCCGGGGCGCTGGAGGTGGTCACCTCCGCCGATACGCTGACCCGCGACGGACGTGACCAGGTTGCCGGTCTTCACTACGCTCTGCGCCTCGCCGATCGATAGGAGAGCCTCACATGCCAGACGAGCCCACCGCACTCGCCGCGTTCACCTACGAACTCGGGTTGCTCAAACGCATCCGTCGCGCGGGATGGTGGCACGCTGGCGTTCGCGATCCTGAGTCGATCGCGGAACACAGCTTGCGAACGGCACAGATCGCGGCGCTGCTCGCCGCCGAGGAAGGCGCGAACCCGGAACGCGCCGCTTTCCTCGCGCTCTGGCACGACACGCAGGAGACCCGAACCGGGGACATCCCGCACACGGCGGCCAAGTACATGAACAAGCCCGAGCCGCGAGAGATCACGGCCGACCAGACAGCAGCCCTGCCCGACGTCTCCCGCGACCTGGTCCGGACTGCGGTGGACGAGTACGAGACCAGGGAGACCATCGAAGCGAAGTGCGCGAAGGACGCCGACAAGCTTGAGATGCTGTTCCAAGCCGTCGAGTACCGGGATACCGGGGTCGAGCGCGTCGCCGGTTGGATCGACTCCGGCAGCAAAGGACTCTCGACCGAGACCGCTCGACGCATCGCAGAGGCGGCCGCGACGCTATCCCCACTGGCCTGGCGGGACCGCTGAGTAGCCCGTCTCACGCCTGCTGGGTGACTGCAACCTTCGTGGCCCTGTACGCGAGAAAGTCCCTGGCGTTGTCGGTTCGCGCGGGGACTTTCTCGCGTCAGGTCTACTGCTTCGGCGCGTACGACGGCGTCCACTGTGCGCCGTCCCACCACTGCATCTGGCCTGCCTGATTCGGGGACGGGTACCAGCCCGGTGCGGGCGCCGCAGGAGCTTCGGGCAGTTGAGCGGGTTCCACTTGCTGCTTCGGGCTCAGGCCCCAGTTCGCTCGCATCTGATCGCCGAAGCTGAGCGGCTTCGCCTGCTCAACACCGGCCGCTGCGGCCTGTGCTCTGGCGAGTTCTGTCTGCTCGCGCAACTCCTTCAACTGGGCCTTGGCGCTACGCTGCTTCTTCGACGAACCGCGAACAAGGCCGCCTGTGCTGATCATCAATGACTTGCGTATGACGCCCATGGGTCAGGGCCTTCCTGCTCGGTGATCGTGTACAGGGGTCGCAGTGGCAGGCGCGGTTGTTACAGGCTCACGTGGTGCTTGCTTCACATAGATGTGTCACATTCCGTCACAGTCAAACGCTCAAGGAGCGCTCAACGCTCGCCCTCGCCTGCGCGTATGGGGCTGAGCGTGAGCGTTGAGCGCTCGATGAGCTGATTACTCAGCGTGGACCCACTTCCCCCGGCCCTCGCGCCGCGCCCGCCCCTCGGTCTCTAGCTCGGCGAGCAGCCGCCGCATCGTCGAGTCGGCGAAACCGGTGGCTTCACGTAGCTGTGCCGGGCTCGCCGGTGCCGCGCTCAGCAGCTCGGCGACCTGGTCGCGCTTGCTGGCCATGCGCTGCACCGGCACCGTCGGCATGACCGGCGGCACCACGTCCTCCCGCTCGATCCGCTCCGCCTCCGCGTGTACCGGTCCGCCGTCGGCACCGAGCAGCCGCGCCGCCGACCCGCCATCCAGCAGCCGGGCGCCGGACAGCCCGGCGAGGAACCGCGCTCGCTCCGCCGGGGTCACGAAGAACCCCTTCGACTGACGCGGGACATCGTGTTCCTGGTCGTGCAGAAGGAAAACGCCCGTCGGCAGCCCCACGGACGTGTATCCGCGGCCGCGTAGCTCGCCCCACGATGTCTTCGACTGCTGCGAGTCCAGCCGGAACCCGGCCATCCCGAGCTGGGCGCGCAGTTCCGTCGATCCCATGTCGGTCTTCGTCGAGTTCTGCGCCGCCAGCACGAGCGTCGTCTTCGTCTTCCGTGCCCGCTTCGCGATCCGGCCCACCAGCTTCACCACCTGCTCGCCACCCTCGGCGACCAGATCGGGGAACTCTTCCAGGATCGCGACCAGCCACGGCATCTCCGGCGAAACCTCCAGGACGTCCGGCCCGCCGCCACCGGCCGCACGCTTGCCGTCGGCCAGAAGGCCCTCGCGGTACTGCACGACCTGCTCCAGCCCGACCAGCAGCCGGACGGCATCCTCGGTCGTCGTCGCCAGCGGCGCCGCTAGCGCGGACTCCCAGGCGCCGAGCGTGGCCCCCGCCGCCATGTCCGCCCCGATGACAGCGGCGTCCACACTGGACAGCAGCCACACCAGCAGCGACTCCAGGAATGCCGACTTCCCCGAGCCGTTCTGTCCGACCACGGCCAGGTGCCGCAGTTGGAACAGCTGGTCCCGGCCGTCGTCGAGCACACCCATCGGCAGCAGCGACGACTCGGCCAGCGAGTGCGGGCGCGGGTTCGCGATCAGCGGGTGCTCGATCCGCGCCTGCCACGGGTCGCGCGGCAGGATGCGCACCGCCACCTGCCGCTCGGTGCGGCCGGGGGAGATGGTGACCGCGCCCTTGCGCAGGTTGAAGACCGAGCCGACCGCCGGGGCGCGGTAGGCGACGTCCTCGATCGTCTTCCCCGAGGCCAGCTTCACCGCGAGCACGGTGCCGCCCTTCGTCCCGGCGATGGTCTCCACCCCGGTCGGCAGCACCTTCGAGCCCCTGAACGACAGCACGTCCTCGGTGACGACCGGCCAGCGGCGGGCGAACCGGTTGCCCCTGCCCGTGCGCCGGATACGGCGGTGCCACCACCAAGGCGCGGCCAGGAACAGGAACAGCAGCCCGCCCAGTTGCCAGATGCCTGTCGTGGAGAGTCCGCGCGCGCCCAGGATCGCTATCCAGCCGCCGCCGACCGCGAGCAGCACAGCGAGGTATGCGCGCTCGACCTCCCGGTCCAGGACGCCTTTGCGTCCCTCGTCGAAGCCGTCCGGCACGAAGAACGCCAGGACCCGCTGGAGAGGCTGGGCGAACCGGGCGCCCCAGACGTGGACCGCGACGCCGGCCACCGGGCCGACGATGGCGGGCACCAGCCACCAGGCGCCCGGCACCAGGAACAGCACCAGCCCGGCGATGGTGAGCCCGGCGGCCACCCAGACCGGCGCCAGGGCGGCCCGGTGACGCCAGGCGCGCCGCACCAGCCACCCGGCGAACCACCTGGCGGCTTTCCCGATCAGCGACCGCCGCCGGGTGCGGTACCGGCGGCTCACCGGGCGTCCTGGCGAACGACCGCCAGCCGGGCGGGCGGCGCATGGCGAAGCTCGGCAAGCACCTGGCGGACCTCGTGCTCGCTGGCGTCGAGCTGGCGGGCGATGGCGACGCGACCAGGTGGGCGCTGACCCGCGGCTTCGGCCTCCGCCAGCATGTCGGCCACCCGAGTGTGCAGCGGGAGCACATCCTGGTGAGGGTTTTCGCTGGTCACCAGGTTTTCACCAGGCTCCTGGTGAGCGTCACCAGCCTCCTGGTGCGGCTCCCGGCAGGCTGGTGGCTCCTCGCCAGGTGCCTCGGTCTGGCTGGCGTCGACCTGGCGGACGAGCGACATCACCAGCTCGAAGGCGAGCGCGAACGCCAGCGGCGGCCACGCAGCCACCAAGCGACTCGCCAGATCCGGACCGGCCGCCGCCACGTTCGCCACCAGCGACACCAGGATGCCGACCACGACCGCCAGCCACGCCAGCCACGGCGCCCGGCCACCATCGCGGCGGGCGCGCAGGATCGCCAGGCTGGCGACCACCAGGAGACCGTCGACCGACAACGGGCTCAGCCAGGACAGCCAGTCCTCGCCGTGCTTCGCCGCCAGCGTGCGCATGTGCGTGTACGAGGCAACGGCGGCCACCAACGCGACCAGCCCACCGAAGGCGATGCCGCTCGTGCGGTAACCGTTCACGCGGACCTCACCCGGCAGGCGAGGGTGTGCGTGTTCTCCAGCGGCACCGGTTCGGACTGGGTGATGACCCGCCCGTCGAAGGTGACCGTGCAGCTGGCCGCATCGTCGCCGATCGGCGCGGCCACGTACACGACGAGGTCGAGCTGGCCGGACGATTTCCCGGTGCTGAAGCGCGCCTCGTCGCGCCCGCTGGCCGGGAGATCGATCGGGCCGGTGTCGCCGAAGACCTCGCCGAGCACCCGGAACTGAGTGCCGGGCGCGCCGGTGATCGAGATGACGACTTCGTGCCGGGGCGCGGGCGGCGGTGCGGCGGTGCTCGACGCGTCCGTCGGCTGTGGGACGGCGCGGCTGGAGACGGTGAGCGCGCCGGACGCCCACAGCGCCAGCAACGCCAGGACGACGATGAGGGCGACGAGACCGAGGAGAGCAGCGACGACGGCTGCCGCCCGCTTCATCGGGCATCCCCCGCCCGGTTGGCGAGCGCGACCACGACGCGGCCGACGAGCCAGCCGACGCCCATACCCGCGACGATGCCGCCGAGCGCGGCGAGCGCGGGTAGTACTCCGAGGAAGACCAGCACGATTACCGCTACGGCGCTGACCAGCACCGTGATCGGCGTGACGTGCCACATGAACCCTGACATTCAAGCTCCCGGGGTCGGGGTCCGTCAGGTCTCATGTGCCTGACGAACATTGTCAGGTGGGAACGTGGCGATCGTCTGCGGCTCGATCCTTCTCCTGCTGAGGGTGCTCCGGGTCGGGCCGCGGACGTCCGCCGCCGCGGCCGCCGCGGGGCTCGCCGGGTTCGTGGTCCTCGCCGGGCCCGCACCCAGCGTGCTCCGCGCCGGGGTGATGGGGGCGGTCGGGCTGCTGGCGCTGGCCTTGGGGCGCCGGGGTTCGGCGCTGCCCGCGCTGGCGTTCGCGGTCGCCGGACTCGTCGTGGCCGACCCGGCCATGGCCGCGGACTTCGGGTTCGCGCTTTCGGTGCTGGCGACGGCCGGGCTCGTCCTGCTGGCACCGCGGTGGGCCGAGTGGCTGGTCGGACGCGGAGTTCCGGCAGGCTACGCCGAGGGGCTGACCATCCCGCTGGCCGCGTTCGTGGTGACGACGCCGGTCATCGCGGGCATGGCGGGATCGGTCAGTCTCGTCTCGGTGGTGACCAATGTGCTCGCCGCGCCGGTGGTCGCCCCGGCCACCGTGTTCGGCGTGCTCGCCACCGTCGTCGGACCGTGGTGGCCGTCGGCGGGCAGACTGCTGGTCCGACTGACCGAACCCGAGGCGAGCTGGCTCATCACCGTGGCCCGCCACGGCGCCCGGGCGCCGGGTGCGGTCGTGGACTGGCCGGATGGCTGGTGGGGTGGGCTGTTGGCGGCCGGCCTGCTCGTCGTGGTGCTCGTCGTCGTCCGGCTGCGCCACGCCAGGATCTTGCTGGCGGTCGCGCTGGCCGCCGGTCTGCTCGTCTTCGTACCGGTGCGGGTGCTGGCACCGGCCTGGCCACCGGTGTCCTGGAGCGCTGTCGCCTGCGACGTCGGACAGGGAGATGCCGTGGCCCTCGCCACGGGCGAGCCGGGCAGAGCGGTCCTGGTCGACACCGGGCCGGAACCGGGGCCGGTCGATGAATGCCTGAGCAGGCTGGGCGTGGATCGCGTTCCGCTGATCGTGCTGAGTCATCTGCACGCCGACCACATCGGCGGCCTCGAATCCGTCTTCGAGGGCCGGTCGGTCGGTGCGGTCGCCGTCGGCCCGGGCCGGGCTCCCGCCTGGGCGTGGCAGCAGGTCGCGGACGAGACCGCACGCCGCGGGATTCCCTTGCTGGAACTGGGGATCGGGCAACGGCTGGACTGGCCGGGGCTGTCGCTGGACGTACTGGGGCCGCGGTATGTCACGCGGCGATCGGTCCTCGAACAGGACGGCACGGTGATCAACAACGGTTCGGTCGTCCTGCGCGCCGGAACCCCGGCGGGCAGGCTACTGCTGACGGGCGACGTCGAGCTCGCCGCGCAGGCCGACCTGATGGCCGAGGGTGCCGATCTGCAGGCCGAGATCCTGAAAGTCCCGCATCACGGAAGCCGTTACACGGCACCGGACTTCCTCAACGCCGTCGCGCCGAGGGTGGCGTTGGTGAGTGTCGGAGCCGGAAACACCTACGGCCATCCGAACAAGTCCACTTTGGACAATCTGGCCGCGGTCGGGGCGTCGATCGCCAGAACGGACAAGGACGGCGACACCGCGGTCGTCGCGGACGCACGGGGACTTGCCTTGCTGCGCCGGGGTGAGCCCCGCGGCCCGCCTCGTTCTTGAGGCGGGCCGGGCGGGGAACTCAGATGCCGAGCGCTTCGCGGACCGCGTCGGCCGAGGCGCCGACGGTGGCCTTCGGACCGATCTTGCCCTCGACGGCGTCGAGGGTCTTGAGGCCGTCACCGGTGATCAGCAGGACGATCTCCTCGTCCGGGTTGAGCTTGCCGGTCTCGATGAGCTTCTTGGCCGTCGCGACGGTGACCCCGCCGGCGGTCTCGGTGAAGACGCCCTCGGTGCGGGCGAGCAGCCGGATGCCCTCGACGACCTCTTCGTCGGTGACGTCTTCGATCGCGCCGCCGGTGCGGTTGACCACATCGAGGACGTAGGGGCCGTCGGCCGGGTTACCGATCGCCAGCGACCGGGCGATCGTGTCCGGCTTGACCGGCTGGACGACGTCGTGGCCCGCGCGGAAGGCCGCCGAGACAGGGGAGCAGCCGGTGGCCTGCGCGCCGAACACCTTGTACGGCGTCTCGTCGACGAGGCCGAGCTGCCCGAACTCGCGGAAACCCTTGTCCACCTTGGTGAGCTGGGAACCGGAGGCGATCGGCACCACGATCTGGGAGGGCAGCCGCCAGCCGAGCTGTTCGGCGACCTCGAACGCCAGCGTCTTGGAGCCTTCGGAGTAGTAGGGCCGGACGTTCACGTTGACGAACGCCCAGCTCTCCTGCTCGGCGGCGAGCTGGGTGGCGAGCCGGTTCACGTCGTCGTAGTTGCCGTCGACCGCGATCAGGTCGCCGTCGTACACGGCGGTGGTGAGGATCTTCGCGCGCTCGAGGGTTTTCGGGATCAGCACGACCGACCGCCAGCCGGCGCGGGCCGCGGCGGCGGCGACGGCGTTGGCCAGGTTGCCGGTCGACGGACAGGCGAGTACGTCGAAGCCGAATTCGCGGGCGGCGGCCAGCGCGACGGCGACCACACGGTCCTTGAACGAGTGCGTGGGGTTGCCGGTGTCGTCCTTGACCCAGACCTTCTTGACACCCAAGGCTTTCGCGAGCCTGTCGGCCTGGATGAGCCGGGTGGCGCCGGGTTCGGTGTTGGGGATCTCTTCGACGTTCGACGGAACGGGAAGGAGTTTCTTGTAGCGCCAGATGTTCTTCGGCCCGGCCTCGATGTCCTCGCGGCGCACGCGGCCGAAGTCGTAGGCGACTTCGAGCGGCGAGAAGTCCTCGGCGGAAACGAATTCGGGGGCGAGCGGCTGCCGGTGTCCCTCTTCCTTCGACACCAGTTCGACGGCCGGTCCGAGATCCGGGGTCTTGGTGGTGGAGGTCGTGCCGAGGGTTGCGGTCATCGCGAGGTCCTTTCCTCATCTGCCCCGCCGTGGCGGGCCGGAATTGGCACCGTGTTCGTCAGCTATCCCGCGATCGCGGAATGACAGGCTGACGCCGGTTGCCGGGGCTTCGTCGGGCCGTTCCCTCTGCCCCTCTGGATGAGCGGTATTCGATTGTCGGCACGCGTGTCATCGCGTCGCCTCGCCAACACCGTACGACATGAGCCTCAGGTGGGGCCACCGTGCCCGGAACACATCACCGGACAAAGCACACGAGAGGACGAGTGGCAGGATCGTCACCGTGACGACGCAAGCTTCCGCCCCATCGCCGCTGGTCCTGGTTCTCGGTGAGGAAGAGCTGCTGATCGAACGCGCGGTCCGCGGCGCTTCGGACGCGGCCAAAGCCGCCGATCCGACGGCGGATCTCACCCGGATCCGGGTGTCGGACCTCACAGTCCCGGCGCTAGCGGAGATGGTCAGCCCTTCGCTGTTCGCCGAAGGCAGGGTGATCGTCCTCGAATCGGCACAGGACATTTCACAGGAGCTCGCCGACGGGGTGATGGCCTACGTCAAGGCGCCCGCCGACGGCATCGTGCTCGTCGTGGTGCACAGCGGAGGCGGTCGGAGCAAGGCCGCGAAGGCGCTCCCCGCCGCCTTGAAGAAGGCGGGGGCGGAGGTCGTCGAATGCCCGAAGCTGACCAAGGCCGCTGAGCGGGAATCCTTTGTCCGCAACGAGGTCCGCCGGGTCGGCGGGAAGATCGACGGGGCGGCCGTGCTCGCGCTGATCGACGCGGTCGGCTCGGATCTGCGTGAGTTGTCGTCGGCCGCGACCCAGCTCGTCGCGGACGCGGGCGGAACGGTCGACGAGCAGGCGGTCCGCCGCTACCACCGGGGCCGCGCGGACGTGAACGGATTCGCCGTCGCCGAAAAGGCCGTCGCCGGTGACAAGGCCGCGGCGCTCGAGTCGCTGCGCTGGGCGATGCAACTGGGCGTGCCGCACGTGCTGGTCGCCGACGCTCTTGCCGACGCGGTCCGGACGATCGCGCGGGTGTCCGGCGCCGGTCGCGGGAATCCGAACCAGATGGCGGGCGAACTGGGGATGCCGCCGTGGAAGGTACGCAAGGCGCAGGGGCAGGCCCGCGGCTGGGGTCAGGACGGTCTCGCCACCGCGATGCGGGTGGTCGCCCGGCTCAACGCCGAGGTCAAGGGGGTCGCGGCCAACCCGGAGTACGCGTTGGAACGCGCCGTGCTCGAGGTCGTCGACGCCCACGGCACAAGCCGCTGAACATGGCGAAGGGCCCCAGCGACGCGAGTCGCCGGGGCCCTTCGAAAGCCGATCAGAGAGAGTTCGCGCGCTTCGCGAGCGCGGACTTCTTGTTGGCGGCCTGGTTGGCGTGGAGAACGCCCTTGGTCACAGCCTTGTCCAGCTTCTTGGCGGCGTCCCTTTGCAGCTCCAGGGCCTTGGCCTTGTCGCCGGCGTCGGCGGCCTCGCGGAACTTGCGGATCGCGGTCTTCACCGAGGACCGGATCGCCTGGTTGCGCTGACGCGCCTTCTCGTTGGTGGTGATGCGCTTGATCTGCGACTTGATGTTGGCCACGGGGGCGCTCCTCTTGAATCTCTCGGTGGTTTCGCCGCCGCGCTGTGACTGGCCCTGCATGCTCGTGAGAGCGGCGCGGGTTTCCTCCATGACGGAATGCCACACGACGGTGAAAGGCAAGCTTAACAGCCGCCCCGGGGCCGCTCACGGCCGCCTGGGAGGGGTGATTGCGGTACGGTGAAGATCGTAGTGCCTAGGGTTCCGCCGCCTGCCCGTTCAGGGAAACACACAATCAGGGCAGAGGGGACAGGTCCGAGCGGCACCATCGGCGGGGCCGGAAGCGCCGCCGTTCATCTGACGGGACAAAAGCCTGGAGGACCGGTGTTTTCCGCATGCGCGGAAAACGGGAAGGTCCGTCGTGAACGCCACCGCTTTGTCCCTGGTCGTCATCGCCGCCGTCATCCACGCGGGCTGGAATCTGGCAGCCAAGCGGATCCGCCGTGGCGGAGCCCGGTTCGTCTGGGCCTACTACAGCTTCTCCGCGATCCTTCTCGTGCCCGTCATGGCCGTCTCGCTGGCGGTGGAGCCGCAACGTCCACAGTGGACCTGGCTGTTCGCCGCCGTGGTCACGGCGGTGTTCCACGTCACCTACGGGATCGTCCTCCAACGGGGTTACGCCGTCGGCGATCTGTCCGTCGTCTATCCCGTCGCCCGCGGTACCGGGCCGCTGCTCTCGGTGCTCGCGGCCGTCGTGCTGCTCGGCGAGCGGCCAGGGGTGCTCGGCCTGATCGGCGCGTTCCTCGTGATCGCCGGGGTGCTGGTCATCGGCACCGGCCGCGCGCCGGCGCATGCCGACGCCGCCGATCGCGTCGCTCGCCGCAAAGGCGTGGCCTACGGACTGCTGACCGGGGTCACGATCGCCGCTTACACACTGTGGGACGCGCATTCGGTCACCGGCCTCGGTGTCCCGCCGATCATCTATTTCGGAACCGGTGCGATCGTGCAGAGCCTGCTCATGGCGCCGTACGCGCTGAAGGACCGCGAGGAGGTCGCTTGGCTGTGGCGCGAGCACAAGCGTGAAATCCTCATCGTCGGCCTGCTGTCACCGGTCGCCTACCTGCTGGTCCTCTACGCCCTCCAGATCGCCCCGGTGAGCCTCGTCGCACCCGCGCGGGAGCTCAGCATCGTCCTGGGCGGTCTCGCCGCCTGGCTGGTCCTGGGGGAGGCGAACGCCGTCCGCAGGCTGGCCGGGTCGGCGGTGGTGCTGGCCGGGATCACCGCGATTGCGATGGCCTGAACCCATCCGGTAGGGATGGGTCATGGACGTGCTGAGCAGCAGGGTGCTGATCCACCCGAAGGACCTCGAGGTGTCGACGGCGTTCTACCGGGACACCCTGGGCTTGGCGATCGACAAGGAGTTCCCCGGCGGGACGGTGTTCTTCGCCGGGAACGGGTCGATCGAGATCGTCGGTACCGGGAAGACCGGCCCGACCCCTGATGTCGCCTTGTGGCTCCAGGTCCGGGATTTGCCCGCGGCGCTCGCGGAGCTCGCGGCGAAGGGCTTGGAACCGGTCCGTGGGGCGCGCCGTGAACCCTGGGGGCTGGACGAAGCGTGGATCGCCGATCCGGACGGCACCAGGATCGTGCTGGTCGAGGTGCCGCGTGAGCATCCGTTGCGTACCGACCCGCGTTAGGACAGGGGCTTGATCGCGCGCAGCTGAGCGGCGAGCGAGGCGCCGAAGCCCGGCGGGTCCCAGGTCCAGGTCTGCAGGTCTGTGAAGCCGGCGGCGGCCGCTTCGTCGGCCAGCTCGTGCCGGGACACCGGCAGCCACTTCTCGTGCGAAGACAGCAGCAGCCTGCCGCCTGGCCGCAGCACGCGGAACAGCTCGGCGAAACCGGCCGCCCGGTCATCCCACAGCTGCACGTTGTTGACGCTCAGGATCACGTCGACGCTCTCGTCAGGCTCACCGGTGGAGTCCGCGGAGCCGCGCCGTAGCTCGACCTTGTCGCCGCAGCGGCGGCGGGAGCGGGCGAGCATCTCCGGGGAGGGGTCGACGCCGACCGCCCGGCCCGCGCGTTCGGCCGCGGCCTGGAGGCCGACTCCCGGGCCGGGGCCCACGACCAGCGCGGTTTCGCCGGACTCGATCGACGCCAGTTCAACGATGCGAAGTTCGGTGGCGGCGTTGCCGTGCGCCATCGCCAGGCCGCCGAACCGGCCGAGCAATCCCCTGGGATGGCCGAACGTGCGATCGAGCATTTGGGACAGTGAAGTACTCATACTTCGAGGGCACCACAGCTCACCACGGGCCGCATCGGGGATGACCCCCACTCGCACCCGGAGCGGCATGGGACCATAGAGGTGGCACACCCCGACCTTCGCGAGGAAACCCGTTGACGACGTTCGCCGACACGACCTTCACGCCCCCGGAGCTCATCCGGAACTTCTGCATCATCGCGCACATCGACCACGGCAAGTCGACCCTGGCCGACCGGATGCTGCAGCTCACCGGCGTGGTCGAGGAACGGGCCATGCGGGCTCAGTACCTCGATCGAATGGACATCGAGCGGGAACGCGGGATCACCATCAAGGCGCAGAACGTGCGCCTGCCCTGGAAGGTCGACGGGCAGGACCACGTCCTGCACATGATCGACACGCCGGGCCACGTCGACTTCACCTACGAGGTCTCCCGCGCGCTCGAGGCGTGTGAAGGCGCCGTCCTGCTGGTCGACGCCGCGCAGGGGATCGAGGCGCAGACGCTCGCCAACCTGTACCTCGCGCTGGAGAACAACCTCCAGATCATCCCGGTGCTCAACAAGATCGACCTGCCGTCGGCGGATCCGGACAAGTACGCCGCCGAGCTCGCGCACATCATCGGCTGCGAGCCCTCGGACGTGCTGCGTGTGTCGGCCAAGACCGGCGTCGGCGTCGGCGACCTGCTCGACGCGGTGGTGAAGCAGGTGCCCGCGCCGGAGGGTGACGCCGACGCTCCGGCACGGGCGATGATCTTCGACTCGGTGTACGACACCTACCGGGGCGTCGTGACCTACATCAGGGTCGTCGACGGCAAGATCACGCCGCGCGAGCGGATCAAGATGATGTCCACCGGCGCCACCCACGAACTCCTCGAAGTGGGGATCATCTCGCCGGAGCCCAAGCCCAGCAAGGGGCTGGGTGTGGGCGAGGTGGGCTATCTCATCACCGGGGTGAAGGACGTCCGGCAGTCGAAGGTCGGTGACACCGTCACCTCCGAGCGCCAGGGCGCGAAGGAGCCGCTCGCCGGTTACCGCGAGCCGAAGCCGATGGTCTACTCCGGCCTGTACCCGGTGGACGGTTCGGACTACCCGGACCTGCGCGAGGCCTTGGACAAGCTGCAGCTCAACGACGCCGCGCTGGACTACGAGCCCGAGACGTCGGTGGCGCTCGGCTTCGGCTTTCGCTGTGGCTTCCTCGGCCTGCTGCACCTGGAGATCACCCGCGACCGGCTGGAGCGCGAGTTCGGTCTCGACCTGATCTCCACCGCGCCGAACGTGGTCTACGACGTGGTGCTGGACGACGGCAAGGAGATCCACGTCACCAACCCGTCGGACTGGCCGACCGGGAACAAGATCGACAAGGTGCTCGAGCCGGTCAGCAAGGTGAGCATCCTGGCGCCGTCGGAGTTCATCGGCACGATCATGGAGCTGTGCCAGAACAAGCGCGGTGTACTGCTCGGCATGGACTACCTGTCCGAGGACCGGGTCGAACTGCGGTACAACCTGCCGCTGGGCGAGATCATCTTCGACTTCTTCGACACGCTGAAGTCGCGGACGCGCGGGTACGCGTCGCTGGATTACGAAGAGGCCGGCGCGCAGGCGGCGGATCTGGTCAAGGTGGACATCCTGCTTCAGGGCGAGGGTGTCGACGCGTTCTCCGCGATCGTGCACAAGGACGACGCCTACAACTACGGCAACCGCATGGTGAACCGGCTTCGCGAGCTGATCCCGCGGCAGAACTTCGAGGTGCCGATCCAGGCCGCCATCGGCGCCCGCATCATCGCCCGCGAGACCATTCGCGCGATCCGCAAGGACGTGCTCGCGAAGTGCTACGGCGGTGACATCTCGCGTAAGCGCAAGCTGCTGGAAAAGCAGAAGGAAGGCAAGAAGCGGATGAAGACCGTCGGCCGGGTCGAAGTCCCGCAGGAAGCCTTCGTCGCCGCGCTGTCCACAGAGGACTCAGGCAAGAAGAAGCAGTAACGGCAGAAGAAAAGGCCGCCCGGATCGTGATCCGGGCGGCCTTTTCGCGTCAGCGGTTCCCGCTGATGCGGTTCGCCGTGACGAAGACGGCGACGCGGCGTTCGGCGGCCATCACGCGGTCGTACTCGTCCCAGTCGTCGTGGGTCCCGGTCGCCGCGATGAACACCTCGCGCAGCAACTTGGGGAGCCCGCTCGGGTCGAAGTCCGGGTCCGGGTCGTCCGGGCCGATGAGGTGGACGGTGCCCTGGACCGCCGCCCATTCCCAGCCGCGGCGGAAGGTGATCGTGGCGTGGCCCGCCTGGCGGAAAAGCTCGAGTTTCTTCGCCCCGCCCACCGCGACGAAACCGACCCCCGGCGCTTTCGTGACCGGGTCTTCGATCACCCCGGCGTTCACCACCGACGAGTGCACGGTGCCGTCCGCGCGGACCGTCGAGACGGTCGCGAGTCCGTTTTCGCGCAAGGAAAGAGTGCGGACGAGTTCGAGATCAGCGGCCATGGACCCACCGTAGCCCGCCCGGCCGGTGCAAGGGGCCGAGCGGGGCGAGCGGAGGGGCTCAGCAGGCTCCGTTGTCGCGCCAGACGCCCCATTGGCCGCCCGCGCCGGGTTCTTCACCCTGTGTCCACCACTGTGCCGTCCACTTGTGCCCGTTGTGGGAGACGGTGGCCCCGCCGGTGTACACGGAAGCGCGGTCCCACGCCGGGAGCGAACAGGTGCCCGGGTTGCCGGATCCCGTTTCCCAAGGCACCTGGCTCGACGCGTAGTAGCCGATGCCCTGTGCCTGCCAGCGCGGAGCCTGTGCGCCGAGGCGTACCCGGAAGGCGTTCCAGTCGTGGGTCGACCACGGAGACCAGCCGAGTTCGGCGTGCGCCGGGAGCCGCGGGAAGGCGAGGTAGTCGATGTTCGCCGGAGTCACCACGGTTTCGGTCCACAGCGGGGATTCGACGCCGCGGACTGCGGATTCGGGGACACCGGAGAGGTAGGCGCCCGGGTTCCAGTTGTAGGCGTCCTGGACCTCGATGTAGCCCGCCCACGAGAGCCCGATCGGCGTGCTGGAGTTGTACTTCATGTCCAGGTACGCCTTGTTCGCCGGCGACAGGATCACCTTGCTGCCGCGGGCGACGGCGTTGGAGACCTCCGTGCTGGAGGTCGTCGTGCCCCAGAACTGCGGGGTCGCCGTGGCGGGCAGGGTGGCCTTGCCGATCTCGTGCCAGCCGACGACCTGTTTGCCCGCGGCCGCCACCATCGGCAGCACCCGGTTCATGAACGTGCGGTAGTCCGCGTCGCTGGTGGCCTGGGCTTCGTCGCCGCCGAGGTGGAAGTACGGCCCGGGGGTCAGTGCGGCGATCTCCCGGATTACGTCGTTGACGAAGGTGTAGGTGATCTCTTTCGAGATGCAGAGCGAGCTGTAGCCGACGGCGGTGTCGGTGCGCAGCGGGGGAGCGGTGTTGTTGCAGTTCAGTTCGGCGTACGACGCCTGGGCGGCGTTGGTGTGCCCGGGCATGTCGATCTCCGGGATGACCGTGATGAACCGCGAAGCCGCGTAGTTCACGATCTCCGTGTACTGGGCCTTGGTGTAGTAGCCACCGGCGCCGCCGCCGACCTGGGTGCTGCCGCCGTAGGTGGCCAGCCGCGGCCAGCTGTCGATCTGGATCCGCCAGCCCTGGTCGTCGGCCAGGTGCAGGTGCAGATTGTTGATCTTGTACTGCGCCAGCTGGTCGATGTACCGCTTGACCGTGGCGACCGGGTGGAAGTGCCGGGCGACGTCGAGCATCGCGCCGCGGTAGCCGAAGCGCGGGTAGTCCAGGATGTCGGCGCCCGGGATCGTCCAGGGGCCCTGCTGCACCGTGGAGCTTTCGATCTTGCCGGGCAGCAACTGCCGCAGTGTCTGTACGCCGCCGAAGAGGCCTTGCGCCGTCGTCGCGCGGAGGACGACCGAAGCTGACGTCGAGTTCAGTTGGTAGCCCTGATCGCCGACGCGGGCATCGGCGCCGGACAGCAGGAGCGAGATGCCGTCGGTGGGCGTGCCCGACGGTGCGTCGGCGACGGGCAGGGGAAAGCCGGTGGAGGTGCGGAAGACCCCGGCGAGGTAGTCGCCGACGGCTTTGGCCTGCGCCGAGCCGGTCTGGGTGTAGATCTTGGTGTTCGCGGTCAGGGCGTAGTCGGATCCGGTGACCGCTCGGGCCGAGACCGGGACCGGGACGATCGCCTGCAGCGGCGGGGTGGCCGCGTCGGCGACGGGGGCGGCTGCGGTGGTGACGCCGGCGAGCAGCGTCACCCCGACGACGGCGCGGCTCAGCCGCGCTCTCAAGGTCTTCACCGGGGCCTCCAGGGGGACAGGGAACGTGACCCGCGTCACGGCCGGTTCAGAGCGTCGCATTTTCTGCGTTAAAGGTCTAGACCACCCTGGGTGAACCTTGGAGTGACTTGAACGTCACATACCGTGTCGTCGCGAGCGGACTATCGTCGGATTCGTGTTCGAAGATCTGCGTTTTCCCGTGATCGCGGCCCCGATGGCGGGCGGGCCGACCACTCCCGAGCTCGTCGCCGCGGTGACCGCGGCGGGCGGATTCGGTTTCCTGGCGGGGGGCTATCTGAGCGCCGATGTCCTCGCGGACCGGATCGCGAAGACGGCCGAACTCACCGGTGAGCCGTTCGGCGTGAACCTCTTCGTTCCGGGTGAGGCAGCAGAGGCTGATCTCGGCGGACACATCGAGCGCTGGCGCGCGGAGGCCGAACGCCACGGCGTCGAGCCCGGCGAGCCGAACTGGGATGACGACGCCTATGGCGCGAAGCTCGAGGTCGTCCTGGAGCGGAAGGTTCCGGTCGTTTCCTTCACCTTCGGTACGCCCTCGCCCGCAGACGTGGAACGCTTGCACGCCAACGGGAGCAAGGTGGCGGTCACCGTCACCAGCCCGGCGGAAGCCGATCAGGCGGTGGCGGTCGGCGCGGACGCGCTGGTGGTCCAGGGATTCGAAGCCGGGGCGCATCGAGGGCTCTACGTTGACGAGCCCGGAGCGGAAGGCGGGGGTGCGCAGTACGGCGTGCTCAGCCTGCTCCGCCTGATCTCCGCGCGGACGGACTTGCCGCTCGTCGCGACCGGCGGGCTCGTGCACGGCGCCGACATCGCGGCGGTGCTGGCGGCGGGTGCCGTCGCGGCGCAGCTGGGCACCGCGTTCCTGCGGGCGGACGAGGCCGGGACGCAGCCCGCGCATCGGCAGGCGCTCGCGGACGGAGGCAGGCCGACGGCGTTCACCAGGGCGTTCAGCGGACGCCCCGCCCGGTCACTGGTCAACCGCGCGGTCGCGGACTTCTCGGCCACCGCGCCGTCGGCGTATCCGCAGGTCAACAATCTGACCAAACCGATCCGCGCGGCGGCGGGCAAGGCGGGCGATCCCGAGATCATGTCCCTCTACGCGGGACAGACCTACGAACTCGCGGGCTCCGGCCCGGCGGCGTCGATCGTCGAACGCCTCCAGACCGAAGCCCGCGAAGCCACTACGCGTTTGAGTCGTCTCCGCTGACCTGCTTCGCGTCGCCGTTGTTCGCGTTCATCGCGGAGTGACGGCGGCTGTAGGCGAAGTAGATGATCAGGCCGAGGCCGAACCAGGCCGCGAACCGCAGCCAGGTGTGGTAGTTCAGGAACGTGATCAGCCAGATCGAGAAGACGATGCCGATGATCGGCACGATCGGCATGCCCGGGGTCTTGAACGTCCGCGGCAGGTCCGGCTGCTTGTAGCGCAGCACGATCACCGCGACGCAGACGACGACGAACGCGAGCAGGATGCCGATGTTCGTCAGTTCCGCGGCCTCACCGATGGGGAGCAGCCCGGCGATGATCGCCGACGCGATGCCGAGCACCCAGGTCATCCGGCTCGGCACCTTGCGCACCGGGTGGGTCTTGCTGAACCACTTCGGCAGCAGGCCGTCGCGGCTCATCGAGTAGCCGACGCGGCTCGCGCCCATGAGGAAGGTGAACAGCACGGTGGTGATACCGATGATCGCGCCGACCGCGATGATCAGGCCGAGCCACTTCATCCCGACGCCCGCGAAGGCGCTGGAGAAGGCGGCTTCGCTGTCGATGTCCTTGTAGTTCACCATCCCGGTCAGGACCAGGCAGGCCAGCACGTAGAGCACCATCGAGATGGCGAGCGAGTAGATGATCGCCTTCGGCATGTGCTTCTGGGAGTCGGTCGATTCCTCGGCCGCGGTGGACATGGCGTCGTAGCCGAAAACAGCGAAGAAGACCGTCGCGGCTCCGGCGAACGCGCCGCTGAGGCCGAACGGGAAGAAGTTCGAGTAGTTGTCGGTGTTGATGTGGAAGACGCCGACGACGATCACCAGCAGGACAAGGCCGACCTTCAGATAGACCAGCAGCGTCTCGAACCGGGCGGCGTTCTTCATGCCCTGGTTGAGAATGAAGGCGATCAGCAGGCACAGCAGGACGGCGAACAGGTTGATCTTGTAGGAGCCTGCCGCGACGTCGGCCTTTTCGGTGCCGGGGGCGCCCAGCATCCAGACCGGGAGGTTGATGTCGAGGTAGCCCAGCAGCTCGTTGAAGTAGCCGGAGATGCCGATCGCGACCACCGCGACGATCGCGGTGTACTCCAGCAGGAGATCCCAGCCGATGAACCAGCCGACGATCTCGCCCAGCACGGTGTACCCGTAGGTGTACGCGGATCCGGCGCGGGGGATCAACCCGGCGAACTCGGCGTAGGAGAACGCGGCGGCGGCGCTGGCGATGCCCGCGATGAGGAAGGAGATGAGCACGGCAGGGCCGGCCTTCTCGTTCGCGACCGCGCCGGCCAGGGAGAAGATCCCCGCGCCGATGATCCCGCCGACCCCGATCGCGGTCAGCTGGCGCAGGCCCAGCGTGCGCTGGAGCCCACCGCCGCCGTCACTGAGTTCTTGGATCTGCTCGATCGGTTTGCGGCGGAATATCCCGGATCCCGAGCCCAGGCTGCGCGGTGCGGACATCGTCGTCTCCCAACAGTTGGTGCTTTTCGGACTGGGTCACAGTCCGAGAGGCACCGTAGCGGGAGTCGGGACATCGCACCTATCCGGCGACGGTGTCCTCGCTCACTTCGGCGGCGACGCGGGCGGCGATCTTCGACGGCCTGGACGCGCCGGCGGAGAAGTAGGTGAGCAGTTCCGAGATCTCGACGGGGTCGTCCAGCTGCGGGCAGTGCCCCCAGTCCTCGCGCACCATCAGCCTGCTGTGCGGGACCAGCGCGTGCAGCTGCCGTCCGGAGGCGGCGCTGACCAGTTTGTCCTTGCCACAGACGACCACCAGGAGCGGGACGCGGATTTCTTCGAGCCGGTACGCGTCCGCCAGCTCTTCGACCAGTTGCCGCGCCTGTTCGAGCCGGGTGGTGGTGGAGCGGTAGTCCGGGAACAGCGAGGTGAACCGGCGCACCTGCTCGGCGTCCGCGGCGGTCGCGTTGGCGTACAGCAGCCGGGGGACGACCTGCTCGGCGACGGCGCGCACGAGGAAGCCGGGGATCGGCAGCGGAAGAGCCGAGTACATCCGCAGCGGCAGCGGATAGCGGGCCACGGTGCGGATGAGCCAGCTGTCCACGAAACCGGGTGCGGCGATCGAGACCACGCCCGCGACCGGGAGCCGGTGGTTCTCCGCGGCGCGCAGGCTCATCGTGCCGCCGAGCGAGTTGCCGGCGAGTACGACCGTGCCGAGGACGGCCTGTTCCTTGATGACGGCCGCGGTGAACGCGTCCAGCTGCGGCAGCATCGAGCCCGGCCGCAGTGGCTGAGCGTCACCGAATCCGGGCAGATCGACCGCGACCGCCGGAACACCGGCGGCCGCGAGCAGCTCCAGGACCGGGCGCCAGGTGTCGGCGCTGTCGCAATAGCCGTGCAGCAGCACCAGCCGCGGCGCCGTCGGCTTGGCGTGCGCGCGTGCGGCCGCGCGCTTGCCGAGCACCCGCCGGGGAGCGCGGTCGGCCGATTCCACCGGTTGCGGCCCGACTTCGAGAACTCTGGTGCGAACGCCGGCGTACCGCCGGAACGAGACGCGGATCGGGTCGGTGTCCGTGGTGGTCCGGCCCCCGGGGTCCGCCGGTTCGGGCCGCTGCGATGCGGTCATCTTTCCAGGCTAACCGCGAGAGGTCGGATTTTGGTCGAACTTTGGTCGTGAAAAGCTCCCTGAGTCATAACGTTCTTGACACTTGACAAGACTGCGAAATGACTGGTTGACCTGGGGGGAACGCGCGGACGTGCGCTTGTGTGCGCGCTTGATCACCGCGAGGGGGGCGCTCACCCCTCCGATCAATGCGTGAAGACGACCTTGCCGGAAGTTTCCCCGTCGAGCATGTTCTTAAACCCGGTTTCGGCTTCCGCGAACGGCAGTTCGGCGCCGATCTGCGGGCGCACCCCGGTGAGCTCCAGGTAAGCGAGGAGATCGGTCAGTTCGTCCCTGGTCCCCATCGTCGAACCCGCGATACGCAGTTGCAGAAAGAACACGCGCTGCAACTCCGCGTGAGCGTCCGGACCGCTGGTCGACCCCGAGACAACGATGATCCCGCCCGGTTTGAGCGACTTCACCGAATGGGACCAGGTCGCCTTCCCGACGGTTTCGAAGACCGCGTCGACCCGCTCCGGCAGGCGCGCGCCGGACTCAAAGGTCTGATGTGCGCCCAAGCTCTCGGCCAGCGCACGCTTCTCTTCGCTACGCCCGGTCACCCAAACCCGGAATCCGGCCGCACGCCCGAGTTGCACGAGGGCGGTCGACACGCCGCCGGAGGCGCCCTGGACGAGCATCGTCTGTCCCGGCCGCAGCCCGGACTTCACGAAAAGCATCCGGTAAGCGGTCAGCCACGCCGTACCCATGGTCGCGGCTTCCGCGAAGGTCAGGCCCGACGGCTTCGGCACGACGTTGCGGGCCGGAACCACGACCTGCTCGGCGAAGGTGCCCTGGTGCTTCTCGGTGAGCAGGGTGCGTTTCGGGTCGAGGGTGTCGTCGCCCTGCCAGCCGGGGGCGTTGATCACCGAGTGGATGACGACCTCGGTGCCGTCGTCGAGGGTGCCCGCGCCGTCGCAGCCAAGGATCATCGGGAACTGCTCGGGTTTGATGCCGACGCCGCGCAGCGTCCACAGGTCGTGCATGTTGAGGCTGGCGGCCTTGACGTTGACCCGCACCCAGCCTTCGGGCGCGTCGGGTTCGGGTCGCTCGCCGATCACGAGCGAGTCCAGCGGCTTTTCGGCGTTGGGTTCGGAAGCGTAAACGGCGAACATGTCAGCAACCTACATGGCCTGACCGGCGGTGGCAGTGGGTGCGAGCGTAGGCTCACACTCGTGTTCAACGGGCTTGCAGACTGGTGGGACGGCGTCGAGTTGTGGCTCGCGCAGGCCCCGTTTCCCGTGCAGTTCGTGCTGGTCATGGCGGTCGTCGTACCGCTGTGCCTGGTCGCCGCTTGGGTGCTCGATTCGGTCTTCGGCAAGGTCGCCCGGCTCTTCGGCACGGCCCGCGATGCGAACGACTCCGACCGGCCCTCCTAAGCTGGCACACCATGTTCAACCGTAGGCGGATCACCGCCGCCCTGATCGGCCTGATCGTGCTGGTGCTCGCAGGCTGGTTCGTCAAGGACGGCATCAGCGGTGACGACACGAAGAGTGCTCCGGCGAGTTCGTCCGCTTCGGCGGCGCCGTCGGGCGACGCCGCGAGCCAGGCGAAGGGCAAGGTCGCGGGTGCGGACTCCGGTCTTCCGGTCAAACCGCTCACGGGACTTCCCCCGCAGGCGTCCGACACCTGGAAGCTCATCCAGGCGGGCGGGCCGTACCCGTATCCGCGCAACGACGACGTGACCTTCCAGAACCGGGAAAAGGTCCTGCCTGCCAAGGCTTCCGGTTACTACCGGGAGTACACGGTCAAGACGCCGGGCAGCCAGGATCGGGGAGCGCGGCGGATGGTGACCGGCTCCGGCAAGGAGCTGTACTACACCGAGGACCACTACAAGTCCTTCGTCGTAGTGGACCCCAGCCGATGAGCGCGGCGAAGGAAGCGGCGGACAAGGCGTTCGCCCGCGGAGCGCGTCCGCACCTTATCGACGGCGGCAAGACGGTCGACAAGGCTTCGACACTCGACGCGATCGCGGAGGCGTTGTCCTTCCCTGACTACTTCGGGAAGAACCTCGACGCGCTCTACGACTGCCTCACCGACCTGTCCTGGCTCGCGCCGGGTGAGCACGTGCTGATCTGGACCGGTTCCTCGCTGCTCAAGGAGCGCGACCCGAAGGCGTACTTGGCCGTCCGCAGCGTGCTTTCCGACGCGCAGCGGGCGCTGGGGCCGTCCGGTGAGCGGACGGACTCCCGGCGCCTCACCGTCGTCCTGCCCGACTGAGGCTCAGCTTTCGGGCACCCAGTTCGGTTTGCGCTTCTGCGCGAAGGCCGTGATGCCTTCCTGGCCCTCTTCGCTCGCGAAGAAGCCGGCGGACAGTTTGTTCATGGCCTCGAAGCCTTCGCTCGGTGTCGCCGGGCGAGGCTTGCTGAGCAGTTCCTTCGTCGCCGCGAGCGCTTTCGGCCCGCCGAGGGCGAGCGCCTTGACGTAGCGGGCGACCTCGCCGTCGAGTTCGCCGGCGGAGACGGCCGAGTTCAGCAGGCCGATCTCGACGGCGCGCTTCGCGTCGAAGGTGTCACCGGTCAGGAACAGTTCGTGGGCGGCGCGGGCGTTGAGCCGCGGCAGCACGGTCAGCGAGATGACAGCGGGCACGACGCCGATCCGCACCTCGGAGAAGGCGAAGGTCGCTTCGGTGACGGCCACGGCGATGTCGGTCGCGGCCACCATGCCGATCCCGCCCGCCCGTGCGGGGCCCGCCAGCTTCGCCACGACAGGTTTGGGGCTGGTCCACAGCTGCTCGAGGATCTTCGGGAACTCGTTGACGCCCTGGGCGCCCGCGCCGGCGCCGCGGGCCTCCTTGAGATCCATTCCCGCGCAGAACACCGGGCCGGTGTGGGTGAGCACGATGACCCGCACGGCGTCGTCCGCCCGTGCCTTGTCCAGCGATTCGCTCAGTTCACGTCGCAGCTGGGCGGAGAGCGCGTTGCGGTTGTGCGGGGAGTCCAAGGTGATCGTGGCGGTGCCGCCCACCACGTCGTAGTGCACCAGTTCGTCAGCCATGCCTCACCTTCGCATGGGCGAAGTCGGGCCGGGCAGTGGCCTGCGCCACCATCTCCTGCGACGGTGGCGCAGGCACGGGTCAGCCGATCGTCGTCGTGGTGAAGGTCGGGCTCGGGTTCGGGAAGCACGACGTCGGGGCGGAGACGTCGAAACCGGCGCTGACCACGGCGGTGAACGTCAGGCCCGGGTCGGCGTAGCTGGAGCCGCCCAGCTTCGTCTCGATGGTGCCGGACGAGCCGGCGGTGAGGTGCGCCGTCACGGTCGGCAGTTCGAACGTCGAACCGCCGGCGATCGGGCCGGGGAAGCTCAGCGTCGCGACGCTGCCGGACACGGTGATCTTCGGCGGGGTCGAGCCGATGCCGGAGCCGCCGGCGAGGTCGGCGCTCACCCAGGTCGAGTTCGCCGGGATCGGGATCTTCAGGGAGAAGTCCTTGATCTGCTTGACCTGGTAGCCGCTGACCTCGGCCGGGACGGTGTTCGGTGCCGGGTCGATGACGATGTCGAGCGCGGCGCCGGGAGCGACCGTGGCAGGCGCGGTGACGTCGGCGTCCTGGTTCAGCTTGAGGTACTTGTTGCCGACGAGCGGCGGCTTCGCCTCGCAGTCGAAGACGACGGTGGTCGCCGCCGAAGCCGGCGCGGCGAGACCGACGAGCGGGACGAGCACGGCCGACGCGCAGACGAGGGCACGGATGGCAGCCTTCATGTTCCACCTACCTGGGGGTTCGATGGGGGAGAGAGGGAGCTGCGCAGCGATTAGAGAGTTACCGGCAAGTTAAGTAACTCGTCAAGAAATCTCCGTTCCCATGCGCGAGGCGTGACGGAACTGGGAACGAGACCCTCCGAAAATCGGTATCAAGCGCCCGAACGGGACGAGCCCGCTCTACTGTGCCGATGAACGACTGTGCCGATGAATGATCAGGCGGCGAGCCGGGCGGCGGCGACGTCGTAGCGGTCCAGGACGAGTCCGGCGATCCGCGGATCCGGCCCCAGCGGTCCGGCGACGACCACCGACGGGTCGGCTTCGCGGGCCAGCCGCGCGATCCGGTCCGGCAACAGCCCCGGCGCGAGGAACCAGCCCGCGACCGCGAGCCGCTGTGCGCCGTTGAGCCGCAACCGCGCGATGGCGGTGGGAACGTCCGGCTGCGCGGCGCTCGCGAACGCGGGGGTGGCGAGCAGCCCGCGGCGCAACTGCCAGCGGGTGGTGATCCCGGCGACCGCGTCGTTCGCCGCGACGTTCGACGAGCCGACACCCGCCAGCAGGACACCCAGCCCCGGATCGTCCAGATCGGCGCCGGCCTCGGCGAGCCGGTCCAGCGCGACCGTCTCGATCAGCGGGTCGATGCCCAGCACCCCGGATACCCGCACGTCGAGGCCAGGGCAGTCCGCGGTCACCTCGGCGACGAGCGCGGGGAGATCGACCCGGGCGTGGTACGCGACGCCGAGCAGCAAGGGCACCACGACGACCTCGCGATGCCCCTCGGCGTACAACCCGCGCAGGGCATCGGTGAGCAGCGGTTCCGAGAGATCCAGAAAGGACTCACGGATGTCGAGACCCGGCGCCAGCCCGCGGGAAACGTCGAGCAGGGCGCGGATGGTCGCGGCGGACCGCGGATCGCGGCTGCCGTGGGCGACCGCGACCAGTGGCGGAGTGAGGCTTGGGGTCATGCGAACCTTTCGCCGACGAGTCCGGCCGCCAGTGTATCGCCGTCCTTCGGGTCGATGACCAGGAAAGCGCCCGTCCGCGGGCTGACGCCGTAGTCGTCCACCCCGATCTCCTCGGCCAGCCGCAGCGTGACCCGGCCGATGTCGTTGAGTTCCAACGTGCCCGGATCGTCCACACTGGACAGGGCCTGCTCGTCGAAGCGGGCGTGGAGTTCGCCGACGAGTGCCTGCACCGTCCGCGCCCCGTGCTTCACGAGCACCCGGGCGCCCGGCTTCAGCGCCTTGGCCGAGAGCCAGCACAGGGTCGCGGTGATCTCGTCCGTCACCGTCGGCTGCCGGTCGGCGGCGGCGATCAGGTCGCCCCGCGAGATGTCGACGTCGTCCGTGAGCAACAGGGTCACCGAGGTACCGGCGCCGGCCTCGGCGAGCGGCCCGTCGGCGGTGTCGATGGCTTCCACCCGGCTGCGGATGCCTTGCGGGAGAACGACGATCTCGTCGCCCGGCCGGACGGTGCCCGCCGCGATCTGCCCCGCGTACCCGCGGTAGTCGGGGTGGTCGGCCGTGCGCGGCCGGATCACGTACTGCACCGGGAAGCGGAACGCCGAATCGTGCGGATCCGGCGCCACCGGCACGGTTTCCAGATGCTCCAGCAGGGTCGGGCCGGAGTACCACGGGGTCTTGTCCGACTTCTCCGCCACGTTGTCGCCCACCAGCGCCGAAACCGGCACCGCGAGCACGGAACCCCGTTCGTAGCCCAGGGAGGCGGCGTGCTCGGCGAATTCCTCGGCGATCACGGTGAACGTCGCTTCGTCGTAGCCGACGAGGTCGATCTTGTTCACCGCCAGCACCAGGTTCGGGACGCCCAGCAGGGCGAGCACCGCGGCGTGACGGCGGGTCTGCTCGATGACGCCCTTGCGTGCGTCGACCAGCAGCACGGCCAGTTGCGCGGTGGACGCCCCGGTCACCGTGTTCCGCGTGTACTGTACGTGGCCCGGCGTGTCCGCGAGCACGAAACTGCGCTTCGGCGTCGCGAAGTACCGGTACGCCACGTCGATCGTGATGCCCTGCTCGCGTTCCGAGCGAAGGCCGTCCACGAGCAGCGAGAGGTCCGGAGTGGACAGTCCTTTGTCGACACTGGCACGAGTGACCGCGTCCAGCTGGTCGGCGAGCACGGATTTGGTGTCGTACAGGAGCCGTCCGACCAGGGTCGACTTCCCGTCGTCCACACTGCCCGCGGTCGCGAGCCTGAGGAGGCTGGACATCAGAAGTACCCTTCCCGCTTGCGGTCTTCCATCGCCGCCTCCGACATCCGGTCGTCGGCGCGGGTGGCGCCGCGTTCGGTGAGCCGGGAGGCCGAGACCTCGGCGATGACCTCGTCCACCGTGGCGGCGGTCGATTCGATGGCGCCCGTGCACGAACCGTCGCCGACGGTCCGGTAGCGCACGGTCAGTTCCTTGACGACCTCGTCCGGCCGCGGCCCGCCCCACGGACCTTCGGCGAGCCACATGCCGTCGCGCTGGTAGACCTCGCGCCGATGCGCGTAGTAGATCGACGGCAGTTCGACCTTCTCCCGCGCGATGTAGTTCCAGACGTCCGCTTCGGTCCAGTTGGACAGCGGGAAGACGCGGACCTGTTCGCCGGGGCGGTGCCGGCCGTTGTAGAGGTTCCACAGTTCGGGGCGCTGCCGCCGGGGGTCCCACTGGCCGAAGGAGTTGCGGAGACTGAAGATCCGCTCCTTGGCGCGGGCACGTTCCTCGTCGCGGCGTCCGCCGCCGAAGACGGCGTCGAACTTGTTCTCGGCGATCGTGTCGAGCAGTGGCGTGGTCTGCAACGGATTGCGCATCCCGTCGGCGCGCTCCTCGAGCCTGCCGTCGTCGATCCAGTCCTGGACCTTCGCCACGACCAGCCGGAGCCCGTGCTGCTCGACGACCCGGTCGCGGAAGTCGATGACCTCGTCGAAGTTGTGCCCGGTGTCCACATGCAGCAACGGGAACGGCACCGGCGCGGGCCAGAACGCCTTGATCGCCAGATGCAGCAGCAGCGTCGAGTCTTTGCCGCCGGAGAACAGGATCACCGGCCGGTCGAACTCTCCCGCCACCTCGCGGAAGATGTGGATGGCCTCGGATTCCAGCGCCGCCAGGTTGTCCTGTGCCGCGGCCGCGACCGGTTCGAGCGTGGTCATGTCGTCCCTTCTCACCCGTGCAAGCCGCACTCGGTCTTGCCCTGCCCGGCCCACCGGCCGCTGCGCGGGTCCTGGCCCGGAGCGACCTTGGCGGTGCACGGCGCGCAGCCGATCGACAGATAACCGATGGACACCAACGGGTTCTCGAGGATCCCGTGCTCGTCGATGTAGTCCCTGAACTCGTCGTCGGACCACGGCGCGATCGGGTTGATCTTCACCAGTCCGTTGCGGTCGTCCCAGGTGACGATCGGGGTGTTCGCGCGGGTCGGCGCGTCGACGCGGCGGACGCCGGTCACCCACGCCGAGTACTTCGCGAGCGTGTTCCGCAGCGGCACGACCTTGCGGAGCTGGCAGCACTGGTTCGGGTCGCGCTCGTGCAGCTTCGGGCCGTACTCGGCGTCCTGTTCGGCGACGCTCTGCGCGGCCTCGGCGTTGACGATCCGCACCCCCGGGTACACCGCCTGCACCGCGTCACGGGTGCCGATGGTCTCCGGGAAGTGGTAGCCGGTCTGCAGGAACAGGACGTCGACGTCGGGTTTGACCTGGGTGGCCAGATCGACGAGGACGGCGTCCTGCATGTTCGACGCGACGATGAAGTCGTCGCCGAAGGTCTCCGCGGTCCAGCGCAGGGCCTCGGTCGCGGTCGCCTCCGCGAGCTCCTTCGAGGCCCGTTCGGCGAGCGTCTTGTAGTCGGCAGTGGCGGTCATCCTGGTGACACCTCCGGAAAGGACAGTCCGAGGAACTTCACGGTGAAGACCCGGCGGCAGCCCGAGCACAGCCAGGAGCCGCCCTCTTCGGGCCGCAGGTCTTCATCGCCACAGAAAGGGCAGTGGTACGGGGTCGCGCGCTCGGTCATTGCAAGACGCCCTCGTCGGCCCGCAGGACCCACTGGGCGAACCGCTCGCCGGGTTCGCGGCCGGCGATGTACGCCCGCACGACCCGTTCGACGTACGCGGTCAGCTCCGACGCGGTCACCTTGTGCCCGCGCAGTTTCCGGCCGAATCCGGCGTCGAGGCCGAGCCCGCCGCCGAGGTGCACCTGGAAGCCTTCGACCTGGTTGCCGTCCTCATCGGTGACGATCTGGCCCTTGAGCCCGATGTCGGCGGTCTGGACCCGGGCGCAGGAGTTGGGGCAGCCGTTGAGGTGCACGGTCACCGGGTTCTCGATCTCGGCCTGGATGTCGGCGAGGCGCTTCTCGAGTTCGGTGACGAGTTCGATCGCGCGGGCCTTCGTCTCGACGATCGCGAGCTTGCAGAACTCCAGTCCGGTGCACGCCATGATCCCGCGCCGCCACGGCGAAGGCTCGCTCTGAAGGCCGAGGTCGGCCAGTTCGGTCTTCAGCCCGTTCACCTCGGCCTCGGGAACGTCGAGGACCACGAGCTTCTGGTGCGGGGTCAGGCGGACGCGGTTCGACCCGGCCCGCTCGGCGGCCTTGGCGACCGCCAGCAGGGTGGCCCCGGAGACGCGGCCGGCGACCGGCGCGGCGCCCACGTAGAACTTCCCGTCGATCTGCGGGTGGACGCCGACGTGGTCGATCTGGGTGGCGGGCACCTCGGGTGCCGGGCCGTCGGTCAGCTTGCGCTTGAGGTACTCGTCTTCCAGCACCTGGCGGAACTTCGCGACACCCCAGTCCTTCACCAGGAACTTGATCCGGGCGCGGGCGCGCAGCCGCCGGTAGCCGTAGTCGCGGAAGACGCTGATCACGCCTTCCCAGACGTCGGGGACCTCGTCGAGGGAGACCCAGGCGCCCAGCCGCTGCCCGATCATCGGGTTGGTGGACAGGCCGCCACCGACCCAGACGTCGAAACCGGGGCCGTGTTCGGGGTGGTTCACGCCGACGAAGGCGACGTCGTTGATCTCGTGCGCGACGTCCTGCTGCCCGGAGACCGCGGTCTTGAACTTGCGCGGCAGGTTCGAGTAGCGCGGGTCGCCGATGTAGCGGCGTTTGATCTCGTCGATCGCGGGCGTGCCGTCGATGATCTCGTCGGCGGCGATGCCGGCGACGGGGGAGCCGAGGATGACACGCGGGCTGTCGCCGCAGGCCTCCATCGTGGTCATCCCGGCCTTCTCCAGCTTCGCCCAGATCGTCGGGACGTCCTCGATCTGGATCCAGTGGTACTGGATGTTCTGCCGGTCGGTGATGTCGGCGGTGTCGCGCGCGTGGGTCTGCGAGATCTCGGCGAGCACGGCCAGCTGGTCGGTGGTCAGGGCGCCGCCGTCGAGCCGGACCCGCAGCATGAAGTAGCGGTCGTCGAGCTCCTCGGGCTCCAGCGTCGCCGTGCGGCCGCCGTCGATCCCCGGCTTGCGCTGGGTGTAGAGACCGAACCAGCGGAACCGGCCGCGGAGGTCACCCGGGTCGATGGAATCGAAGCCGCCGCGGGCGTAGATGTTCTCGATCCGGGCACGGACGTTGAGCGGGTTGTCGTCCTTCTTGGACCGCTCGTTGGGGTTCAGCGGCTCGCGGTAGCCCAAAGCCCACTGTCCCTCGCCCCGTTTCTGTTTCACCCGGGGCGTGCGGGCAGGGGTTTCGCGCGTGGGCGACGACATGGGAGTCCTCCGGCAGATCGTGGTGGTGGCGGGGAGTCAGCGGTTCGTCGCACAGAGCGCGCTCGCCACACGACGGAGATCCACGTGGCGGCGTGCCACGAGGGTGATTCCGGCGCGGGTCATTGATTCAGCGTGCCACGCGCCCACTATGTGGTCCAGGCCGGTCCGAATGCTGGGAACGTTGTCCGAACTTGGCTGTATTCGCAGGTCAGAGGCATGCTTTGGAGGTCAAGCCCGGGTTCGCGACCGGGCATTGTGACGCAGAACGCGCACGGCTCAAGAAGGCAGGACGCGGTCCACGATGACCCGGATGACCTCCTCGTCGGTGACGTCCGCGAGGACCTCCGGCAGGGTCAGCCGTTCGACGGTGAGCCCGGTCAGCGCGAGGTACATCAGCAGGACTTCGGCGCGCCCGCCCGGCATTCCCGCCGCGACGTGCCAGTCGACGCTCATGTCGATGCCCTCGCGGATGGTCTTGGTCAGTTCGGCCGAAAGATCCGGGCGCCGGGTGGCTTCGAGCCTGAGCTCCAGCAGTGCGAGATAGGGCTCGCGGTGGGCGGTCAGCCGCCCCATGAGCTCGCCGAGCAGGACACCGACCCGGTCGCGGGACGGCGTCTCGGCCTGCGGGTTCGCCATCACGTCGGCCGGCGCCGACAGCCGTTCGTGCACGCGGACGCCGACCTCGCCGAGCAGCTGGTCCCGGTTGCGGAAGTAGTTGGACGTCGTTCCCGGCGGGACATCCGCTTCGACGTCCACGGCGCGATAGGTGAGTCCGCGTGCGCCTTCACGGGCGAGGACGGTGATCGCGGCGTCGGTGAGCGCGGTCCGGCGCTCCGGGTTCTGTCGCATCGGAACATTCTCCTTGCCTCAGTCAAACCACTATGCTTATAGTACTACGCATCAAGTGGTAAACAACTGGGAGGAAACACCAGATGCAACTCAGCGGTTTCGGTGCCTGTGTGCTCGTCGACGACATCGCCGAGACCACCGCCTGGTGGAAGCGGCACATGCAGTTGACGGTGACGATCGAGCTCGACTGGTTCTCCAGCCTCAACGTCGGAGTCCCCGGCTATGAAATGAGCTTCGCGAAGCGTGGTCACAAGGCCACGCCGGAGCCGTGGCGGGCGCAGGAAGCGGCCGGTTCCATGGTCGGCTTCGTGGTCGCCGACGCGGCGGCCGAATACGAGCGGCTGCGCGAAGAGGGGGTCAAGATCGTCACCGAACTCGTGGACGAGGAATTCGGCCAGCGGCACTTCTACATCGAGGACCTGAACGGCTTCCTGATCGACATCATCGAGGTGATCCCGCCGTCGCCGGAGTGGCTGGCCGCCAACGGGTTGGCCTGATACCGCTTCGGGTGAGTGAGGCCGCGATGGTGCTGGCGTCCCTGCTGTTCGCGGGACGTCCGGGGACACCTGTTCCAGATGGTGCTCGTCGAGGTGGCCATGAGCCGCGACGCCGTCTCGGACGAACACGGTGACTGGTCGGTGGACCACGTGGTCAACGACTATTCGTTGAGCATGGAGACCCTGGTCTGGGTGCGGTTCGAGGACGGCACCCGCTCCACCTCGGTCAAGGTGCGCATCGCCGACCGGTAGCTCGTTCGTGAAGGCCTCTTTCCCCGGGGAAGGAGGCCTTCACCGCGTGGGGGACACTGGGGTGTGCCCGCGTTGCTGCCCGAAACCACCACGCCCGTCGAGTCCGCGCTCCCCGAGAGCGCGCTGGAAGGGCTCGGCACCCGGCCGTTCGGCGTCTACGTGCACGTCCCTTTCTGCGCGACCCGCTGCGGCTACTGCGACTTCAACACCTACACCGCCGGAGAGCTGGACAGCGGTTCGTCGCCGCAGTCCTGGCTCGAAGGCCTCAAGCGCGAGTTCGACCTGGCCGCGCGCGTGCTGGGGAAGCCGCCCGCGGTCGACACCGTCTTCGTCGGCGGTGGCACCCCGTCCCTCCTCGGCGCCGAAGGTCTCCGAAGCGTCCTCGACGCCGTTCGCGACACCTTCGGGCTCGCGCCGGACGCCGAAGTGACGACGGAGTCCAATCCGGAGTCCACCTCGCCCGAGTTCTTCGCGGGCATCCGTGACGCCGGGTACAACCGGATATCGCTCGGAATGCAGTCGGCCGCACAGCACGTGCTGAAGATCCTCGATCGCGTGCACACCCCGGGCCGCCCGGTCGCGGCCGCCGAAGAGGCCCGCGCCGCGGGGTTCGAGCACGTCAACCTCGACGTCATCTACGGCACGCCGGGGGAGCGGATCGAAGACCTCCAGGCTTCGCTGGACGCGGTGCTGGCGGCCGGCGTCGACCACGTCTCGGCGTACGCGCTGATCGTCGAAGAGGGCACCGCGCTCGCCCGCCGCATCCGCCGCGGCGAACTGCCCGCGCCGGACGACGACGTGCTCGCCGCCGACTACGAGATGATCGACCGCGTCCTCGCTTCGGCCGGACTGCGCTGGTACGAGGTGTCCAACTGGGCGACCTCGGAAGAAGCCCGCTGCCGGCACAACATCGGTTACTGGCGCGGCGGCGACTGGTGGGGAGCCGGACCCGGCGCGCACAGCCACGTCGGCGGCGTCCGCTGGTGGAACGTCAAGCATCCGGCGCGCTACGCCGCGTCCCTGGCGGCAGGGGAGTCGCCCGCCGCGGGCCGCGAACTGCTGACCGGCGAGGATCGGCATCTGGAACGCGTGATGCTGGAACTCCGGCTGTCCGAAGGACTTCCGCTCGACGCCCTCGACGACGACGGCCGGGCCGAAGCCCGGGTCGCCGCCGCCGAAGGGCTACTCGATCAGTCCGCTTTGGACGGTCAGGAGCGTGCCGTGCTGACCGACCGCGGGCGGTTGCTGGCGGACGGTCTGGTGCGACGGCTCACGTGAGCTGAAGAGCGCGTTGCGAAAGCCACTTTCGCAACCTTCAACGTCGCGAAAGTGGCTTTCGCGACATGCGCCGCCTACCTGAGTCCCAGTGCCCGGTCCACCCACCGGCCCACCGGCAGCGCCACCACGATCGCCGCCAGCACCAGGTGCACCAGCATGAACACGACCGCGACCGGAACGCTCGGCGGTCCGCCGAGGAACACGATCATATGCGACGCCCACTTCAGCTCGGTCGGTTTCGTCCCGGCCGCCCAGACGTCGTTGAGCGCCCAGAACGTCAGGTCGTTCGCGCCCGAGATCACCACGAGGATCGCCGCGATCCCGGTTTTGAGCACGTTCGCGGTCCGGCCGCCGCCCAGCCGGTACGCCATCAGCCCGAACAGGACGATGAACGTCACGATGAACAGTTCGAACTGGTACACCGGCTGGAAGGCGTCCTCGTCGGTGGCGGCGTTCCTGGCGAACGCCTGGATCCGCATGATCAGTTCGGTGTCCAAATAGGACATGTAGACGAACACCGCGAGCACGATCAGCGCCGGACCCGCTTTGGTGCGCGGGAAGAGCGCCACCGTGGCGACCGCGAACACGAACGGGCACAGCTTGAACGCCCAGTCCACGACGTTGTCGAGCGTCTGGTCCGGAGGCAGGATCACCATGATCAGCAGCGTGGTCACCACGGCCGGGACGGCCGCAATCAGCCACAACCATTTGCGTCGCCGGTAAAGCGCGGGAATCCAGCCGTCGGTGTCGGGCAAGGTCGCGGTCACAGGTCGTCCTTCTCTGCCCAGAACGGCCCGAGGGCGAGCGCGTCGACGTCGGTCTTCAGGTAGCAGGCCACCGCGTCGGCCGGGCCGGCGACGATCGGTTCGTTGTTGTCGTTGAACGAGGTGTTGACCACCATCGGCACACCGGTGAGCTTCTCGAACTCGCTGATCATCCGGTAATACAACGGATTGTCCGTTTCGCTCACCGTCTGCACACGGGCGGTCCCGTCGACGTGGGTGATGGCCGGGACCTCGTCGCGTTTGTCCGGCAGGACGTCGAACACCAGCAGCATCACCGGTGACGGGTAGTCGCTGACGAACCAGTCGCCCGCGCGTTCCGCCAGGCATGACGGGGCGAACGGCCGGAACGCCTCGCGGTGTTTGACCTTCTCGTTCATCCGCGTCTTCGAGTCGGGGTCACGCGGGTCGGCCACCAGCGAACGGTTGCCGAGTGCGCGCGGCCCGCATTCCATCCTGCCCTGCACCCAGCCGATGATCTTGCCCTCGGAGATCTTCTTCGCCGTGTGTGCGGCGATGTCGTCGACCTTGGTGTAGCGGACCCCGGCGTCCTGCAGTGCCAGTTCCATCTCCGCCTCGGTGTAGTCCGGGCCGGTGTAGGTATAGCCGTCGCGGGGGCGCGGCTTGCCGTATTTGCTGACCGACACCTCCAGCGCCGAACCGAGCGCGCAGCCGTCGTCGGCCGCCGCGGGCTGGGCGAAGAAGTCCTCGAACGGGGTTTCCAGCAGGATCCGCCCGTTCATCACGCTGTTCAGCGCGACACCACCCGCGACGCACAGCCGCCGCGACCCGGTTTCCCGCTGTAGCCAGCGCGCGAGGTGCAGTCCGGCTTCCTCCAGAGTGACCTGCAGCGCGTAGGCGACGTCGCAGTAGTGCTGCGGCACCGGGTTCTCCGCGGTGACCCGGGTCTTGGGCCGCGCCGGGCCGAACAGGTCGGTGAACTTCTTCGACATCACGTGCTTGCCGGTGCGATGGTGGCCGAAGAAGCTCAGGTCGAGCTCGTACCCGCCATCGTCGTCGAGGTGGATCAGCTGCTTGAACGCGTCGACGTAGGTGTCGTTGCCGAGCGGCGCCAGCCCCATGATCTTGCCTTCGTCACGGGTGGGGTAGAAGCCGAGGTACCCGGTGACGCCGGCATACATCGCGCCGAGCGAATGCGGGAACTTGATCCGCCGGAGGTCGATGATCCGGTTTCCCTTGCCGTGTCCCAGATAGGTCGCGGTCCCGTCGCTGCCGATGCCGTCGAAGGTGAGCACCGCCGACTCTTCCCACGGCGAGATGAAGTACCCGCTGGCGGCGTGTGCCTTGTGATGGTCGACCAGATGCGTCTTGAATTTCGTCGGGCCGGTCCAGCCCACGGCCTCCTTCACATCGCGTTCGAGGGTGAAGGACCGCTTGATGTGCGCGAGCACCGCGCCGCCGACGTGATAGTCGTCGACGCCCTTGCCGCCACCGGTCTTGAACGTCTCCACCATGCCCGCGGAGGAGCCGCCCTCGTCACCGTTCTGGTTGCGGAAGACCTCCAGCGTCGCCGGGAAGTACTTCGCGAACACCTTCGCCGCGTGGATGCCTTCGCGCCAGCGCTGCCAGTAGTAGGCGACATGGTCGACGTCGGCGAGAGTGATCCCGCCGCGCTCCAGGCAGAACTTGATCGCCTCCGCGGGGAAGTCCCCGTCGTGCTTCTTGCGAGTGAAGCGTTCTTCTTCGGCGAAAGCGATGATCTCGCCGTCGCGCACGAGCGCGGCCGCCGAGTCGTGGACCCTGCTGATTCCCAGTACGTACATGTTCCTTCTCCAGTGCGACGTTCAGAGTTCGGGGTGGTGGCGGCGCAGCAGCCGCCGGAGCACGGCCGCCCGCGTGCCGATGGCGAAGACGAGGGCGGCGAAGCCGCCGACCGGCCCCATCGCCGGGACGAGCGCGGCGGCGGCCAGCGGGGTGGCGACCAGACCGGCGATCGAGGCGGACGCGGTGAGCGTGAGGACCTTGCTGTTGGTGTTCTCGATCAGGAAGCCCGCGTAGAGCCGCACGGCGAACAGCACGGTTTCGACCAGGACGAAGACACAGAGGACCACATAGGCGCCGGTGGTGTCTTCGGCGGTCAGCACGGCGCGAGCCGCCGGGATCACCAGACCGACGCCCACCAGGACGAGGAAGGCGAGCGCGCCCCGTTCGACCAGTTTCAGCAGTTCGACCGCACGGGCCCGGCCCGCCGCCGCCCCGCTTCCACGCAGCCGGGCGGAAATAGCCGGCTGGTGCACCCGGAGCTGATAGAACAGCAGCGAGCAGAACGCGCTGCCGGCCAGCAAGGCGACGTAAAACGGTCCACTGTCGACGGTGCGTCCCGCCAGCGCCAGCACACCGAACACCGACGACGTCGCGAGGACGTCCAGTACCTCGGTCATCCCGAGCAGTACGGTGGTCCGGCCGAACGCGGGCCAGAGCCGGTGCCCGTCGATCCTTTCCACCCGGAGCCATTTCTTCGGCAGCAGCGCCGCGGAGCAGCCGAGGATGAGCAGGATCCCGCCGAGCAGCAGACCGAGATGCGTCAGGGGCGGCCAGCGGACGAACCAGGTGCCCACCGTCACCGCGCCGACCACCAGCGCGCCCGCGGTGAACGCCAGCGCGTCCAAAGTGGACTTGCCGTTGAACCGGTGCAGGCCGGAGACGGTCATCAGCAGGCCACCGGAGATCGACCAGCCCGCGGCCGTCAGGTACAGCGCGGCGTCCGAGTCCGGCGCGACGATCAGCGCGACCGCCATCGCCGCCAGTACCACCAGCACCGGGACGACGGCGACGCGGACGGCCAGCGCCGCGACCGCGTCCCGCGTCATCCGCAGCCGGGGCAGGCATTTCAACGCCGACTTCTCCGCCGCGGACGGCACGAAGTTGAGCCAGGTCATCAGCCCGAGCGCGGTGGCGAACCGGCCGTAGTCGTGCGCACCCCACGCGGTGACCAGCACCAGGCCCATCGCCTGGATCGCCAGCCGGAAGACGCCGCGCCCGGCGAGCAGCCGGAGCACCATCGACGGCTTCGGCGCCGTGATCGGCGCGGCACCGGTGAGTGAGGTTCCGGTCAAGGGAGCGGTACCGCCATTCCCTGCTCGTCGAGCAGGAACTTCAGCGTGCCGCGCAACTCGTCCTCCGCCGCGAGCACCTCGGGCACGGTCGGCGCCGAAAGCACGGCGTACCCCATCTTGTAGCCGGCCTGCTCGTACGGTTTGACGTAGGAATCCTGCTCCGCGAACAGTTCCAGGTTGTGCACCGCGGGCATGGCGCGGACCTCGTCGACGCCTTCGATGCGCACGATGCGGCCGCCGCGGTCGGAGGCGAGGATGTGGATGAGCGTCGGTCGCGGGTCGCGCGGCGCGAGCACCACTTCACCGCCGGTCGCGGCGGCGATCCCCGCGGCGATCAGATCGACGCCGGTGCTGTGTTCGATCGCCTCGGCCAGGCCGTTCCCGCCCATCCGGGCGCCCATCTCGATCAGGTAGAACTTCCCGTCCCGGCCCAATACCGCGTCGAGCGTGAGCGGCCCGGTGCGGTAGCCGAGTTCCGCGCACAACCCGGCCAGCATCACCGGGAGCGCGCGGTCGACCATCGGCGGCAGCCCGGCGGGCAGAAGATGGGAGGCCGTCACGAAGAACGGCGGCGGCGTGAGCGTGCGCCGGGTGACCGCGTGGAACACGATCCGGCCGTCGACCACGAGCGCTTCGATCGTGTAGTGCGAGCCGTCGAGATGTTCCTCGACGACCAGCCGTCCGGACGGCGAGAACGCGAGCGAGTCGGTGAACGCGGTGTCCAGGCCGCCGGGGCTCGCGCACGAGACGACACCGCGGCTGCCGGAGGAGTCGACCGGTTTCACCAGCGTGGGGAACCGCAGCTGCTGCGCGGCGAGCGCGAGATCCGGTCCCGGCTTTCCGCCGACACTGCGATAGGTCGGCAGGCGCAGCCGGTCGCAGAGTTCACGGAAGACGGACTTGTCGACGGACGCGGCGACGGCGGCTTCGGGCAGCGGGTCCGGCAGGTTCCAGTGCCGGGTGAGCCAGGCGAGCGCGGGCAGGCCGACGTCGCTGGCCGGGCAGAGCACCCCGGCGATGTCGTCCCGTCCGTCCAGCGCCGCCGCGATCTGCTCCGGCGCGCGGACACTGACCTGGACGAACTCGTCGGCCAGCGCCACCGCGGGCGCGCTCGCGCGCACGTCCACGCAGACGGTGCGGAAACCGAGTTCCCGCGCCCGGTGGTACGTGCTGACCGAACCGTCGGCCCCGCCCAGGATCACCAGGCTCCGAGGTGCCGCCGTCTCTTCGGTTTTCTTCACTCCCGCCTGCCTTTCCCCAGGATGGATCTCGGCCATGGCCGAGGCGTAGAGCCGGTCGTCCTCGTCGACCGGGAAGTTGGCTTCCCTGATGTAGAACTGCCGTGGCCGCGGCTGTCCCGCGCCGACCACGACCAGGTAGCGGACGGTCAACGCGAGCACCGTGAGCAGCACGGAGAACAGGACGAACGTCAGCGCCGACGCGGCGGTCAAGCCGAGAAGCCCGGTGGCGGCCGCGATCCCGGCGAGTACCGAGGTCCCGGCGGTCAGCATCGCCGTGCTCGAAGCCACCGTCGTCAGCCGCCGGGTGAAGCCGACGAACAACTCGATGGCGTGCGAGGAAAGGAAACCGAAGCCGACCTTGGACTCGCCGCGTTCACGGGCCCGGTGTGCCACCTGAACGGTGGTGTAGCGGCTGGTCAGCCTCGGCACGGTGGCGAGGAAGTACGGGGTGCCCAGCCGGAGATCGACGATCTTGCGCGCGAGCTCCGTGCGCACCAGGCGGAACGCCGTCGCGCCGGGAGGGATTTCGATGCGCAGCACGCGACGGCCGAGGAAATGGAAGGCGGCGGTGCCCCAGCGTCTTAGTAAGGGATCTTGCCTATTTGTGCGCACGCCGAAAACGGCGTCATTGCCCTCCTCGGCGGCGATGATCAATTTCCCCGCCTCGGCGGCCGGGAACTGCTGGTCGGCGTCGATATGCAAGATCCACGGTTTCCCCGCGTACCGATATCCGGCGGAAAAGGCAGCTTCGAAGCCGAAGTTCCGGGTGAAGGACACGTACCGCACCCGAGGGTCGGTGTGCGCGAGCGCGCGGATGACGTCCAGCGTCCCGTCGGTACTCCCATCGTCCACATAGAGCAGTTCGAGGGCGAGATTTCCCAACTCGGCGACGATCTCCTGATAGGAGGGCTCGACGTTGTCGACTTCGTTGAAGCACGGGACGACTACGGTGAGTCCACTCTGCACAGGTCCGGGTATCGACCAGCTCATCTGTCGAATCCCTGCGGTGAGTGCGCTATCGTGTTCGCAGCGTCACTCGTCGTGATTTCACGGTTCATGAGTCCCCTTGGCCCCAGGCGGCAGGCAGGTCGTGCCGGCTCGAAAGTTCCCGTGTTATAGGCAGACTCGCTTTGTTCCCGCCAGCACATCCCGAAAGTTCGTCCTTTCAGCTCAGTCGAAAAGGTGGGAAGTCGGCCGGAAACCGGATGAACCAGGCGCGGGGTATTCCCAAACCGGCGTCGATGACGCAAGCTTGCGCGCCATGTGGACAGTGGGGGTGAGTGCCGCCTGGCGGGCCGCCTATCGGCGGTCGGTGCGGTCGGCCTTCGCGACGGTGCCGTTCTACCGCGAGCGCTGGGCACTGGACGGCAGGACGGATCCCGTGCTGGTGCCCGGTCGCACCGGGACGGACGCCGGCGCGGCGCCGCTGGCCGAGGCCGTGCACAAGATCGTCGACCTGGTACCGCTCGCCGGTGGCACGCAACGGATCGAGCCGAGCCGGGGGCTGGGTCCCGTGCTGCGCAGGGCACGTTCGGTGACCGGGGACGCACTGGTCGTCGTGCTCGGCGGGGACGAGGCGCGGGCGCCGGTGGACCTGCCGCGTGGAGTTCGTTGCTGCGTGGTGGATCCCGACGTACCGGCGCCGAGTGTGCTGGCGGAACTGTCGGCGGAGCTCCGCCGCGGTCGTCGCGTGCTCGCGATCGGTGACGACAAGCAGCTCGCCGTCTTCGCGGCGGCGTTGCCCGAAGACCGTGCGTACCGGGTCGAATCGGTACCGCGACGAGAACTGGACACAATAGACTCCGGCCCGTACGGAGTGCTCCACGATCCGGCGCTGGGCTACCTGGGCGCGATCGAGGAATGCGGCCGGTGGCACCTCGACTGGCCTCGCGTCTACGCGCGCCCGACGACGGGCGGTCTCGCGTTCACGCTGCTGCGTCAGGATTCCCCGCGGTTCGTGGACGTGCTCCCGGCGGGCGGCGTCCGTGGTGAGATCGCGCCGTGCCCGCGACACGGGACACCGGTCGTGCTCACGTGAAGATCGGCTTCCACGATCCCCGCACCGACTCCGTACCCGGCGGCTGGACCGAGTTCTCCCGTGCCGCCCGCCTGCATCCGGTGTGGGACTACGACGTGATGGGACTCGACGCCTGGACCGCGCGGAACCCGCCGATGCTCGCCACCGTCACGGACGGTGCCGGGATCGTCGCGGCGTTCTCCGTGCTGGTGTGCCGTCCTCGGCTCCGGTACCGCTTCGCGCCGACGCCGGGACACCGGTTGCTTCGTCCGTTCTGGGCCGAGGTGTGTCAACCCTGGCTGAGCGGCTACCCGGGTCTCGCGTTCGCGCCGCAGGTCGAGGGCGCGGAACGGCGGCCGTTGATCCGGGAATTCGAACGCGCACTGCGCAGTCGGCTCGGCCCCGGCCTGCTCGGCGTCCTGTACCGGGCGCTGAGTCACGACTTCGCCGAAGACCTCCAGGGTCCCGGACGGCTGGTGAAGGCCGTCGATTCCGTGGCGGTGCTGGAAAACCGCTTCGCTTCGGAAGACGAATGGATCGCGTCGCTGCCCAAGTCGCGCCGGAGTGGGCTGCGACGGCAACGGCGCAGGCTGGCCGCCGACCCCGGTGTGGTGGTCGAGGGTGGTGCCGGGCGGGCGGACGTGCACACGCTGACCTACACCGGCGCCGACGGCAGACTGCTCGCGGTGAACACCCTGCTCGATCATCCGGACAGTCCGGCGAAACAGCATTGGGGCACCTTGCCGGCGGACGAAGGCGGACGGCGGGGACTGCTGTTCGACTCCTACATCCACGCCATGCGCTATGTCACGCGGCGCGGCGTCAAGGAGCTCACCGCCGGGCGCGGACTGCCCGAACTCAAGGCCACGCTCGGTTTCCGGGCGCGTCCGGTGTACGCCGCGGCCGTGCCGAGACCGGTACTGGGATGGTGACGATGAAGGTGGCGGCCCGGAGCACCGCGTTCGAGGTCGAGGTGCTCGATCCGAGGAGCGCGGCCGAACCCGAGGGCTGGAGCGGTTTCCTGCGGCGGGCGAGGCTGTGGCCGGTGTGGGAGTACGAGGTCCTGCGCCGGGAAGCCTGGATGGCGAAGAACCCCGCGGTGCTCGCGGTGCTCCGCCGGAACGGGACGATCGTCGGCGCGTTCACCGTGATGGTGTGCCGGAGCTGGCGGGCGGGTGACTTCGCGCCGCTGTCCGTCCCGGGTGGACGGTTCCGCCCGCGCTGGGCGGAGGCCTACCTCTGGCAGCTCAGCGGATACCCCGCCGGGGTGCTCGACGAGCGGCTGGACGAGACGGAGCGGCGGGAACTGGTCCGCCGGTTCGAACGAGCACTGTGCGCCCACCTCGGCCCAGGACTGCTGGGCCTGATCTACCGCGCGATGAATCCGGAGCTCCTCCCGGCGCTGGACGGCCGCGGCCGGATGTCCCGCGAGATCGACCCGGCCGCCGTGCTGGCCAACGAGTACTCCACTGTGGACGAATGGGAACAGGCGCTCGATGACGGAACCCGGAAGACGCTGCACGAACTGCGTGAAGACGGGGACCTGCGTACCGATGCGGCGACGGCCCGCCGGGACCTGGACTGCCACGAACTGGCCGTGCTGCTCAACGCCCACCGGTCCAGGCAGGACGACCGCGCCTGGGCCGGGGGACAGCGGTCGCGGTTCGGCGGGCTGCACATGGACACGCGCAGCCCGATCGCACCGTCCTATCTGGACGCACTGGTCCGCCGTCCGGACGTCATCACCCGTACTTACCGCGACGGATCCGGGCGGCTGCTGGGATTCGGCACGGTGTTCGACGCCGAGGACGGCTGCGCGCTGCACCAGTGGGCCGCGCTGCCGAGTGCGGACGGCGGACGGAAAGGGCTCTATGTCGACTTCTACGCCAGGGGAGTGGAACACATGATCACGTATCGGCGCCCCGAACTGACCGCCGGCCGGGCGATGCTCGAGAACAAGACCCCGCTCGGTTTCGGCACCAGGTCCCTGGTGTCGGTCGCCGTGCCGAGACCGGTGCTGGGCCGATGACCTGGGACGTGCGGGTGCTCGACCCGCGGACCGATCCGGAACCCGAGGGCTGGGCGGCATTCCTCGTCGCACAGCAGGCACCGGTTCCGTGGGACTACGGGTTGCTGCGGGTGGAGTCACGCTTTTCCCGCAGCCCCACCGTGCTCACGGTGATCAGTGACGGAGGCGAGATCGTCGCCGCGGTACTGGCGATGCTGTGCGCCCCGGTCTCGCCGGACCGCCCCGGTGCCGTGCGCGGCTTGGCGCGGCTCGGGCCGCGCTGGGTCGAGGTGCAGCACGCGTGGCTTTCCGGATACCCGCCGTGGCTGTTCGCGGACGGTGTCGACGCCGCCGACCGGCGGGAGATCATGCGCCGGTTCGAACGCGCGGTTTGCCGCTACACCGGACCCGGTTGTCTCGGAGTCCTTTACCGGACCGTCGAGCCGGAAACGCTCGACATGCTGACCGGACGGGGCAGGCCCGTGCGCGACACGATGCCGACGTCGGTACTGGAAAACAGGTTCGTCGACGTCGACGGGTGGCTGGCGTCCCTGCGCCGGAGCAGGCGGCTGAGCCTGCGCGGCCAGTCGAAGAAGATCGCCGCCGACCCGGACGTGATCGTCCACACGGAGGCCGCCCGCACCGACCTCGACGCACTCGAACTGGCCACCATGTTGCGGGAGCACCGTCAGCGGATGGGACCGGTGAAGTTCGACCGGCGCGGTCCGGTCACCGCCGAATACCTCGGCGAACTCGTGCGCAGACCCGACGTGATCACCTCGACCTACCACGACGGCGAGGGCAGACTGCTCGCGTTCACCAACGTGCTCGACCATCCCGTCGCGCCGCTGCACCAGCATTGGGCCGCGCTGGCCCCGGAAGAAGGACGGCCGAAACACCTCTACTTCGAGGCCGTCGTCCGGAATGTGCGCTACATGATCGAAGGCAACCGGAAGTCCCTGTCGATGGGCCGGGGACTGACCGACCTCAAGGCGACACTCGGTTTCCAACCGGTCCCGTTGCTCGGGGTCATCGTGCCGAGACCGGTGACGCGATGGTGATCGAAGTGCTGGACCCCCGCCGCGATCCGGAGCCCGCCTACTGGAAACCGTTGCGGGCCAAGGCCGGTCTGCGCGCGGACTGGAGCTGGGAGGTGCTCACCACCCAGGCGTGGGCGGCGCGCACCGAGCAGCCGGTCACGGTCCTGCTCGAAGACGGGGAACCGCGTGGCGTGGTCAGCTCCGCTTGGGTCACCGGCCTCACCCGGCGGCACCGGTTCGCCCGCCCGGTGGGACGCGGACGGATCGGTGGGCTCGACGTCCGTGCCCCCGGTTCGGGTGCGATGCCGGGTTGGTGGTTCGATGGCGCGGACGACGACGGCGGCGTCGGCAGGCTGCTGGACGCGTTCGTCCCGGCCATGCGCGCGGAACTCGGTTTCGGCCTGCGCGCACTGCTGGTACGCCAGGTCGGCGAGTCCGGTGTGGACAGTGTCCGCGGCAGGCTGAAGATGGTGCGCCGGACCGAGGACGTGGCGGTCCTCGACGTCTCGCCGTTCTCGAGCCGCGACGACTGGATGTACTCGCTGGCCAGGAAACGCAAACAGAACCTGCGTAAGATCTTCCGGACCTTCGATGCCGACCCGTCGATCGAAGTGCGCGTGCGGCCGGGCGCCGAGACCGATCCGGTCGAGATCGCGGAACTGCTGCGGTACAACGAATCCAAACACCACGATGTGCCGATCGTGCCGCTCCCGGCGTTCGTGGGGTACGTGGGCGCCCTCCTGCGGCAGCCGGACGTGCACGTCATCGAGTACCGCGAGACGGCCACGGGCCGGGCGATCGCCGTCGCGACCCTTCTCGACCATCCGACGCTGCCGATCGCCCGGCACTGGGCGGCGCTGCCCCCGGAACTCGGCGGGCGGCCCGATCTGTACTTCCACTTCTACGGTGAAGCGGTGCGGTGGGCGGTGGAAGCCGGGCGGCCGCAGGTGGTGTTCGGGAAGAAGATGTCGGAGATGAAGGCTTCGCTGGGGGCGCATCTGGTGCCGCAGTACGCGGCCGCGGTGGCGCTGCTCTGAGCTTGTCCGGCCGCTGCGTCGGATTACGGGGCGCTGGAGGCCAAGCCCCGTAAGAAGAGGTCGATGGCGAACTCGAAGCGTTCCTGCGCGGTCTCCGCGGTGAAGTACTCACCCGAAGCCAGCAGGTTCGGGAAGGCGCCGGGCGGGAACGACGTCATGTACTCGACCATCCGCTTGCCGCGTTCCTCCTGATCGGCCAGGTCGATGTCGCCGTGTTGCCAACCGGCGCCTTCGTAGGCGAAGGCCTTGGCGTAGAGCCATAACGCGTCCGCGGCGAACAGGGCCCGCTTGAGGTCGAGGCCGCCCGCGCGCAGCACCGCGAGCATCGCTTCGGCCTGCTGCAGGGCGTTCGCGCCGACCGGGACGGGGATGGCCCACGCGATCTTGGCGATCCCGGGGACCGACGTCAGCGCGCGGACGTTGTCGCGCAGCAGCTCTTTCGCCTGTTCGACCCATCGCTGCGGATCGGGCTCCGGGAACGGGCCGAAGGCGAGCACGTGGTCGACCATCAGTTCGTGGAGCTCTTCCTTGTTCGCGACATGGGCGTAGAGCGACGCCGGGCCGGTCTCCAGCGCCTGGGCCACGCGCCGCATGCTCACCGCCTCCAGTCCCTCGGCGGCGAGGAGGTCCAGTGCCGTCTTCACCACGAGCTCCTGGGACAGCACGGGTTTCTCGGCGCGACGCCGGGGCCTGCTCACTTCGTTCGCCTCCTGGTCCGGGGTTCGCCGGGAACTCTACTTGACGCGAACACCGTTCGCCTGTAGAACGGTGTTCGTCAAACGAACAGCGTTCGTCTAGCTGGAGGAAACCATGACCGAACGACAGGCCGAAATCCTGGCTGTGCTGGCCAAGCTCGCCGACGCGTGGAACGACGGCGACGCGGCCGCGTACGCGTCGCTCTTCACCGAAGACGCCGACTACGTGACTTTCTTCGGGATGAACATGCCCGGCCGGGCGATGATCGAAAGCGCGCACCGGTCCCTGTTCGAGGGGCCGCTCAAGGGATCGAAGCTGGAGGCGGGCGGTGGCGAGCCGAAGATCCGGTTCATCCGGCCGGAGGTCGCGATCGTCGTGTCCGGTGGCGGGTCGTCGCTTTCGGGCGGCAAGCCGGAGCCCGGACGGGAATCGACACTGACCTACGTGCTCGTGGAGGAGTCCGACGGTTGGCGCGTCGCGTCCTTCCAGAACACCCGGGTGAGCGATCCGGCCGCGAGGGCTTCGTGAAGCATGACCAACCGGTTCTTCTTCGGATTCGAGGAACGTGTCCGGGAGGGCTTTGATCGGATGATGGGAGATCTCGCCCGGCCTGGCGGCGAGGGGCGTACGCTCGGTTAGGTTCACCTAACCCACGAAAGGAATCGTGCATGGCCGAGGCGAGGAGAGCGGTATCAGCGACCCGGTTGCGGGTGCTGCGCACCGAACGGATCACCCCGCATATGGTCCGGATCGTCGCGGGGGGCGAAGAGATCGCCTCGTTCAAGCCCAACGAATTCACCGACGCCTACGTCAAGGTGCACTTCCCGGTGCCCGGCGTCACCTATCCCGAACCGTTCGACCTGGCGCGTGTCCGCGAGGAACTGCCGCGCGAGCAGTGGCCGCGGATGCGCTCCTACACCGTCCGGGCGTTCGACCCGAATCTCGGCGAGCTGGTGCTCGACTTCGTCCACCACGGTGACGAGGGCGTGGCCGGACCGTGGGCCGCCGCCGCGAAACCGGGCGACGAGCTGATCGTTTCCGGACCTGGCGGGGCGTACGCGCCGGGCGAGGAGGCCGACTGGCATCTGCTCGCCGGGGACGAGAGCGCCCTGCCCGCGATCGCCGCTTCGCTCGAGGCGATGCCGGCGGGTGTGCCCGTGCACGCGGTGATCCTCGTGGAGGACGCGGCCGAAGAGCAGTCGCTGACCACCAAGGGCGACGCGCGGATCACCTGGCTGCACCGGAGCCGGGGTGACGATCTCGCGGCCGCCGTCCGCGCGCTCGACTGGCGTGAGGGTGTCGTGCAGGCGTTCGTCCACGGTGAGGCCGGGTTCGTCCGGGACCTGCGGCGTCATCTGCTGGACGACCGGGGCATGCGGCGCGACCTGCTGTCCATCTCCGGATACTGGCGGATCGGGAAGACCGACGAGGCGTGGCGACTGGAGAAACAGGCCGAGCGGAACGCGTAGCCTCGGTCGCATGATCGAGCTGAAGGTGGACGTCGACCCGGCCGAGGTGGGTTTCGACGCGGAGCGGCTGCGCCGGATCGACAAGCATTTCGACGGGTACCTGGAGCGCAAGCGGATTCCCGGGTATCTGGCCGTGGTGACCAGGAACGGGAAGGTCGCGCATCTCGCGTCGAACGGGCAGCGTGACATCGAGGCCGGGCTGCCGGTCGAGACCGACACGATCTGGCGCGTCTACTCGATGACGAAGCCGGTCACTTCCGTCGCCGCGATGATGCTCGTCGAAGCGGGGCTCATCGACCTCAAGGACCCGATCTCCCGCTGGCTTCCGGAATTCTCGGAACCGCGGGTGTTCGCCGGGGGCTCGTCGGTGAAGCAGGCGACCGTGCCCTCGGCCGAACCGATCCGCGTCTGGCACCTGCTCACCCACACCGCGGGGCTGACCTACGGTTTCCACCGCACGCATCCCGTCGACGCGCTCTACCGCGAGGCGGGATTCGACCTCGGCACCGCGCCGGGGCTCGATCTGGCGGGCGTTTCCGAAGCGATCGCGCGGCTGCCGTTGCTGTTCCAGCCGGGCTCGGAATGGAACTATTCGGTCGCGACGGACATCCTCGGCAGGCTCATCGAGGTCGTCTCCGGTCAGTCACTCGACGTCTTCTTCGCCGAGCGGATCTTCACCCCGCTCGGCATGCACGAGACCGGATTCCAAACCGCCGCCGGTGATCTCGACCGGCTGGCCGCGCTCTACGTGCCGCATCCGGTCACCAAGGAGCCGTTCCGTCACGACGAGCTGGGCAACGTCGGCCGCGTCGCGCCCTCGTGCTTTTCGGGTGGCGGAGGGCTGGTCTCGACGGCGGGTGACTTCCACCGTTTCGCCCAGATGCTGGTGCGCGGCGGCGAACTCGACGGCGTCCGCCTGCTCGGTCCGCGCACGGTCCGGCTCATGGCGACCAACCACCTGCCCGGCGGCGTGGACCTGGAGACCTGCGGCCGGACCGGGTTCTCCGAGGCGCCGTACGACGGTTTCGGCTTCGGGCTGGGCTTTTCGGTGCTCGACGACCCGGTGAAGGCCAAGACCCTCGCCAGCGCCGGGGAATTCGCCTGGGGTGGCGCGGCGAGCACCGCGTTCTGGGTCGATCCGGACGAGGACATCACGGTCCTGTTCTTCACCCAGTTGCTGCCGTCGTCGACCTACCCGATCCGCGTCGAATTGAGGAACCTGGTGTATCAGGCTTTGGTCGACTGAGGGGGAGCCATGCGCCGGATCGTGGTGGTCGGGGCCGGACAAGCCGGACTGGTACTGGCCTTGGGCCTGCAACGGCACGGATACGCCGTCACCGTGGTCACCGACCGCGACGCCGAAACGATCCGGTCGGGGAGGCTCATCTCGAACCAGTGCGTGTTCCACCCCGCGCTGACCCGGGAACGCGCGCTGGGCATCAACTTCTGGGACGGACGGGCCCCGGAGATCCTCGGCGCGTCGTTCGGGCTCGCCGGGGATTCCCCGGAGCCGGCCGTCTCGTGGCAGGCCCGGTTCGACCATCCCGCGCAGTCGGTCGATCAGCGGGTCAAGGTGTCCGCCTGGCTGACCGTCTTCGCCGAACGCGGCGGCGAAATCCGGATCGGCGAGGTGACCCCGGAGGGGCTGGAGGAGTACGCCCGCGAGTTCGACCTCGTGCTGGTCGCGGCCGGACGGGGACCGCGGTTCGACGCGCTCTTCCCGCGTGACGACGCACGTTCCCCGCACCGCGAACCGCAGCGGACCATCGGGATCCTGTACCTCGTGTCCGGCCGGCACGAGCCGCTTCCGGTGTATCCGGGGCTGACGTTCGGGCTCTCCCCGGCGGGTGAGCTGTTCGGGCTGCCGATCCAATCCGTGCGCGGCCCCGTCTTCGGTCTCGGATTCTTCGGCGTGCCCGGTGGCCCGATGGACGTCTGGGACGGCGTCACCGGCCTCGACGAGCATTTCGCCCTCGCGATGACGTTGTTGCGCAGACAGTTCCCGTGGGTCGAGGAGTCGCTGGCCGACGCCCGCCCCAGCGGGCCGCTGGACGTCCTGCGCGGCCGGGTTCTGCCGATCGTGCGCGATCCGGTCGGGACATTGCCGTCGGGGGCGAAGGTCCTGGCGATGGGCGACGCCGCGGTGACGAACGATCCGGTCGCCGGGCAGGGCGCGAACATGGCGGCGCACGCCGCGGCCGTCTACGAACGGCGCATCCTCGACCACGGTGACCGCCCGTTCGACGAAGCGTTCCTGCGCGGCACTTTCGCCGAATACTGGGAAAAGGCGCAGCACGCGACCCGGCTGAGCAACGATCTGCTCGGTCCGCCGCCGGATCACGTGCTGGCCACCCTGGAAGCCGCGCAGACGGCGCCCGAGGTGGCGCGCCGGTTCGCGAACATCTTCTCCGACCCCGTCGACTACGCCCGTTGGCTCACCGACGAGGACACCGCCCGGGCCTACCTGGCGTCGAACGGCGCGTGATCCGGGGCGCAGACGGTGCCGCGCGCCGGAAGGCGTCCGTGGGACAGGTAGGCGTCGACGGCCGCGTCGACACAGGCACTGCGGTTCAACGCGCCGTGTCCCCAGGCGTCCAGCGTGAGGAGCCGCGCGTTGCCGAGGATGCGTTCGGCCCGCCGCGCCCCGGCGTACGGCGTTTCCGGGTCACCCTTGCCGTTGGCCAGCAACAGGATCGGCGCGGTCGGCCGGTTCCACGGTCCCGTGTACCGCGCCGGGTCGGAGGCGGGCCAGAAGGCACACGGCAGGGAGAGATACGTGTCGTACGAACCGAAACCGCGGCTTTCCCGGTCGGCCGCGCGGGCGGCGCGGGGCCAGGCGGCCGGGTCACGCGGGTTCGCGGTGTCCGCGCAGATCGTCCCGCCGCCACCCATCGCGGAATCGAAGGGCGTCGGGATGGCTTTCGTCGAGACGGGTTTCGTCGCGGACTGGAGGAACTCCGCCAGCGCGGGGGAGCGGGCCTCGTCGATCAGCGCGTTGTGGGTACGCCGGATGACCTCCTGATAGGTGATCGGCCCCGGGGTGGCTTCGAGCCGGTCGAGGAGCGCGTCGTACTTGGCCCGCAGATCCTTCCCCGGCTCGCGGAACGCGCACCGCGTGTCGGCCGCGCACGCGTCGAGGAACGCCTGCAGCGCGCGGTCCGCGTCCCGGAAGCCGCCGAGCCTGGTGCTGAACGGGACGTTCGCGTCCTCCGGACGGTGTCCGGTGGACCAGGCGATCGGATCGTTGACGGCGTCCAGTGCCAAGGCGCCGACCCGATGCGGGAACAGGTTGGCGTACACCTCGCCGACGTAGGTGCCGTAGGAAAGCCCGTAGTAGCGCAGGCGGGGCTCGCCGACGGCTTGGCGCATCCTGTCGAGGTCCCTGGCGACGTTCGCGGTCGACAGGTGCCCCAGTAGCGGCCCGGCGTTGCGGCCGCAGGAGGCGGCGACCTCACGGACGTCGGCGAAATGCCTGGTCTCCTGCTCCGCGGTGATCGGGAAGTTCCCCAGAACCCGTTTGAGCGGCTCGGTTTCCTCCTCGCCGGCGAAGCAGCGCACCGGTGTGCTGGCGCCGATGCCGCGGGGGTCGAAGCCGACGATGTCGAACTGCCGGTGCAGGGACGGGGTCTGGAATCTGCTGAAGCGACCCTGATTCCCCGGGCCGCCGGGGTTGGTGAAGAGGGTGCCGCGTTTGTGCTTCTGGTCCGTCGCCGGGAGACGGCCGAGCGCGATGGTGATCCGAGGTCCGTCCGGGTCCTGATAGGACAACGGGACCTCGATCTCGGCACAGTCGTAACCCGGTGGCGATCCGGATGGGCAGGGACCCCAGGCGAGACCCTTCGGCGCGGCCGAGACCGCGGGCGCGATCGTGATGGCGGCGAGTGCGGTGAGAGTGAGCACAGTAGCGATGCGGAATCTGGTCACCCGGCCAGCGTCTCGCCTCGCGGGCGCGCGATCCCTGGTGCTCGTACCCGGAAAAATGGTGGGGTACGCCCCTCCATGTTCAACATATAGCGCACCGGGGGGCTTGCGGCAAGACCCCGGTGGTGCCGCAGAATCCTCGGCCGTAGCCAGAACAGGCCGAACAGGAGTGAAGATTTGACGGACGTCGACGTGATCATCGTGGGTGCCGGCCCGACCGGTCTGATGCTGGCCGCCGAACTCCGGCTGGCCGGTGCGTGCCCGCTGGTCCTGGAACGGCGGCCGGAACAGGGGAAGACTCCGAAGGCCCACGGCCTCAGCGGGCAGATCCTGGACCTGCTGCACTATCGCGGCCTGCTGGAGCGGGTGCGGGCGCTCGTCACCGACCCCGTCCCGCCGCACCGGTTCCCGTTCGGTGGGGTGCACGTCGACCTCACCCGGTTCGAGGAGCCGCCGCTGAAGGCGCTTTCGGTGCGGCAACAGTCGCTGGAGCGGCTGCTCGAGGAGCACGCCATCGAGCTCGGCACGGAAGTGCGTCGCGGGCACGAAGTCGTCGGGCTGCGCCAGGACGACGAGTCGGTGACCGCCGAGGTACGCGGACCGGACGGAGCGTACGAGGTCACCGCCCCATACCTGGTGGGCTGCGACGGTGGGCGCAGTCCCGTCCGCTCGATGGCCGGGATCGGCTTCCCCGGCACCACCTATCCCGAAGTCAACCGGATCGGGCAGGTCAAGATCCCCGACGGGCTGACCGTCCACGACAACGGTGACATCGAGACGCCGGAACTGGGCCGGATCAAGGCGGGCTTCACCCGCACCGACGCCGGCGTGTTCGCGCTCGGTTCGCTGACGCCGGGGATCCTGTTCATCCAGACCACTGAGGACGATCCCGGCGAGGTCGACGACGACGTGCCGATGACCCTGGCCGAACTCGGGGACAGCATCCGGCGGGTCCTCGGCGGCGACGTCCCGCTGGGCGACCCGGTCCGGCTCTCGCGCTACCAGTTCTCCGCCCGCCAGGCGGAGCGCTACCGCGAGGGGCGGATCCTGCTGGCGGGCGACGCGGCCCATCTGCTGCCGTCCACCGGCACGGCGATCAACGTCGGCATGTCCGATTCGGTCAACCTGGCGTGGAAGCTGGCCGCCGAGATCCAGGACAGGGCGCCGGAAGGACTGCTGGACACCTATCACGCGGAACGGCACGCCGCCGGTGCGCGTGCGCTCCTGCAGTCCCAGGCGCAGGTCGCGTTGCGGCGCGGGCACGACGAAGCCGCCGAAGCGCTCCGCGCGGTCTTCCAGGAACTGCTGGACGACGAACAGGCCGCGCGGCGGCTGGCTTCCCACGTCGCCGGGACCGACACGCGCTACCCGATGCCGGGTTCCGGGCACGCGCTCGCCGGCATGTTCGTCCCGGATCTCGCGCTGGAGACCGACGAGGGGGCGACCAGCGTCGCCGAACTGCTGCGGCCGGCGCGGCCGGTCCTGCTCGACCTCGCCGGACGGCCCGAACTGCGCGAACTCGCGCAGGGACGCGTCGACGTCCATACCGCGAAGGCCGAGGACCGGCCCGCCGACGTCCTCCTGATCCGCCCGGACGGCTACGTCGCCTGGGCGGGCGACACCGACGCCGAAGGCTTGCGCGAGGCCCTCGCCGCCTGGTTCGGCTGACCCCACGCGATTATTTGAGGGGCAAGTCAAAGGTGTCGTGGTCGTGGGTGGGCCGGCGGTGAGGTGAAGGCGTCCTTCGCCCCTGCTCTGCGGTGCGAGCCCGTTCGTCCCGGGGGCGGGCGGAGCTAAGCCGTGACTCGCGTGCTTGGACGCCGCACTCGGGTTGTCCGGCGTCCAAACACGCGAGTTATTGAGGGGTAAGGCCAAGTTGGGAGGTTGCGAAAGTGGCTTTCACAACGTCGGGTGCCGGGGGTGCGGTAGCGAGGAGGGGGCTTTCGCGGCACAGTCGCTCCACGGCCGCGAGCGAATACCCGCGACCAGACACCCTCGCCTTACCCCCACGCAATTAGTCACCTACTTGCGGCGGTTTCGCGCGCAAGTAGGTGACTGATTGCGGGAGTCAGCGGTTGATGATCTCCGAGCCGTAGCGCTTGAGGGTTTCTTCGCGCTGGTCGTGCATGAGGTACAGCGCGAACTGGTCGACACCGAGCGAAGCCAGCTCCTCCAGGCGTTCCACCTGCGCCGAAGACGGCCCGAGCAGGCAGAACCGGTCCACGATCTCGTCCGGGACGAAATCGGTCGACGGATTGCCCGCCCGTCCGTGGTGCGAGTAGTCGTAACCCTGCCGCTCGCGGATGTAGTCGGTCAGTTCGTGCGGCACCGGCCCGGAATCGCCGTACCGCGCCACGAGATCCGCGACGTGGTTGCCGACCATCCCGCCGAACCAGCGCAACTGTTCCCGCTGATGGGCGAGATCGTCTCCGACGTACGCCGGGGCCGCGAGGCAGATCGTGATCCCGGCCGGATCCCGTCCGGCCGCGCGGGCGGCCTCACGGACCGAACCGATGGTCCACCGGGCGATCGCGGGATCGGCACACTGGAGGATGAAGCCGTCGGCGTGTTCGCCGACCGTCTTCAGCGCCTTCGGCCCGTATCCCGCCATCCACATTTCGAGTCTGCCGTTGCGGATCCAGGGGATCTGCACCGGCTTGTCCCGCAACAGGACTTCGCGCCCTTCGGCCAGTTCCTTGACCACGTGCATGCAGTCGCGCACGGTGGCCAAAGTGGACGGTGGCAGGCCGACCACCCGGTGTGCCGAGTCGCCGCGGCCGATGCCGCAGACGGTCCGGTTGCCGTACATGTCGTTGAGCGTGGCGAAGGTCGACGCCATCACCGACCAGTCCCGGGTGGCCGGGCTGGTCACCATCGGGCCCACGATCATCGACGACGTCGCCGCGAGGATCTGCGAGTAGATGACGAACGGTTCCTGCCACAGCACGCACGAGTCGAACGTCCAGCCGTAGCGGAAACCCTGGTCCTCGGCGGCCTTCATCAGCCGCACGAGATCGCGTGCGGGCGGGTCGGTCTGGAGAACTATCCCGAAGTCCACGGCCACCGCCTCAGTTCAGGTACTGGTTCAGGTCGCGCGAGAGGAATTTCCCGTGCGTCGTACTGCCCGAGAAGCCGGACGGCGACACGACCACGCGCCCGCGCGAGAGCACCGTCTCGACCTTGCCGGTGATCTCCATGCCCTCGTAGGCCGAGTAGTCCACGTTCATGTGGTGTGTCTCGACCGACAAGGTCTGCTTCGCCGCCGGGTCGTAGACGACGATGTCCGCGTCCGAACCCGCCGCGATGACACCCTTGCGCGGGTACAGCCCGAACATCCGCGCCGGCGTGGTCGAGCAGGTCTCGACCCAGCGGCCGAGGGTGAGTTCACCCGCCACGACACCCTGGTGCAGCAGGTCCACCCGGTGCTCGACACCGGGGATCCCGTTGGGGATCGCGCGGAAGTCGCCGCGGCCGAGCTCCTTCTGGTCCTTGAAACAGAAGGGACAGTGGTCCGTCGACACCACCGAGAGATCGTTGGTACGCAACCCTCGCCACAGATCCGCCTGATGTGACTTCTCCCGCAGCGGGGGAGAAGCGACGTACTTCGAACCCTCGAAATCCGGTTTGGCCAAGTCCTCAATGGACAGATAGAGATACTGAGGACACGTCTCCGCGAAGACGTTTTGCCCGTTGTCGCGTGCTTCCGCGACCGCCGCCAGTGCCTGTGACGCCGAGAGATGCACGATGTACAGCGGCGCCCCGGTGACCTTGGCCAGCTGGATCGCGCGCGAGGTCGCCTCGCCCTCCAGTTCCGGCGGGCGGGTGAGCCCGTGCTGCACCGGGTCGATCTTCCCGGCGGCGAACGCCTGCGCGGCCAGCTGGTCGATCGCGATGCCGTTCTCCGCGTGCATCATGATCGTCGCGCCGATCTCGCGTGCCTTCTGCATGGCCAGCAGGATCTCGCCGTCCGTGGAGTAGAAGACCCCGGGATATGCCATGAACATCTTGAAGCTGCCGACGCCGCCGTCGACGCAGGCCTGCATCTCCTTCAACGACGAATCGTTGACGTCGGAGACGATCATGTGGAAGCCGTAGTCGATGGCGCAGTTGCCGTCGGCCTTCTCGTGCCACTTGTCCATAGTGGACAGAAGGGACGTGCCCTTGGCCTGGACGGCGAAATCGATGATCGTGGTCGTCCCGCCCCACGCCGCCGCCGTCGTCCCGGTGCCGAAGGTGTCGACGGAATGCGTTCCGCCGAACGGCATCTCCATATGGGTGTGCGCGTCGATCCCGCCGGGCAGCACGTACCTTCCCGTGGCGTCGATCACCGAGTCGGCGGGCCCCAGCGTGCCGGGGGCACCGACGGCCGAGATCGTCTCGCCGTCGACGAGGACGTCCGCCGCCGAAGCGCCCGCCGTCGACACCACCCGCCCGCCGCTGATGAGGGTGGTCATCACGCCTCCGCGAGGGGTCCGTAGCTGTCGGGACGGCGGTCTCGATAGAAGGCCCACAGGTCTCGCACTTCGGCGAGCTGACCCATGTCGAGGTCGCGGATGACGATCTCCTCCTCGGTGTCGGAAGCGGCCTCGCCGATCAGCTGACCGCGAGGGTCCGCGAAATACGATTGACCGTAGAAATCGTTGTCGCCCAGTGATTCGACGCCGACCCGGTTGATCGTGCCGACGAAGTACTCGTTCGCGACGGCGGCCGCGGGCTGCTCCAGCCGCCACAGGTACTCCGAAAGGCCCCGGCTGGTCGCCGACGGGTTGAACACGATCTTCGCGCCCGCCAGGCCCAGCGCGCGCCAGCCCTCCGGGAAGTGCCGCTCGTAACAGATGTAGACGCCGATGCGGCCGACGGCGGTGTCGAACACCGGGTAGCCCAGGTTTCCGGGCCGGAAGTAGAACTTCTCCCAGAACCCCTTCACCTGCGGGATGTGGTTCTTGCGGTGCTTGCCGAGGTAGGTGCCGTCGGCGTCGATCACCGCGGCGGTGTTGTAGTACACGCCGGGCTGCTCGACCTCGTACATCGGGACGACCAGCACGACACCGTGGCGTTCGGCGACCTCCTGCATGAGCTTGGTCGTCGGCCCGTCGGGGATGCCTTCGGTGTAGGAGTAGTAGTCGGTGTCCTGCACCTGGCAGAAATACGGGCCGTAGAACAACTCCTGCAGGCAGACGACCTGCGCTCCCTGCGAAGCGGCCTTGCCGATGGCTTCGACCGCGTTGGCGATCATCGACTCCTTGTCACCCGTCCACCGCTGCTGGATCAATCCGGCTCGGACCAGGTCGCTCACTTGCGTCCTCCTCGATATAGGTGGTGCGCTTGCGTTCGGACAGGGACAGCAGCAGGTAGACGACGAAGGCGCCCGCCAGGCCGACGACCCAGTTGTAGTCGTAGAGCGGTTTCAGGAGCGGGATCAGGCCGTCTTCGGGGAACGGCCCGCCGTACGCGCCGCCGACCGAGAGCACGGCGCCGACCAGCGTCGCGGCCAGCGCGCGCCAGTTCCAGCCGCCGTTGAACCAGTAGACGCCGCGTTCGGTGTAGAGATCCCGCAGTTCGAGGTGCGTGCGGTTGACCACCCAGTAGCCGGCGACGAGCACCCCGGCGACCGCGCCGAGCAGACCGCCGTAGAAACCGAGCCACGCGAAGATGTAGATGTTCGGATCGGAGTAGAGGCGCCACGGCTGGATGAGGATGCCGATGATCCCGGTGATCAGCCCGCCGACGGCGAAGGTGATCTTCTTCGGGAACGCGTTGGAGAAGTCGTAGGACGGGCTGACCACGTTGGCCGCGAGGTTCGCCGACACCGTCGCCAGCACCAGCGCGATCAACGCGACCACCACGACGACCGGCGAGTCGAACCGGTCGGCCAGTTTCGCCGGGTCCCAGATCTGCTCGCCGTAGAGGACGCTGCCACCCGAGGTGGTCAGGATGGCCACGATCGCGATGAACGTCATCGTGGTCGGCAGGCCGAGGATCTGGCCGCGGACCTGTTTGCCCTGGCTGCCGCCGAACCGGGTGAAGTCCGGCATGTTCAGCGAAAGCGTCGACCAGAACGCGATCATCGCCATCAGCGCCGGGGCGAACACCTTCCAGAAGTCCGGTCCCCAGCCGAGTTTCCCCGGTTCGGCCAGGATCGGCCCGAGCCCGCCCGCCTTGACCAGCACGTAGCCCAGCAGGATCAGGAAGCCGACCGACACCAGCGGCGCCGTCCAGTTCTCGAATTTGCGGACCGCCTCCATGCCGCGCCAGATGATGAGCATCTGCACTAGCCAGAACACCCCGAACGAAAGCCACAGCGTCCAGTGCTGGCCGAGGACGACGGTGGAGTCCTTCCAGCCGGAGCCCGCGAGCCGCCCGACGATGATGTAGATCGCCTCGCCGCCGACCCAGGTCTGGATGCCGAACCAGCCGCACGCGATGAACGCCCGCAGCAACGCCGCCAGGTTCGCGCCGCGCATACCGAAGAAGGCGCGGGCGAACACCGGGAACGGGATGCCGTACTTCGTCCCGGCGTGGCTGTTGAGCAGCATCGGGATCAGCACGATCAGGTTGCCGATGGTGATCGTGAGCAGCGCCTGCACCCAGTTCATCCCGAGCGCGATCAGCGACGCGGCGAGCGCGTAGGACGGGATGTTGTGCGCCATGCCCATCCACAGCGCGAAGTAGGTGTAGGTGGTCCAGGTCCGCTTTTCGACCGGGACCGGGGCGAGTTCTTCGTTGTAGAAGCGGCTGTCCTTCAAGGACTCGACCTCGCCGAGTTCGACCCGGCCATCAGGATGCACGTGCTGCGTTCCGCGTGCCGTCGGCTCCATTGCGGAATCGTGCTCGCCCGCGCCGCGCGCGTGGGACTGGCAGACTGTTCACTGTTGAGGGCGTCGGAGCGCAGACTGTCGATTGCGTTCGAAGGCTCCTGGTGCATGACCTGCGTCACACACACGGTCGTAGCAATCCGGCAAACCGGCCGAAACATCTCCACAGGATCTCCACAGCTCACCCGGATGGTCTCCACGGCCGGTGCTTACAGTCATCCCCATGGAACTGGGAGGACGCCGGGTGCTGGTCGTCGAGGACGACGTGACGATCGCCGAGAGCATCGCCGCGCGGCTGCGGGCCGAGGGATTCACCGTGGATCTGGCGCACGACGGCCCTTCCGGCGTCGAGACCGACGCAGAGCGGGAGCCGGATCTGGTGGTGCTCGACGTGATGCTGCCGGGGTTCGACGGACTCGAGGTCTGCCGCCGGATCCAGGCCCGCCGCCCGGTCCCGGTGCTGATGCTGACCGCTCGTTCGGATGAGACGGACATGCTGATCGGGCTCGGCGTCGGCGCCGACGACTATCTCACCAAGCCGTTCTCCATGCGGGTGCTCTCGGCGCGGGTGCACGCGCTGCTGCGCCGCGTCGAACGGTCGGCCCGGACCGACGTGAGCGAAGCCGGTACGAAGATCGTGCTCGGCGACCTCGAAATCGACGTCGAGCAGCGGCGGGTCACGCGGGCGGGCAACCAGGCCCAGCTGACGCCGATCGAGTTCGACCTCCTCGTCCACTTCGCGAAGCGTCCGAGAGCCGTGCAGCCGAGGGAACGCCTGCTGAGCGAGGTCTGGGACTGGGACGTCGCGGGCACGGGTTCGGGCACCCGCGCCGTCGACAGCCACATCAAGGCACTGCGCCGCAAACTGGGCGCGGACCTCATCCGCACCGTGCACGGCGTCGGTTACGCGCTGGAGGTGGGATCGTGAAGCTTCGCCCGCTGCTCGGCCGGATCGTCGACGCGCTCCCGAGACCGCTCGACCCGGTCCGCTCCATCAAACTCAAACTCGCGATACTGCTGGTGTCCTCGGGCGGTATCGCGTTCGCCTTCTTCAACTGGCAGATCGGCTGGCTGCCGCCGCGGACCACGATCGCCGCGATGGTGCTCGCCGTGGTCACCTCGCAGATCCTGGCGCACGGGATGACCAGGCCGCTGCGCGAGATGACCGCCGCCGCCCGCGCGATGGCCAAGGGCGACTACACCCGGCGGGTCCGGGCGACCGCCCGCGACGAGGTCGGGGAGCTGTCGCACGCCTTCAACCAGATGGCCGCAGACCTCGACGCCTCGGATCAGCGCCGGCGCGAGCTGATCGCGAACGTCTCCCACGAACTCCGCACGCCGATCACCGCGCTGAACGGGGTGCTGGAGAACCTGGTCGACGGCGTTGCCAAACCCGATCCGGCGACGCTCAAGACCGCGCTGCAGCAGACCGAACGGCTCGGCAGGCTGGTCTCGGAACTGCTCGACCTCTCACGGATCGACGCGGGCGCTTTCCCGTTGCAGCTGGAGGAATTCGACCTCGAACTGCTGCTGGAGGAGGTCGCCGCCGAAGCCGGCGTGACCGCCGCCGCGACCGGGCGTGGCGTGCGGTTCGCCGTCGACGTCCAGCCGCCCGGAGCGACGGCGGTCGCCGACCGCGGCAGGCTCTACCAGGTCGTGGTCAACCTGCTCGACAACGCCGTCCGGCACGGCCCGGCCGGGGGAGAGGTCCGGGTGCGGGCGGAGGCCCGTGAGGCCGATGTCGTCATCGAGGTCGAAGACGAAGGCCCCGGGATCCCGCCGGGGGAGCGGGACAGCGTGTTCGAGCGGTTCACCCGCGGCGAGCGGGCCGGCGGCGGGGGCACCGGTCTCGGTCTCGCGATCGCGCGATGGGTGGTCGACCTCCATGACGGCAGCATCGCCGTCGTCACCCCCGAGCAGCGGCAGGGCTGCGTCATCCGCGTCGTGATCCCCGTTCCGTAGTTCCTCGCCGCAGGTATTCGGCGGCTCCGCGCACACTGCGAGATGTGCTTTCGCAAACTGGAGGATTTGATGAGCGAAGACCAAGAAGAGCGGCAGGCGCACGCGTCGCCCCCGAAGGCGACGAGCACGATGGCTCCGACCGTGCCCGACGGAGCCTTGCCACCCCAGCCCATGCCGTCCGCACCGCCGATCCCGGTGCTGATGCGGCCCCGCGTGCCGCCCAAGTCGGCGATCGTCCCGTTGCCCGGCTCCGTCCTGCCCGCTGCGGTCGCGGCCGGACTGGTCACCGCCGTCGCCATGCCGGACGACCCCGGAGCCGGCTGGTTCGTGGCCGGGCTCGCCTTCGCGGTGGCCGTCTACTTCGCCGACAAACGCGCCCGCGGTGACGCCGAACCGCATTTCCGCCTGGTCAACGCGGTGTGGGCGGCGGCAGCGCTGGGACTGCTCGCGGTCGGCATGTTCCGCGCGTCGGTGTGGCTGAACGTGCTGTGCGTGCTGGCCGCGTTCGTGGCCGGATCCCTCGCGGTGGTCGGGAAACGCACGGTGAACACGATCGTCTACGACGTCTTCGCGGTTCCGATCGAAGCGCTGCTTTCGATCCCGTGGATCGGGCGCGGGCTCTCGAAGCTCGGCACGAAACAGGAAGGCCGCGCACGGCCGAGGTTCCTGGTGCCGGTGCTGGCGAGCGCCGGACTGCTGCTGGTGTTCGTCCCGCTGTTGCGCGGCGCGGACGCCGCGTTCGCGAGCGTCGTCGACGCGGTGATCCCCGAGCTGAGCCCGGGAACCTTCGTCCGCTGGGGTTTCCTCTTCGTCGTGGCCGCGTTCGCCGTCACCGGGGCGTGCTACCTGCTGGCGGCGCCACCGCTGCCCGCCGACGACGAAGCGCCCCGCAAACGGCTCGCGCACCGGCTCGAATGGACGTTGCCGCTGGGTGTGCTGGTGCTGCTGTTCACGAGTTTCGTCGTGGTCCGCCTGGTCGTGTTGTTCGGCGGCACCGAATACCTCCTGGCCACGAGCGGCCTGACGGCGGCCGAATACGCCAGGAGCGGGTTCTGGCAGCTGTCCGCCATCACCGTGCTGACCCTGGTGCTGGTCGCCGCCGCGTTGCGCTGGGCGCCGAAGTCCTCGGCGGCCGATCGCGCCTGGCAACGGGGACTGCTCGGCGCGCTGAGCGTGCTCAGCCTGGTGCTGGTCGCGTCGGCGTTGAGTCGCATGTGGACATATCAGCAGGCCTACGGGTTCACCGTGCTGCGGCTGCTGGTCGAGGTCTGCGAACTCTGGATCGGCCTGATCTTCCTGCTGGTGCTGGTTTCCCTGATCCCGCTGCGGTCGGCCTGGCTGCCGCGCGCGGCCATCGGAGCCGCTGTCGCGGCGTTGCTGGGGCTGGCCGTCCTCGATCCGGAACGGTTCATCGCCGACCGCAACATCGACCGGCTCGCGCACGGAAAGACACTCGATACCGGTTATCTGTCCCGGTTTTCCGCCGACGTCGTGCCGTCGGCCGACCGGCTCCCGGAGCCGCTGCGGTCGTGCGTGCTCGGCAGGGTCGTGCCGGGAATCCCGGAAGATGATTGGCGTGAATGGAACCTGAGCCGGTCCCTCGCGCGTCAGACCCCTGTTGCCGCGAAGGACGGGATCGGGTGCCGGTACCTGCCCCGTTCTTGAGTCGTGACACCACGGCCTTGATCGCCCTCGTGGGGGTGAGGGCGATCAAGGCCGCGGTGAACGGCGCCGCCGGGCCACCGAGGGGGAGGCCCGGCGATCACCTCGCCGGAGTCGGGAGCGGTCAGAAGGTGAAGACGCCGGCCGATTCGGCGTCGGCGACGCAACGGTTGGCGTACGAGGTGCGGTAGGTGACCGGTTTGCCGCGCCACTTACCGATGGCGGAGACGTCCACCGGGGCGTATTCCAACGTGCAGGCCCGCGGTTCCGGGCGTAGCCTGTCGAAATCTCCGTCCACTTCGGACAGTGTGGCGCAGGCGCCGCCCCGTCCCGGGTGGGACCCCCCGGTGGGTTCGCAGGTGAGTGAGACGGTGCCGACCCGGCCCCTGGTGTCGTGGCTGGTCAGCTGAAGCATGGATTCGGCGGGTTGCGCCGGGGCCAGACAGGCCAACGCGAGTACGCAGGCGCCGATCGGTTCGAAGAAAGCCATATCAACCCTATCGGCTGACGTGACCCGGTGACTGTGTTCCACGCTTGGGTGAGATTTACTCACTCGGACGTGTGGTCGTCTGCTTCCCGGATGTCGTGGGCGAGTAAGGCGACATAAAGGGAGAGCATCGATTCCGGTTCTTCGAGCCGCACCCCGAGTACCTGCTCGATCCTGGCCAGCTGCTGGTAGTAGGCGGTGCGGGAGGTGTGCGCGGCCGCCGCGGCGGCCGATTTGTTGCCGCCGTGTTCGCAGTAATGTCTCAACGCCTGAACGAGTCTGCTGCCCTGTGCGGCGTCCCGGTTCAGCAGCGGGCCGAGCTCCCGCGCGGCGAACGCGGTGATCCGTTCGTCACCGGCCAGGAGATGCAGCAGCCCGCGCAACCGGACGTCGTCGAGCCGGTGGACCACCCGTTCGACGTTCTCGGTGAGCGCCGCGGCGGCGACCTGCGCGGCTTCGACGAGCGTCCGGCGTGCCTCGGCGGGCCCGCTGCCGGTGGTGCCGACCGCGACCACGGCGGGCGCCCCGGCGCGGGCCTCGTGGACGTCGGTGGCCAGCCGCCGCAGGACCGCGTCCACCCCCGCCTCCGGCGAGAGCGCGATCAGCGCGCGCACCAGCGTGTCGTCGGTGGCCACCAGCGCCGACACCTTGGCGCGCCGGGCGGCGAGCGCGGTCGCCTCGGCGAGTTCCCGCAGCAGCACCGGGGTCGACTGCGTGGTCTTGGCGGTCGCGGTGATCCTCGGCCGCACGGCGACCCCGACCAGCAGCCGTCCGGTCAGCGGGACACCCAGCGCGGACGCCCGCGCGGTCAGCTCGGACGGCGGCACCGGATTCGCCAGCAGTTCGGTCAGGACCGCGCGGTGCGCCTGGCGTTCGAGGCTGTCGGTGTCCTTGGCGACCAGCCGGTGGACCGCGAGCGCGGACGCGGCGCGTTCGGCGACCACGACGTGCCGGTGCGGCGGCGGATCCCCGCAGACGACGACCAGCCGTCCCCAGTCGTGCCCGCGCGCGCCGACCACGGTGATCAGCCAGCCCGCGCCCGGGTGGTAGCCGGTCCGCTCGCCGACCTGCACCGGCCGCGACCGGGACGGCCAGCCGGGCAGCAGTTCGCCGGGATCCGTCCCGGCCGTGTCGTAGGCGAGGACTTCGTGCGACAGCGTCTCCAGCACGACGGGATGTTCGGTGAGTCTCGCGACCTCGCGCAGGATGTCGCCCGGTTCGGCGCCGGCGACCGTCAGCGCGGTGAACGTCTCGTGGACCCGTTCCGCCGCGCGGAGTTCGTCGACCTGGGCATCGACGATCAGCCCGTTCACCGCCTCGGTGACCGACACGAAGCGCGTCTCGCGCGAAAGGGTGATCAGCGGGACACCGTGGCGGTCGGCGGCGTCGACCAGCGCGGACGGCAGCTTCTCGCTCCAGTGCCGGACCAGCTCGACGATGACCCCGGCCACTCCGACACCGGCCAGATCGGCGACGTACCTGGCGAGCGCGGCGCCGTCGTCGGGCAGCGCGACCCCGGTGGTGAGCACGAGCTCCCCGCCGCGCAGCAGCGGGGCGATGTCCGCGACCTCGGCGACGTGCGCCCAGCGGACCGGCGCGTCCAGCCCCGCCGCCCCCGCCACCACGTGGGGCCTGCCCTGACGCAGCACCGGCAGCGCGAGCACCTCGGCGACGGTCGGGTACATCGGCCTCCCACCTGGTCGGAACGCAGAGTATTCGTCGGTGAACCCGCGTCCGCGATCGACGTCTGCAGCTCCGCCGACAGCACAGAGACAGACTGTACGGCCGGGACCGGGAGTCCGTACACGTTGCCGATGGCGTCGGTGTAGCGCGCGCACCCAGACTCGACCGGGAGCAGGCATCCGGCGAACAGGAAGGCGGAATCCGTGACCGACCGCATCACCCACTGGATAGACGGCAAACCGTGCGAAGGCGTGAGCGAACGATCCGGTGACGTCTTCGATCCGGCCACCGGACAGGTGCGCGCGAAGGTCGCCTTCGCCGCGCAGGACGACGTCGACGCCGCCGTCGCGGCCGCCTCCCGGGCACTGCCGGGCTGGCGCGGGACGTCGCTGGCCGGGCGGACGCGGGTGCTGTTCGCCTTCCGTGAGCTGCTTTCGGCGCGGCGTCACGAGCTGGCGAAGATCGTCACCAGCGAGCACGGCAAGGTCGAATCCGACGCGGCGGGCGAAGTCGCGCGCGCCATCGAGAACGTCGAGTTCGCTTGCGGCGCGGCGCAACTGCTCAAGGGCGGGTTCAGCGAGAACGCCTCCACCGGTGTCGACGTCTACTCGATCTCGCAACCGCTGGGCGTGGTCGGGGTGATCTCGCCGTTCAACTTCCCGGCGATGGTCCCGCTGTGGTTCGTGCCGAACGCGCTCGCCTGCGGCAACACCGTCGTGCTCAAGCCGAGCGAGAAGGACCCGTCCGCGGCCGTGTTCATCGCGGAACTGTTCGCCGAGGCCGGCCTGCCCGACGGCGTCCTCAACGTCCTGCACGGCGACAAGGTGGCCGTCGACGGGCTGCTGGAACACCGCGACGTCAAGGCGATCTCGTTCGTCGGCTCGACGCCGATCGCGAAGTACGTCTACGAAACCGGGACCAGGCACGGGAAACGCGTCCAGGCGCTCGGCGGCGCGAAGAACCACATGGTCGTCCTCCCGGACGCCGACCTCGACCTCGCCGCCGACGCGGCCGTCTCGGCGGGCTTCGGCTCGGCGGGGGAGCGGTGCATGGCGGTGTCGGTCGTGGTCGCGGTCGACCCGGTCGGCGACGAACTGGTCGCCAAGATCGCCGAGCGGATCCAGCGGCTCCGCGTCGGCGACGGCATGCGGCCCACCTCGGAGATGGGACCGCTCGTCACCGCCGCCCACCACGAACGCGTCGAGTCCTATGTGGAAGCCGGCGTGGCAGCGGGAGCGCGGCTCGTCGTCGACGGCCGCGGCATCGAGGTCGACGGCGAGGACGGCGGCTTCTGGCTCGGCCCGACCCTGTTCGACCAGGTCACCCCGGACATGTCGATCTACACCGACGAGATCTTCGGACCGGTGCTGGCGGTCGCGCGGGCCGACGGGTACGAAGCGGCGCTGGAGCTGATCAACGGCAATCCTTACGGCAACGGCACCGCGATCTTCACCAACGACGGGCGGGCCGCACGGCGGTTCCAGAACGAGGTCGAGGTCGGGATGGTCGGCGTGAACGTGCCCATCCCGGTGCCGGTCGGCTACTACTCGTTCGGCGGCTGGAAGGACTCGCTGTTCGGCGACAGCCACGCGTACGGGCCGGAAGGGTTCCACTTCTTCACGCGGACGAAGGTCGTCACCTCACGTTGGCCGGACCCCTCGCAGGGCGGGGTGAACCTCGGGTTCCCGCGCAACAGCTGACGCTCAAGGGCGAAAGTGGCGATTGCCGAAGTCCGTGAAGGCCTCCTTGAGGGACCCAGAGTCCCTCAAGGAGGCCTTCACGGACTTCGGGCCTTGGAGTAACGGACGGGCCGGTGTGAAGGGAGCTTTCCCCGCATCGTGCGCGCGGAAAGTCCCCTTCGCGTCGTGCGGCGCAGGCGATCAGTTCGCTGACGCCACTAGCGAACGTGCGCAATGAAGGGGCCTTTCATCGCAAAATTTGCGATGAAAGGCCCCTTCATTGCACGCCCTGGCGCCCCACTGGTCACGCCGCCCATGTCGAGGCGCAGCTCTTCGGACTCGACGGGCACGGCGCTCCACGCTGAGTCGGACAGTGCGGCCGGTGGAAGAAATGCCTGGCCGGAAGCCCTTCCGTGCTCACGCAGTCGATCGTCGGTCGTCAAATTGTCGCGGCGGGACGACTGTCCGCGTCCGCGATTGCCAGGCGGAAATGGTTTTGTCATTACCGGCAGTGCGGCGAAACCGAATTCGCTCATGGTGGTCATGGCTTTTCGCTCGGTCGTCGGGGACCGCCGGAGCGATCGCCGATTCCGGTTAGCATCGCCGTCATGTCAGAATCGAAGCGGTCGGCGATGCGAGTGGCCGATTCCGATCGCGAAAACGTCGCACGACTGCTGTGCGAAGCCATGGGTGCGGGACGGATCACCGCCGCCGAACTGGAAACGAGGCTGGACGCCGTCTACGCGGCCAGGACTTTCGCGGAATTCGAACCCGTCGTCGCGGATCTGTCCCCCGGCGGCCCGCTCACCTCGTCCCACACCGGCGACGAGGAGCAAGGCGGACGGCGCTCGTTCGCCGTCATGTCCGCCACCACGCGGCGGTTCGCCGGACCGCTGCCGTCGAACCATGTCAGCCGCGCGTTCTGGGGCAGCGTGCGCCTCGATCTGCGGCAGGCCCGGATCGCCGCCGGATCTTGCACGATCAGGGCGGTGGCGGTCATGGGCGGTGTCAAGATCGTGGTGCCCGAGGACTTCGCCCTCGATGTCCGGGGCATCGGCCTGATGGGCGGATTCGGCACCGGCCGCAGGACGAGGCGACAGCGGCCGACGACGGGCGCGCCGGTGCTGCGCGTCACAGGTTTCGCCTGGTGGGGGTCGGTGAAAGTGATCCGAAGGCCCGTGGAGCCCCGGCGGCGCACCCTTCGCGGGCGCGGCTAGACGGTCCCAAAGAAGTCCGGCGGCTCCTCGGGCACTATGCCTTCCGTAAACTCGTTGTGAGGACGAGCCGAGGGAGGTGCAGGTGGCCAACGCGGAAGAGCGGCGTTTCGAGGTGCTTCGCGCGATCGTCGCCGATTACGTTTCCAACCAGGAGCCCGTCGGATCCAAGGCGATCGTCGACCGGCACAACCTCGGCGTGTCCAGCGCCACGGTGCGCAACGACATGGCGGCGCTGGAAGAAGAGGGCTACATCACACAGCCCCACACCAGCGCGGGCCGCATCCCCACCGACAAGGGCTACCGGCTCTTCGTCGACCGGATCGCCGAGGTCAAACCACTCAGCGCGGCCGAACGCCGGGCCATCACGGCCTTCCTCGACAGCGGCACCGACGTCGACGACGTCCTGCGCCGCTCCGTCCGGCTGCTCGCGCAGCTGACCAGGCAGGTCGCGGTCATCCAGTACCCGATGATGACCAATTCCGCCGTCCGGCACCTCGAAGTGGTGCCGCTCACGCCCGCGCGGCTGATGCTGGTGCTGATCACCGATTCCGGCCGCGTCGACCAGCGCACCGTCGACCTCGGGGACGTCATCACCGAGGAGAACGTCGGCAGGCTGCGCACGGTGCTCAACGGCGCGCTGGCGGGCCGCCGTCTCTCCGAGGCCGCGGCGGCGGTCGCCGAACTGCCCGAGAAGTCGCCGGGCGAACTGCGCGACAACCTCACCCGCGTCTGCACCGTGCTGGTGGAATCGCTGGTCGAGCACCCCGAAGAGCGGCTCGTGCTCGGCGGCACGGCGAACCTCACCCGCAACGTCTCGGACTTCCCCGGATCGCTGCGGCAGGTGCTGGAGGCGCTCGAGGAGCAGGTCATCGTGCTCAAGCTGCTCGCGGCCGCCCGCAACCCCGGTGCGATCAGCGTGCGCATCGGTGAGGAAAATGAGGACGAGCAGATGCGCAGCACCTCGGTGGTGTCCATCGGCTACGGCATGGACGACCTGCTGCTCGGCGGGATGGGCGTCGTCGGGCCCACCAGGATGGACTACCCGAACACCATCGCCGCGGTGCGCGCGGTGGCGAACTACGTGGGGCAGATCCTCGCCGGCCGCTGAACGCGGCGGTGAGGGCAAAGCAGAAGGAGAAGGCGGAGACGGTGGCGAGGGACTATTACGGCATTCTCGGGGTTGCGAAGAACGCGACGGATCAGGAGATCAAGCGCGCGTACCGCAAACTGGCCCGTGAACTGCACCCCGACGTCAACCCGTCGGAGGACGCCCAGCATCGCTTCGGCGAGGTGACCACCGCGTACGAGGTGTTGTCCGACCCGCAGAAGCGCAAGGTCGTCGACCTCGGCGGCGACCCGATGGACGGCGGTGCCCGTGGCGGCGGTGGAGACCCGTTCTCGGGCTTCGGTGGCCTCGGCGACATCATGGACGCCTTCTTCGGCGCCGCCGGAGGTGGCGGCGGCCGCGGCCGTGGCCCCCGCAGCCGCGTGCAGCCCGGCTCCGACGCGCTCATCCGCCTCGGCCTGACCCTCGAGGACTGCGCCACCGGCGTCGACCGCGAGATCACCGTCGACACCGCCATCCTCTGCGACCTGTGCCGCGGCGCCGGCGCGGCCGACGGCACCGGCACCAAGACCTGCGACACCTGCGGCGGCGCGGGCGAGGTCCAGTCGGTGCAGCGGTCGTTCCTCGGCCAGGTCGTCACCGCCCGCCCCTGCCCGGTCTGCCGCGGCTACGGCGAGGTCATCCCCGACCCCTGCCGCCAGTGCGGCGGCGACGGCCGCGTCCGCTCGCGCCGCAACGTCACCGCGAAGATCCCGCCGGGCGTCGGCGACGGCATGCGCATCCGGCTCTCCGGACAGGGCGAGGTCGGCCCCGGCGGCGGCCCCGCCGGCGACCTGTACGTCGAGATCGACGAGGCACCGCACGAGGTCTTCGTCCGGCAGGGCAACGACCTGCACTGCAACTTCCGCATCCCGATGACCACCGCCGCCCTCGGCGCCACGGTGCCCATCGAGACCCTCATCGACGGCGACTACGAACTCGACATCGAGCCGGGCACCCAGCCCGCCACCGAACTCGTGCTCACCGGCAAGGGCATGCCGCGGCTGCGGTCCTCCGGCCGCGTCGACGGCCGCGGTGACCTGCACGTCCACATCGACGTCGTCGTGCCGACCAAACTCGACGACGCCCAGCGCGACCTCCTCGTCGAACTCGCCCAGCAGCGCGGCGAAGACGTCCCTTCGCTCTCCTCGAACGGCTCCAAGCCCGGAGGGTTGTTCTCCAAGCTGCGCACCAAGAACCACCGGTAACCCGTGCCAGAGACGACACTGCCGGTCTTCCTCACCGCCGCGCTGCCCGGCTCCGGGCGCACCACCCTCGACGGTGAGGAAGCCCGGCACGCCGCCACCGTCCGGCGACTGCGAGTCGGCGAACGCCTCGTGCTTTCCGACGGTGAAGGCGGCATGGCGCGCTGCGTCGTCGAAGCCGTCCAAGCCGGCAGAGACGCGGCACTCACCCTCGCCATCGAAGAACACTGGACCGAGGAACCACCCGCACTGCGCGTCATCGTCGCCCAAGCACTCGCCAAAGGCGACCGCGGAGAACTCGCCGTCGAACTCGCCACCGAAGCAGGCGCCGACGCCATCGTCCCCTGGCGCGCCGCCCGCAGCGTCGCCCGCTGGGAAGAAGGAACCCGCGGCGACAAAGCCCTCGGCCGCTGGCGCACCACCGCCCGCGCCGCCGCCAAACAAGCCCGGCGCGCCCACGTCCCCGAAGTCGCCGAACCCGCCACCACCCGCGAACTCGCCGAACTCACCCAAACCGTTTCCCGCGCACTCGTCCTCGAATCCGGCATCACCACCCGCCTCACCGAGATCGAACTCCCCGCACAAGGCGACATCCTCCTCATCGTCGGCCCCGAAGGCGGCATCACCGACGAAGAACTCACCACCCTCACCGACGCCGGCGCCACCGCCATCCGGTTGGGCCCCACCGTTTTACGCACCTCCACCGCGGCCGCCGTCGCACTGGGAGCACTCGGCGTACTCACCGACCGCTGGAAGTGAAAAAACACCCCACTAATTTGCGGCGAGTTATGGCGCGATCACACAAACAGCCGTTACTCTCGTTAACTGACGCGCAACACACGGTTTCGGCGCGCCACTGGGGGATGAAGCCCAGTCGCGCGCGTGAATCCCCGCCGGGCACCTCCCCCCTCGGTCCGGCGGAGCCGCGGCGGCGGTGGACCGACCCCCAGGGTCCACCGCGCCGCGGCGTCTTCATTTGGGGGCTTCGCAAGTCGATTCGCTCCTTGCCGCGTCCCGAATTTCGCGCCGCGTCGCGGTTCCGCGTGTCTGCCTCGGGGGCCGAGCCCCTCCGGCCCCCCACAGTGCGTCCGGCGGCCCTTGCCTGGTGCGGGTTTGTGGTTGGGGGGCAGTAGCTTGGCGGGATGGCGAAGCGGATGGGTGGGGCCGAGCGGCGGGCGCAGGTGGTGGGGATCGCGGCGCGCGAGTTCGCGGAGAACGGGCTGCACGGGGCGTCTGTTGAGGCGATCGCGCGCGAGGTTGGGATCACTCAGGCGTATGTGTTCCGAATGTTCGGGACCAAGAAGGCGTTGTTCCTGGAGGTGGTGGGGGCTGCCTTTGATCGGTTCAGTGAGGGGATGGCGGAGGCGGCCGAGGGGGCCGAGGGGCTTGGCGCGCTTTCGTTGATGGGCGCGCAGTATCACGGGATGCTGGCCGATCGCACCACGCTCATGGTGCAGTTACAGGGCTTCGCGGCCTGCGGGGACAGCGAGGTCCGCGACTTCGTGCGGACGCGGTTCGGTCGTATGTGGGACACGGTCGCCGGAGCCGCGCGGCTCGACCCGGTGACAGTGAAGTCGTTCCTCGCCTTCGGCATGCTTCTCAACAACATGGCCGCCCTCGACGCCGCCGAGCTCGACGAACCGTGGGCCGAGGGAGTGCGCACCCGCGTCCACGCCGGTTTGTTCGAGCACATCACCAGCGAGACCAACCGCGACGTTAGGGTGGGGGAATGAGTGACGCGGAGACGTTGTTCGAGCGGATCATCGCGGGCGAGATCCCGTCCGACAAGGTGTACGAGGACGAGACGACCTATGCGTTCCGGGACATAGCGCCGCAGGCGCGGGTCCACGTGCTCGTGGTGCCGAAGAAGCGGTACCGGAACGTCGCCGAACTGGCCGCGGCGGACCCGCAGCTCCTCGCCGACGTGACCGCCACCGCCAAGAAGGTCGCGGAGCTCGAGGGGATCGCCGAATCCGGGTACCGGGTGGTCTTCAACACCGACCGTGACGCCGGGCAGACCGTCTTCCACGTGCACGCGCACGTGCTCGGCGGCGAGCAGCTGGGGCATTTCGGGCGCTGAAGCGCGCGGCCTGCGGAAACCGGACTGCGTGCCGCCACCCGCAACCAGTAACATCGACCTTGTCACTGTCGTTGAAAATCGCAGCGTAAGCGCAGGAAGAAGGCCAGAGGCCACGTGGCCGGAACCGTACCGGGTGAAGCCGCCCGACCCGACGTTCCCACGGACGTCACCCCGACGAAGGCCGACGAGGCCGCTGTCATCGAAGCGGCCCAGTCCCGTTTCCCCATCCCCGACGCCGCCGCGCTCAGCCTGCTCGGTTCGAGGGACGAAAACCTCCGCGTCGCCGAAGAACTCCTCGCCGCCGACGTCCACGTCCGGGGCAACGAGGTCACCCTGACCGGCGCCCCCGCCGACGTCGCCTTCGCCGAACGTGTCTTCGCCGAACTCGTGACGCTCGCCGGCCGTGGCCAGCAGGTCGACCCGGCCACCGTCCGCCGCACCGTCGGCATGCTCTCCACCGGTGACCACGAGTCACCGGCCGAAGTGCTGAGCATGAACATCATCTCCCGGCGCGGCAAGACGATCCGGCCCAAGACGCTCAACCAGAAGCGCTACGTCGACGCCATCGACAAGCACACCATCGTGTTCGGCATCGGCCCCGCCGGTACCGGCAAGACGTACCTGGCCATGGCCAAGGCCGTCCAAGCGCTGCAGGCCAAGCAGGTCACCCGCATCGTGCTGACGCGTCCCGCGGTCGAAGCGGGCGAGCGCCTCGGCTACCTGCCGGGCACGCTCAACGAAAAGATCGACCCGTACCTGCGCCCGCTCTACGACGCGCTGCACGACATGGTCGAGCCCGAGTCGATCCCGCGGCTGATGCAGGCGGGCACCATCGAGATCGCGCCGCTCGCGTACATGCGCGGCCGCACCCTCAACGACGCCTTCATCATCCTCGACGAGGCGCAGAACACCACGCCGGAACAGATGAAGATGTTCCTCACCCGGCTCGGGTTCGGCGCCAAGATCGTCGTCACCGGTGACGTCACCCAGGTCGACCTCCCCACCGGCCAGAAGAGCGGCCTGCGGGTGGTCCGCGACATCCTCGAAGGTGTCGATGACCTGCACTTCGCTCAGCTCACCAGCCAGGACGTGGTCCGGCACAGGCTCGTCGGCGACATCGTCGACGCGTACGAGAAGTGGCAGGCCCTGCAGGACAGCCAGGACAAGGGCAACGGCTGGAAGGGGCAGCGGCGGTCATGAGCATCGAGATCGCCAATGAATCCGGCGTGAACGTCGACGAGACGTCGATCGTGTCGGCCGCCCGTTTCGCGCTCGACAAGATGGAGGTCAGCCCGCTCGCCGAGCTGTCCATCCTGCTCGTCACCCTCGAGGTGATGGAGGACCTGCACGAACGGTGGATGGACCTGCCCGGTCCGACCGACGTGATGGCCTTCCCGATGGACGAACTCGACTCGTCACGCCGCCCCGACGCGCCCGACGCCTCGCCCGCGCTGCTCGGTGACATCGTGCTGTGCCCGGCGTTCGCGAAGGACCAGGCCAAGACGGCGGGCCATTCGCTGATGGACGAGCTGCACCTGCTCACCACGCACGGCGTGCTGCACCTGCTCGGGTACGACCACGCCGAGCCCGCCGAGGAACGCGAGATGTTCGGTCTGCAGAAGCGGATCCTCGGCGAGTTCCAGGCCGCCGTGGCCGCGGTGAACAGGCGCGACGCGCAGCGCACCGCGGACGACAGGCTCCTCGGCACCGCCGGTCTCGACACCGTGCCCGCCGACGAACCCCCCGCCTAGAAATGGGTAGTCCCACGGCCCTGCTGGTCATCGCCATCGCGCTGATCCTGCTCGCCGGGGTGTTCGCGGCCGCCGACGCGGCGGTCAGCACGGTCTCCAAGGCCCGTGCCGACGGCCTCGTCCGGCTCGGCCGCCCCGGCGCGCGTCAGCTCGCGCTGGTCATCGCCGAACGCCGCCGCCACATCAACCTGATCCTGCTGCTGCGGATGACCTGCGAGCTGACCGCCACGGTGCTGGTCACCGTCGACGTCCTCCGCTGGATCCGGCCGCTGTGGCTCGCCATCGTCGTCGCGGCGGGGGTGATGGTCGTGGTGAGTTACGTGCTCATCGGGGTCGGCCCGCGCACCCTCGGCCGCCAGCACCCGTACCGGATCGGCCTCGTCGTCGCGGGCCCCGTCCGCGTCCTCGGCTCGATCCTCGGCCCGCTCAGCAGACTGCTGATCGTCCTCGGTAACGCGATCACCCCCGGCCGCGGCTTCCGCGAAGGCCCGTTCACCTCCGAAGTCGAACTGCGTGAGCTGGTCGACCTCGCCCAGGAACGCGGCGTCGTCGAGGAATCCGAACGCGAGATGATCCACTCGGTGTTCGAACTCGGCGACACCGTCGCGCGCGAAGTCATGGTGCCGCGGACGGAGATCGTCTGGATCGAGCATGACAAGACCGTGCGCCAGGCGCTCGCGCTGGCCCTGCGCACCGGGTTCACCCGGCTGCCGGTGATCGGCGACTCCGTCGACGACGTCGTGGGCGTGGTCAACATCAAGGACCTCATGCCCGCGTACATGGCCGAGGGTGGTTCGCAGCGGCAGGTCGAGGAGCTGATGAACCCGGCGAGCTTCGTGCCGGACTCGAAGCGGCTCGACGATCTGCTCAAGGAGATGCAGGTCTCGCACAACCACATGGCGATCGCCGTCGACGAGTACGGCGGCACCGCCGGCCTGCTCACCATCGAGGACGTCCTCGAGGAGATCGTCGGCGAGATCACCGACGAATCCGACACCGACGAGCGTCCCGAGGTCGAAGAGCTCGAAAACGGCGCGGTCCGCGTCTCGTCCCGGCTCTCGATCGACGACCTCGGCGAACTGTTCGGGATCGATCTCGAAGACCATGACGTGGAGACCGTGGGCGGACTGCTCGCCGAGCGACTGGGTAGGGTCCCGCTGCCGGGGGCCGAAGCCGAGGTCGCCGGACTTCGGCTGTTCGCCGAAGGCGGTAAGGACCGGCGCGGGCGGATGCGGATCACCACGGTGGTCGTCCACCCCGCCGACGCGGACGCGGTGACCGACGCAGCCTCTGGCAGGCGCCGGACCCGGGTCCCGCAGCCCGATGAAAGTGACAGGAGTGTCGAACATGCCTGAGCTGGACGCCGAGGACCAGAAGCTGGTGACCCTGGCCAGGTCCGCGCGAGCCCGCACCCAGGCCGCCGAAGGCGCCGCGCTGCGCGACACCGACGGCCGCACCTACGCGGCGAGCACGGTCGACCAGCCGTCGTTCAAACTCACCGCGCTGCAGGCCGCGGTCGCCGCCGCCGTTTCGAGCGGAGCCGAAGGAATCGAGGCCGCCGTCGTGGTCAGCGGTGACGCCATCCTGAACGGTGCTTCGCTCCAGGCGGTGCGGGACATCGCCGAAGACGCCCCTGTTCATCTCGCGGACCCCAGTGGCAAGGTGCTGAGCTGATGGCCGAGCCGCATCGTTCCGGTTTCGCCTGCTTCGTCGGGCGGCCCAACGCGGGCAAGTCGACGCTGACCAACGCGCTCGTCGGCAGCAAGGTGGCGATCACCTCCAGCAAACCGCAGACCACCCGGCACGCCATCCGCGGCATCGTCCACCGCGACGACGCCCAGCTGGTGATCATCGACACACCTGGGCTGCACCGGCCGAGGACACTGCTCGGCGAGCGGCTCAACGACATCGTCCACTCGACATGGTCCGAAGTGGACGTTGTCGGGCTTTGCGTGCCCGCCAACGAAAAAGTCGGTCCCGGTGACCGGTTCATCGCCGCCGAACTGAAGAAGATCGCCAAGCGGACCCCGGTGATCGGCGTGGTCACCAAGACGGATCTCGTGAAACCCGAGCAGGTCGCCGAGCAGTTGCTCGCCCTGCAGGAGGTCATGGAGTTCGCCGAGCTGATCCCGGTGTCCGCTGTGGACGGTTTCCAGGTCGGCGCGCTCTCGGATCTGCTGGTACGCCACCTTCCCGAAGGCCCGCAGCTGTATCCGGGCGGCGAACTCACCGACGAGCCCGAGCAGACGCTGGTCGCCGAGCTGATCCGCGAGGCCGCGCTGGAGGGCGTCCGGGACGAGCTCCCGCACTCGATCGCCGTCACCGTCGAGGAAATGCTGCCGCACGAGGGCAGAGACGACATGATCGACGTGCACGCGTTCCTCTATGTGGAACGACCGAGCCAGAAGGGCATCATCCTCGGGCACAAGGGTGAACGGCTCAAGGACGTCGGCGCCCGCGCGCGGCAGCAGATCGAGGGGCTTCTCGGCACGAAGGTCTACCTCGACCTGCACATCAAAGTCGCCAAAGAGTGGCAGCGCGACCCCCGTCAGTTGCGACGGCTGGGCTTCTGACTGAACGGAATGTCTCGATTCGGTCGCGGAGACCGGTTGATGATGTGGAACCGGACGGGTGACCTTAGAGTCTCAACCCTTGACTCCGGTGATCGCTGATCGGGCGGCGCGCCCGGGTCGTAGTTCTGCATTTCATTCGTGAAGGGAAAGCGGTAAATGACCGACAACCAGGGCCTGCCCAACTACTCCGGCGACCCTCAGGGCGGTGGCGGCTTCAACAACCCCGGCCCGCCGCCCAACAACAACCTGGTGTGGGCCATCCTCACCACGATCCTGTGCTGCCTGCCCTTCGGCATCGTCGCCATCGTCAAGGCGAACCAGGTGAACACCCTCTGGGCACAGGGCCAGCCCGCCGCGGCGCAGGAAGCGGCCGACGCCGCCAAGAAGTGGTCGATCATCGCGGCGATCGTCGGTGGCATCATCATCGTTCTGTACGTTGTCCTCGTCGTCTTCCTTGGCGTCTTCGCGGCCTCGGTGGACGTGAACAACTACCGCTGATCGAGGCGATCGAGGGGGAGACCTCATGACCGACCAGTACCCGAACTACCCGCCCCCGGGCGGGCCTCCGCCGCAGCAGCCGTATTACGGCGGCATGCCGAACTACGGTCCCCCGCCGGACAACAACCTGGTGTGGGCGATTCTCTGCACGGTGTTGTGCTGCTTGCCGCTGGGTATCGTGGCGATCGTGAAGTCGAGCCAGGTGCAGACGTTGTGGTCACAGGGTTTCCACGCGGAAGCCCAGAAGGCCGCCGACGACGCGAAGAAGTGGTCCATGTGGGGAGCGATCGCCACCGGTGGACTCTTCCTGCTGTACATCATCTTCATCGTGGTGATGGTCATCATCGGCGCGTCGGCGGGAAGCTTCACGCCGTGACGACGTCCGTCTACACGGGATTCCCGGCGCGCGGGTTCAAAGCAAGGGCCCGCGCGCTGGGGCCGCCCCTGGCCATCGCGGCAGGCGCCGGCCTCGGCTGCGTCGTCCTCTGGCTGGGTGATCCCACCACTCCGGGCGGACCGCTTCCGGTCTGTCCCACCAAGTCCATGCTGGGCATCGCCTGCCCTGGCTGCGGTGGCATGCGCATGGTCTACAGCGCGCTGCACGGGGACATCCCCGCCGCGCTGCACTACAACGCGGTGTCCTTTGTGGTCGTTCTGCTGCTCGTCTGGAGCACCGCCGCCTGGGCGGTGGGCAGACTTCGCGGCCGGGCCGTGAACAGCTGGCTGCACTGGCGCTGGACGCCGCTCGCGTTCGGCGTCGTGTTCGTCGTCTGGTTCATCATCCGTAACCTGCCCTTCGCCCCGTTCACCTCGCTCTACGTCTGAGTGCCGGGCCGCGGCCCGGATCGTCGGTGGTACCGAGTACGCTCCCGCGCACCGGTCTGCTCGGCGTATACCCATGCCGTACATTCAGCCCGGGTCGCCGCACGAGGCCCCGTGCGCCAGGGGCGAGGAACCAGCGAGGGGATTTCGATGACCACTCCCTACGGCCAGCAGCCGCCGGGACAGCAGCCGCCGCCCGGGTCCGGGCCCCCGCAAGGGGACGGGCAGCAGCAGTCACCGCAGCCGCAGCAGCCGTTCGGACAGCCGTCGGGAGACCAGCCCTCGCCGTTCGGGCAGCAGCAGCCGCAGCAGGTTCCTCAAGGTGAGCAGTCGTCGCCCTTTGGACAGCAGGCATCAGGCGAGCAGCCTTCGCCGTTCGGGCAGCAGCACGCTCCGCAGGGTGAGCAGCCGTCGCCGTTCGGCCAGCAACCTCAGCAGGCCCCTCAGGGTGAGCAGTCTTCGCCCTTCGGGCAGCAGGCATCAGGCGAGCAGCCTTCGCCGTTCGGGCAGCAGCCGCAGCAGGCTCCCCAGGGCGAGCAGTCGTCGCCCTTCGGGCAGCAGCCGCAGGCGCCGTTCGGGCAGCCGCCGCAGCAACCGGGTCAGCCGTTCGGCACGCAGCAGCAGCCGTTCGGGCAGCAGCCCCCGCAGTCTTCGCCTTTCGGGCAGCAGGGCCGGCCTTCGCCGTTCGGCCAGGCCGCCCAGTTCGGCCCGCAGACCGACTACGCCCACTGGGGCCTTCGCGCGGGCGCGACCCTCATCGACTTCGGCCCGATCGTCGTGCTCCCGATCATCGGCATGATCATTTCGGCGACAGGGCTTCGCACGGTCGGCCTGTTCATCGCCGGTCTCGGTTATCTCGCCGGATTCGGCTGGACCGTCTACAACCGGTGGATCAAGATGGGCACCACCGGTCAGTCCCTCGGCAAGAAGGTCCTGAAGATCAAGCTCGTCCGTGAAGCCGACGGGCAGCCGATCGGGCCGCTGATGGCGTTCGTCCGGGACCTGTGCCACAACCTCGACGGCTGGATCTGCGGCCTCGGTTACCTCTGGCCGTTGTGGGACGAGAAGAAGCAGACGTTCGCCGACAAGATCCTCAGCACCGTCGTCGTCCCGGGCGAAGCCGCCGCGGTCGCGGCGGCACCTTTCGGCCAGAACCCGGGATTCCCCGCGCCGCCGCCTTCTTCGCCGTCGTTCCCCGCGCAGCCCTCGCCGTTCGGCCAGCAGCAGCCGCAGCAGCAGCCGTTCGGCGCGCAGCAGCAGCCGTCCCCGTTCGGGCAGCAGGCCCCGCAGCCGCAGCCGTTCGGGCAGCAGCCGTCCCAGCCGTTCGGTCAGCAGCCGCAGGGAACCGCGGCGCCGTCCCCGGAGTCCCAGCCGGGACCGGCCTTGGGCGAGGCCGAGCCGACTCAGGTCCTTCGCCCCGGCCAGCCGCCTCAGCAGGCGCCGTCCGGGTTCGACGAAGCCGAGCCGACGCAGAAGATCACGCCGGAGCAGCTGAGGCAGCAGTTGCCAGGAGCGGACGGGTCGAACGGGCCCGGCACACCGCAGCAGTAAGAAACGACCGGCGGGATCCACCCGCCGGGAAGCACGACACAAGTGGGGAACCCGATGACGAACCCGTACGGCCAGCAGCCCGGCCCCGGCCAGCAGCAGCCCTATGGCCAGCAGCCTCAGCCCGGATACGGACCCCCGTCCGGCGCCACGCCCGCGCCGTACGGTCAGCCGTCCGGTGCGAACCCGATGCCGTACGGTCAGCCTGCGCCCTATGGCCAGCCCGCGCCGTACGGTCAGCCCGCGCAGTATGGCGCTCCGGGTGGCATGCCCGGTGGCGGTGGCGACATCAACTCGATCCCGGACTACAAGGGCTGGGCGATCGGCTGCATCTTCCTCTGCTGGATCATCGCGATCTTCGCGATCATGAAGTCCAACGAGGTCAACACCTACAAGATGCAGGGCAACTACGCCGCCGCCATGGACGCGTCGAAGTCGACGAAGACCATGTGCATGATCGCCTCGATCATCGGCGGTGTCGGCTGTCTGTTCTCCATCCTCTGGATCATCCTGGCCGTCGCGACGGCGTTCTAGCCCGACCGTAGAACGAAAGAACAACGAGGACCACTTTCATGACCAACCCTTACGGCCAGCAGCAGCAGCCCTACGGACAGCAGCCCGGCTACGGGCCGCCGTCCGGCGGCATGCCCGCCCCCTACGGTCAGCCGGCTCCGTACGGCCAGCCTTCTCCCTACGGTGCCCCGGGCGGCATGCCCGGCGGCGGTGGCGACATCAACGCCATCAAGGACTACAAGGGCTGGGCGATCGGCTGCATCTTCCTCTGCTGGATCATCGCGATCTTCGCGATCATGAAGTCCAACGAGGTCAACACCTACAAGATGCAGGGCAACTACGCCGCCGCCGCGGACGCGTCGCGGTCCACGAGGACCATGTGCATGATCGCGTCGATCATCGGTGGCCTCGGCTGCGTCTTCGCCATCGTGATGATCATCATCTCGATCGTCGCGGCCTCGTCCGTGCCCAGCTGCTACGGCCGCTACTGCTGATTCCGGGGCGCACCACCCCGATGTCGGTCCCGGGTGGGACGATGTCGGGGTGGTGAACCTCTATCGCGACACCGGGGTGGTGTTGCGGACGCACAAGCTGGGTGAGGCCGACCGGATCGTCACCCTGCTCACGCGGCGGCACGGCAAGGTCCGTGCGGTCGCGAAAGGCGTGCGTCGGACGTCGTCGCGCTTCGGGGCGCGGCTGGAGCCGTTCGGCCACGTCGACGTCCAGTTCTACACCGGCCGCTCCCTGGATGTGATCACCCAGGTCGAGACGGTCGACGCCTTCGCCCTTCCGCTGGTGGCCGATTACCAGCGCTACACCGCCGCGAGCGCCATCGCCGAGACGGCGGACCGGCTGTCCGCCGAAGAGGGCGAGCCGGTACTCAAGCTTTACATGCTCGTCGTCGGCGCCCTTCGCGCGCTCGCGGGCGGTGAACGTGACAGTTCCCTCGTGCTCGACGCCTTCTTCCTGCGGGCCATGGCCTATGCCGGCTGGGCGCCCGCGATCACCGAATGCGCCCGATGCGGCCTGCCGGGCCCGCACAAGGCGTTCAGTGTGTCCGCCGGCGGCTCGATGTGCCCGGATTGCCGGGTTCCTGGCTGTGTGCACCCTTCCCAAGAGGTGCTGACCCTGCTCGCGGCGCTCCTGCACGGCGAATGGCCGGTGGCCGAAGCGTCGCAGCCGGTGCCGCGGCGTGACGCGTCCGGCCTGGTCGCGGCGCATCTGCAGTGGCATCTGGAGCGTCAGTTGCGCTCGCTGCCGCTGGTGGAGAGGCGTGCTCGGGAGAGCACCACCGGAGCGCAGTAGGGTCGCAGGCACAGGTTCACTCGATCAGGAGGCTCGAAGGTGCTGCGCAGGGGACGCGAGAACAAGGCGTCACAATTCGAACTTCGCGCGCCGGAGCCGCATCCGTCCGGTGCCCGGCCGCCGGAGATCCCCCGGGAACTCCTCCCGAAGCATGTCGCGCTGGTCATGGACGGCAACGGCCGCTGGGCCAACCAGCGGGGACTGCCGCGCATCGAGGGCCACAAACGCGGCGAAGCGGTGATGATCGACGTCGCCAGCGGTGCCGTGGAGCTCGGCGTCAAATGGCTGTCGGTGTACGCCTTCTCCACCGAGAACTGGAAGCGGAGCCCGGAAGAGGTCCGTTTCCTGATGGGCTTCAACCGCGACACCATCCGTCGTCAGGTCGACTACCTCGGCTCGATCGGCGTCCGCATCCGCTGGGCGGGCCGCCGTCCCAAGCTGTGGGCGAGTGTGATCAAGGAACTGCAGGTCGCCGAGGAGAAGACCAAGAACAACACGGCGCTGAACATGACCATGTGCGTCAACTACGGCGGCCGTGCCGAACTGGGCGACGCCATGCGGCGGATCGCGCAGGACGTCGCCGACGGGAAGCTGAACCCGGACAAGGTCACCGAGAAGACCATCGGCAAGTACCTGTACCAGCCCGACATGCCGGACGTGGACCTGTTCCTGCGGCCGTCGGGGGAGCAGCGGACGTCGAACTTCCTGCTCTGGCAGTCGGCCTACGCCGAAATGGTCTACCAGGACACGCTCTTCCCGGACTTCGACCGCACCCACCTGTGGCGGGCGTGCCTCGAGTTCGCGAAACGGGACCGTCGCTTCGGCGGGGCCATCGACAAGTCTTCCGAAGGGACTTCATGACCACCGAAGCAGCGGACACGGCGGCGTTGCTGACGTCGGCACGGGAAGCCCTCGAGCGCTATCTCGAAGTCCACGTCGACGACGACGGCGCGCTGACCTTTTCGCACGCGGACGTCCCGTGTGTGATCCAGGCGACCCGGCTGGCCGAAGGGCTGACCGTGCTGAGCCTGACCTGCGTGGTGGCCTGGGACCTGCCGGACGACCCGGCGATCGCGGCCTCGGCGGCGGAACGCGCCGGACAGGGCCTGTTCGGCACGCTCGGCGTCGTGCGGTCGGAGAAGGGCATCGACATCACGCTGAGGTACGCGTTCCCGGCCGAGGGCATGGACGCCTCGCCGCTCGGGACCCTGCTCATGCTGGTCGTCTCCACCGCGTCGCAGCTGCGCTCCGACCTCCTGGGCACCGCCCCCGGGGACTGACCGTCTCCACACAGGGTCACCTGGCATCATCTCGCGCATGGAAACCATTTCCAGAAGCGCCCCGGAGAAGCCGGTCCGGCGGTTCAAGATCACCTCGATCGAGGTGCTCTGCGCGATCCTGCTGATCGCGATCCTCGGGCAGAGCTGGCTCCAGCAGGTGTTCGACGTGCCCGCGCTGCGGACCGGCTCGACGGTGTTCGTCGCGGTCTGCGTGCAGGCACTGCCGTTCCTGGTGCTCGGGGTGCTGATCAGCGGCGCGATCGCGGCGTTCGTGCCCGCGCGGGTGCTGGAGAAGGTGCTTCCCCGCCGACCCGGTGCGGCGGTCGGTGTCGCGGGGCTGGCCGGGGTCGCCCTGCCAGGTTGTGAATGTGCGTCGGTGCCCGTCGCGCGGCGGCTGATCGGCCAGGGTGTCGCGCCCGCGGCCGCGCTGACGTTCCTGCTGGCCGCGCCCGCGGTGAACCCGGTGGTGCTGGTCGCGACGGCGGTGGCGTTCCCTGGAAACCCCGAAATGGTGTTCGCCCGGTTCGCCGGTTCGCTCGCCACGGCGATGGTGATGGGCTGGCTGTGGGCGAAGTGGGGCAAGCTCGACTGGATCGCGGAGCGCGCGCTGCGGCGCATGCCGGACGTCCAGCACGGTTCGCGCTGGAAGACCTTCGCCGAGACCGCGCGGGCGGATCTCGTCGAGGCGGGCGGTTTCCTCGTGCTCGGCGCGATGATCGCCGCCGCGATGAACGTGCTGGTGCCCGCCAAATGGTTCGGCGTGCTCGGCGAGCAGATCGTGCTCGGCGTGCTGGTGATGGCCGTGCTCGCCGTCGTGCTGGCCCTGTGCAGTGAGGCCGACGCCTTCGTCGCCGCGTCGCTGACCGCGATGCCGCTGCTGCCGAAACTGGTGTTCCTGGTGGTCGGGCCCGCGATCGACGTGAAACTGTTCGCCCTGCAGACCGGCACTTTCGGCAAGTCGTTCGCGCTGCGGTTCGCGCCGGTGACGTTCGTCGTCGCGCTCAGCTGCGCGGTCGTCTCGGGCACGCTGATCCTCGGAGGTGGCGTGTGAAACGCGAGACCCAGAACATCCTGCTGATCCTGCTCGGCGGGGCCCTGCTCAAGATCACGATCAACGGCGACTACCTGCGCTACGTCAAACCCGCGCAGCAGCCGTGGATCATCGCGGGCGGCGCGGTGATGGTCACCCTGGGCGCGGTCGCGATCGTCCGCGACCTGCTGGCCGCGCGGGCCGCCGCCGTCGTGTCCGGCGATGTGCACGACCACGACCACAACACCCGCTCGGCCTGGCTGCTGATGGTGCCGGTGCTGGCCGTCTTCCTGGTCGCGCCGCCCGCGCTGGGCGCCGATTCGGTGACCCGCACCGAAGCCAGGGCGCCGCAAAGCGCTTCGGCGAGCAACGCGGCCGCCTTCCCGCCCCTGCCCGCCGGTGACGTGGTTCCGTTGGAGGTCAACGAGTTCGTCAGCCGCGCGGGGTGGGACAAGAGCGGCAGCCTGAACGGGCGGCCGGTGCGGCTGTCCGGGTTCGTCGTGCACAACGAGGGCAACACGATGCTGGCCAGGATGGTGATCGGCTGCTGCGCCGCCGACGCCTTCCCGATCACCGTGCGGCTCGTGGGCCAGGACGTGGCGGGCTTCCGCGACGACACCTGGCTGGAGGTGACCGGGACGGTCGTGCCGGGCACCGCGGTGCGGGAGAACAGCTACATGCCGGACTTGACGCTCACTTCGGTGCGGCAGGTGCCGGCGCCGAAGGACCCCTACGAGTACTGAGCCCGGCAGCCCCTGCGGCGTGCAATGAAGGGGCCTTTCATAGCAAAATTTGCTATGAAAGGCCCCTTCATTGCAGCTTTTTGGCCTGGTCGGCGGCCGCGTGAAGGCCCTTCGCGGGAGGCACGCGGAGTACTGAGCCGGATGCTATGAACGGTCCGTTACTTGCAAAATTTGCAAGTAACGGACCGTTCATGGCACTGGGCGTCAGTGGTTCGAGCAGGTCCCGACGATCTCCACGGTGTGACTGATGTCGGAGAAGCCGTGCTCCGAGGCGATCTTCTCCGCCCACCGCTCCACGGCCGGTCCCTCGACCTCGACGGTGCTGCCGCAGACCCGGCACACCAGGTGATGGTGGTGGTGCGACGAGCAGCGCCGGTAGATGGCCTCGCCGGTGTCGGTGCGCAGGACGTCGATTTCGCCTGCCTCCGAGAGCGACTGCAGCGTCCGGTACACCGTCGTGAGCCCGATGCCGTCGCCGCGTTTGCGCAGCTCGTCGTGCAGTTCCTGGGCGGAACGGAAGTCGTCGATCTCCTTGAGCAGCTCGACCACGGCGGCCCGCTGTTTCGTCGACCGGCGTCCCGGGACCGGCGCGGAACTGTTGGCCGTCGTCGGACTCATGCTCACTTCCCCTCCTGAACGTGGGCTACGGCGTCCACCACGATATGCGCAAGGTGATCGTCGACCAGCCGGTACACCACCTCACGGCCGCGTCGCTCACCCTGTACGACACCCGCGGTCTTCAGCACCCGCAGGTGCTGGCTGATCAGCGGCTGCGCGACATCGAGCGTGTCCACCAGTTCGTGTACGCACCTGTCCGCGTTACGCAGTTGCAGGACGATGGCGATGCGCACGGGCGCGGCGAGTGCTCTGAGCAGGTCGCCGGCGTCCGCGAGGGCGGCGGCCGAGGCCGAGGCGGCGGGTTCGGCGGGGGGACGGGCCGTCGAATGCGGTCCGGGGTCTTCCGTGAAGCCCGGGGCGGCCGAGTCCGGGGTCACCGTAGCCATCGCCGCCTCCATGTCCATCATGATTTCCGAAGTCATTGCCAGTAACAGTCCAGGCCATCTTAGTGTTTCCCGCCCTCGGCGGTCTGTTCGCCGAGCGGGGGACCACTTGGCCGCGTCGTTACTGCTCCATTCGGGTGACTTCGCGAAGAAATGACCATTCCACTTCGCATGTGGTCGCCAACGGTGCAAGGTTGTCGCGGAGCGTTTCGTCGCTTCTCGTACGCCGACGACCGCGCTCTGAGGGCCCGGAGAGGCAGTGGGGAGACATGACTCGTTTCGTGACGAAGCTGGCCGCCGCGACGGCGGCCTTCGTTTTGGCGTCGGCTCCGGGGCTCGCCTCGGCGCAGACGACACAGGCCGTCGACGAGAAGTCCGGCCCCGTGTCGTTCGCGAACGTGGCGTCCGTGCGCATCGGTAACCCGGGATCGCTGATCACCGAGACCCAGCGCTCTCCGCTTTCGCCTGGCCAGTCGAAACTCTCCCCGGATCGCACCGTCGTCCCGCGTGACGACGGCGAGCGGACCACCTTCGGCAAGAAGTGGGACATCAACCTGGGCCGCTACGGGGCGCAGAGCCCGTACCCGCCCGGCATCGCCAGCCGCGACCACAACGTGATCGCCGCCTTGCAGCAGACCACGGTCCCGACAGCGGTCGCGGAGAGCAACTACGCCCTGATCGACAACGGCCGCGGCGGCGCGACACCCGCCGAAAACACCGTGCTGGTGCTCGAAGGCGCGAAGAGCTCGGTGGACTGCTCGTCGCCGAGCAAGGCGACGTCGGCAACGAGCGTGAGCAAGATCTGGGTGCGTGACGACACCGGCAAGCTTCAGCCGTCCGGTGCATCGGGCGTGGATATCAAGGGGCTCAAGCTCGGCCCGCCGTCGCTCGTCAAGGACGAGAACATCGGCAAGGACGAGACCACCTCCGACCTGACCGTGTCCCGGGTGACCGCTTTCGACCAGCTCATCCGGCAGGACGGCTGGCGCAGCGGTGACGTGACCAAGGCAGCGGGGTGGAAGCTGGACATCGTCACGCATGTGCGTGACGACGCGGGCAAGGATCTGCGCGAGGCTCGCACGACGATCGTGCTCGGCGGCGTGAGCTGCGCGATCCCGAGGAACTTCGTGGCGAAGCCCGCCGGCGGCACGGGACCGGGCGCGGCGCCCGAGCAGCCCGCGGTGCCGGGGACGGTCCCCGCCGGCGGTATCCCGCCGCAGACCGCCGACTCGACGCGGACCGTGGTCGGGCTGGGACTGCTGGGCGGCGGCATCGTGATCGGTGCCGCGGCGATGCTGTTCCTTCGCCGTCGTAAGCCCGTTCCGGTGCGGGAGAAGTAGCAGCCCCGTGCGGCCTTGGCTGGCGGGACTTTCCGCCGTCGTCTCCGCGCTCGCCATCTCCGCGGGCGTGATCGTGCTGACCTGGATCCCGCCCGAACAGGCGGTCTCGTTCGCGGAACCCGCGGTCATGCCGGGTGAAGACGGCGCTCCGTTGGCTCTGCCCGCCGACAGTTCGACACGCGGGCAGCGGCCCGGCACCATCCGGCTGCCCGAAGGCGGATCGGCGAAGCTCGTCCGCTCCGAGGTCAACTCCGACGGTGTCCTCCCGATCCCGCGAGGGCTCGGCGACGCGGCCTGGTGGGGTGCGCGGCTCGGCGCCGAAGCGGGTACGTCGCTGATCTCCGGGCACGTCAACTGGGGCGGCGCCAAAGGGCCGTTCGACGAGCTGTGGCGGATGCGGGAAGGTCAGGAAGTGGCCGTCAGTGACGCCGCGGGCGGCATCTGGGTCTATCGCGTGCGCGAGGTCGTCACGGTGCACAAGAACGACCTGCCCGCGCAGGCGGCGAAGCTGTTCGCGCAGAGCGGGCCGCACCGGCTGGTCCTGGTGACCTGCGGCGGCGACTACCTCGGCGGAACGGACGGTTACCGGGACAACCGGGTCATCGTCGCGACTCCCGTCTCCGGACCGCCCGCCTGACGCCCGCATTCAGAGGACTGAATGCGGGAAGTCGGTGCAACCTCTCTCGGCTCGCGTCGCGTGTCTAGCGACACCGGCCGCTTCGGCGGCTTGACGCGAGCAAGGAGTAATACCCGATGGTGGGACAGTTTGACGTGGATGACACCGCCGCGGCGGGCGAGGAGCGGCCGAAGAAGCGCTCCGTCCTGGGCTGGGTCCTCGCCTGCGCCGCGATCTTCGTGGTGGCGGCCGTGGTCGCGGTGTTCGTGTTCACCGGAAAGAGTGATCCCGTCGTCGCGGCCGCCCAAGACCAGGCGAACACGTCGGCCGTGCAAACGTCCGAAGTCCCCGCCGGGCAGGCGCCCGGCACGGTCAAACTTCCCGGCGGTGGCACGGCGAAACTGATCCGCAAGGAACTGACCGCCGACGGGACCCTCCCCATCCCCGAGGGTCTCGACGAAGCCACCTGGTGGGGCGCGAAACTGGGTGCCGACCAGGGCGCGTCCCTCCTTTCCGGGCATGTGAACTGGAAGGGGAAGAAGGGCCCGTTCGACGAGTTGTGGCGCCTCAAGGCCGGTCAGCGGGTGGACGTCGTCGACACCGACGGCGGCAAGTGGGGCTACAAGATCGACGAGGTCGTCACCGTGCACAAGACGAAGCTGGCCGAGCAGGCGGAGAAGCTGTTCGGGCCGGACGGTCCGCATCGGCTGGTGCTGGTCACCTGCGGTGGCGAGTACGTCGGCGGGACCGACGGTTACGAGGACAACCGCATCGTCACCGCCTCGTTGGTGAGCCGCCCCTGACCCGTTCCAACCTCGCCGGAAGTCGCGCGGGACCTCCCGGTTAGTCTTGTCGTTCTAGTCCGATAACCGTCCCCGCATGCTTCGGAGCGTGGAGTGCCCGCCAACACCATTGAGACCGTCGTCAGCCTGTGCAAGCGTCGAGGCTTCGTTTTCCCGTGTGGAGAGATCTACGGCGGTACCAAGTCGGCGTGGGACTACGGGCCCCTCGGTGTCGAACTCAAGGACAACATCAAGCGCCAGTGGTGGAAGACCGTGGTGCAGAGCCGGGACGACGTCGTCGGCCTCGACTCCTCGGTGATCCTGCCGCGCCAGGTGTGGGTCGCGTCGGGTCACCTCGACGTCTTCACCGACCCGCTGATCGAATGTCTCTCCTGCCACAAGCGGTTCCGCGCGGACCAGCTGGCCGAGGACTTCTCCGCCCGGTCGGGCAAGGAGGTGTCCGAGGACGACCTGTCCGAGGTGCCGTGCCCGAACTGCGGCACCCGCGGGCAGTACACCGCGCCGCGTGACTTCAACATGATGCTCAAGACCTACCTCGGCCCGGTCGAGTCCGAGGAAGGCGTGCACTACCTCCGCCCGGAGACCGCGCAGGGCATCTTCATCAACTTCCTCAACGTGCAGACCGCGGCGCGCAAGAAGCCGCCGTTCGGCATCGGCCAGATCGGCAAGTCGTTCCGGAACGAGATCACGCCGGGTAACTTCATCTTCCGCACGCGCGAGTTCGAGCAGATGGAGATGGAGTTCTTCGTCGAGCCGGGCGAGGACGAGACCTGGCACCAGTACTGGATCGACGCGCGCACCGAGTGGTACAAGGACCTCGGCATCAAGGCGGACAACCTCCGCCTTTACGAGCACCCGAAGGAAAAGCTCTCCCACTACTCGAAGCGCACCGTCGACATCGAGTACCGCTTCGCGTTCAACGCGGGCCAGGAGTGGGGCGAGCTCGAGGGCATCGCGAACCGCACCGACTTCGACCTCACGACGCACTCGAATCACTCCGGCGTGGACCTGTCGTTCTTCGACCAGGCCACGAAGCAGCGGTTCCGCCCGTTCGTCATCGAGCCCGCGGCCGGTGTCGGCCGGTCGATGATGGCGTTCCTCGTCGACGCGTACCACGAGGAAGAGGTGCCGAACGCCAAGGGCAGCACCGACACCCGCGCGGTGCTCAAGCTGGACTACCGGCTCGCGCCGTTCAAGGTCGCCGTCCTCCCGTTGTCCCGCAACGCCGATCTCACGCCGAAGGCGCGCGACGTCGCGGCGGCGCTGCGCAAGCACTGGAACGCCGACTTCGACGACGCCGGCGCGATCGGCCGCCGCTACCGGCGCCAGGACGAGATCGGGACGCCGTACTGCGTCACCGTCGACTTCGATTCGCTCAACGACCACGCGGTGACCGTGCGCGAGCGCGACACCATGGCGCAGGAGCGGGTCGCGATCGACAAGCTGGAGTCGTACCTGGCGGGTCGCCTGATCGGCGCCTGACGCCCTCGGCCCAATGACATGAAAGGCCCCTTCATTGCAAAATTTGCAATGAAGGGGCCTTTCATTGCACGGGGGGGGAGCGTTCGCCGGAGGCATACCCCTGACAACTGTCACCCTCAGGTCATGACGCGCGGCCCACGTCCACGGCGCCCCGCCGCGACAAGCTCTAAGCATGCGAGAACAAGACATCACCGCGGGCGCGGCGGTACGGCTTTCCGGGCTGCGTAAGCACTATGGCGACGTCCACGCCGTCGACGGCGTGGAACTGACGATCGCGCCGGGCGAGGTGGTCGCCCTCCTCGGCCCCAACGGCGCGGGCAAATCCACCACGGTCGACATGATCCTGGGCCTCACGGCACCCGACAGCGGCACCGTGACCGTGTTCGGGCGCGAGCCGGGCGACGCGGTCGGCGACGGGATGATCGGCGCGATGCTGCAGGGCGGCGCGCTCGTCGAGGATCTCACGGTCGGCGAGACCGTCGGCATGGTCGCCGCGCTGCACCGCGAGCCGATGCCCGTGCGGGAGGCGTTGCGCCGCGCGGGGATCGAAGATCTCGCGAACCGGCGCTCCACCAAGCTTTCCGGCGGGCAGAAGCAGCGTGTGCGGTTCGCCGTGGCGCTGGTGAGCGACCCCGATCTGCTGATCCTCGACGAGCCGACCGCCGCGATGGACGTCGGCACGCGCCGCGAGTTCTGGAAGTCCATGTACGAGTACACGAACTCCGGCCGCACGGTCTTGTTCGCCACTCACTATCTGGAAGAGGCCGAGGAGTTCGCCGACCGTGTCGTGCTGATGCGGTCGGGGCGGATCGTCGCGGACGGTTCGGTCGCGCAGGTCCGTGCGCTGGCGGGGGGACGCACGATCCGCGCGGTGGTGCCCGCGGCGGCGGAGCAGGTGATCGCGGGGCTGCCCGCGATCACCGGGTTCGAACTCCGCGGCGGCCGTGCCGCGATCTCCAGTTCCGATTCCGACGTCACGCTGCGGGCGCTGCTGACCCACGTGCCGGAGGCGCACGACATCGAGATCAGCGCCGTCGGCCTCGAAGGCGCGTTCCTTTCCCTGACCACCGGCAGCACCGAGGAAGCCGTCCGATGAACCCGACCTATCTCAAGACCGAGATCGTCCGCACCTTCCGTTCGACGCGGTTCGTGCTCTTCGCCGTCGCCTTCCCGGTGCTGATGTTCCTGTTGCAGGCCAACGTTTTCGGCGGCTCCAACGCGAACATCGCCGGAGTGATCATGGTCAACATGATGGCCTTCGGCACGTTCTCCGCCGCGATGACGAGCGGCACGAAACTGGCCATCGAACGGTCCACCGGATGGCAGCGCCAGCTGCGGCTCACCCCGCTGACCGGCGCGGGTTACCTCGGCGGCAAGGCGCTCTCGTCGATGCTCGTCGCCCTCCCCGCGCTGCTCGTCGTCCCGCTGGCCGGCGTCCTCTTCCAGGGCGTCCACCTCGACGCCGCCGGCTGGCTGCGGCTGGTGGCCGGCGTCTGGCTCGGCGCGATCCCGCTGGTGCTGCTCGGCCTGCTGCTCGGCCAGTTCGGCACGCCGGAGTCGATGCAACCGGTGAACATGATCGTCATGATGGGCATGGGCTTCCTGGGCGGCCTGTGGATCCCCATCGACGGGATGCCGTCGTGGATGGCCGATCTCGCTCAGGTGACGCCGACGTACTGGCTGATCCAGCTGGTCCGCCCGGTGGTCACCGACCATCTGACGGTGAGCGTCACGGCCGCGCTCGGCGTGCTGGCGGCGTGGACCGCGGTCCTCGGGACGCTGGTGATCAGGCGTTACCGTAAGGACAGTGCGCGGGTCTGAGAAGAGGGTGAACCGGTGAACGACTACCCGGGCAGGGTCAGGACGGGCTTGGACAGCCGGGAGAACTGGTGGTCGGACATGCCGCCGCGGACCGGCCGCGGGCCCCGGCCGGCGAAGTGGGCCGTGCTCGGCACCGCCTTCGTCCTGCCGAGCTTCATTCCCACGGTGGTCGAGTTGACCACCGGCGGGGTCACCGCGGAAGAGGTGGTGATCGCCGGTTTCCTCGTCGCCTACGGGGCCTGTTATCTGCTGTTCCCGCTCGTTCTGCGGCCTTCCCGGCGGAAGAGGACCTACCTCTTCTCGGTGGTGATGCTGCTCCTCGGCCTCGTCCTGGTCTTCCTGCACGACAACAACCCGTACATCCTGATCTACGCGACGGCGGTGCTGGCCTTCACGCTGCCGCCGGCGTGGGCGGTGATCCTGGACGGCGGCGCCCTGCTGCTGGTCGCCGGTGTCCACCTGGTCGTCGGAAAGGACGACTTCGGTGATCTCATCGCGGTCGCCTCGATCACGGCGGCGATGTTCTTCATGGCGAACCTGGTCCGCGCGGTGCGGAAACTGGAGGCGGCCAACCAGGAGATCGCGACGCTCGCGGTCGCGGGTGAACGCGAGCGCCTGGCGCGGGATCTGCACGACATCCTCGGCCACAGTCTCACCACCATCACGGTCAAGGCCGGGCTCGCGCGCCGGATCCTGGAGAGCGGCAAGGACGACAGCCGCGCGCTGCAGGAGATCAGCGAGGTCGAGAGCCTGACCCGCAGCGCGCTCACGGACATCCGCGCCACGGTCTCCGAGTACCGCGAGGTGTCGCTGTCGGCGGAGGTCGCCGGGGCGAGGGCGGCGCTGCGGGCGGCCGAGATCGACGCGGAGCTGCCGCACGCGGTGGACAACGTCGATCCCGCCCTGCAACGGACCTTCGGCTACGTGCTGCGGGAGGCGGTGACCAACGTGCTCCGGCATTCCGGGGCGAAGCGGGTCAAAGTTCGCTTCGGCAGGACGTGGCTGGAGGTCGAGGACGACGGCGAGGGCAGCGAGGAGAAGCCGGGCAACGGCCTTCGAGGGCTCACCGAACGCTTGGCCGCGGTCGGTGGGACCTTGACCGCCACCACGCCGCTTGGGGGAGGATGGCTCGTCCGGGCGGAGGTACCCGAGTCCGCTCTGCGGAGCGTCGCGCCTGCGCCGCTCTCCGAACCCGCTGGAGGCTGCGCGTGATCCGGGTCCTGCTCGCCGACGACCAGGCGATGGTGCGCGGGGCGTTGGCCACCGTGCTCGGCCTCGAAACCGACATCGAGGTGGTCGCCCAGGTCGGCTCGGGCGACGAAGTGCTCCAACGGGCGAAGGAGACCGCTCCGGACGTCGCGCTGCTCGACGTCCAGATGCCGGGCAAGGACGGTCTCGAAGCCGCCGCGGAACTGCACGGAGCGCTTCCGCTGTGCCGGATCATCATCTGCACCACCTTCGGCAGACCCGGTTATCTCTCGCGGGCGATGGCGGCGGGCGCCGCCGGATTCGTGGTCAAGGACGCGCCGCCGGAGCAGCTCGTCGACGCCGTCCGCCGGGTCCACGGCGGGCTCCGGGTGGTCGATCCCGCGCTCGCCGCCGAATCGCTCGCCACCGGCGCGAGCCCGCTCACCGGGCGCGAGCACGACGTCCTCCGGGCCGCGAAGGACGGCAGCACGGTGGCCGGCATCGCCGGTGCCCTGCACCTTTCCGAAGGCACCGTGCGCAACCATCTCTCGGCCGCGATAGGCAAGACCGGGGCGAGGACGCGGGCCGAGGCGGTGCGGCTCGCGGAGGAGCACGGCTGGCTCTGAGACCATCTCGCCGCTCTGCGAGAATCACCCGCGTGAGTACCGCCGAACGGACGAAACCCACCCGCGCGAACTGGGTGCGCCGGATCCTGGCGGGTTTCCTGCTGATCGTCGTCGCGGTGATCGGCGGAACGGCGTTCCGGGTCTGGCAGGTCGCGCGGGAGGACGTGCGCGATCAGGCCGACGTCATCGTGGTGCTCGGCGCCGCCCAGTACAACGGCAGGCCGTCGGAGATCTTCCAGGCCCGGCTGGCGAAGGCGAAGACGCTGTACGACCAGGGCGTCGCGAAGGTGATCGTCACCGCGGGCGGCAAGAAGGCCGACGACAACTACACCGAGGCACAGGCGGGTGTGCAGTGGCTGCGCAAACGCGGCGTGCCCCAGTCGGCGACGCTGCCCGTCGGCGAGGGCAGCGACACGCTGCGCAGCCTGCGCGCGGTCGCCGAGCAGGTCCAGAAGCGGGGATGGAAGACCGCGGTACTGGTCAGCGACCCGTGGCATTCGTTTCGCGCGCGGGTGATGGCCGACGACCTCGGGCTGGAGACCTGGACCTCGCCGACCCACCGCGGTCCGGTCGTGCAGGCCCGCGAGACGCAGGCGCGCTACATCGTCCGCGAGACCGGCGCGCTGCTGTACTACCGGCTCACGAAGTCCCCGGCGGTCGTCTGAACCCGCTGAGTGTCGGTGACCACGCTTAAGCTGGTCGGGTGAGTGACACCTACACCCAGGCCGACAGGGAGCGTCTGCTGCCCGAGCGGCCCAAGGGCGCGGCGCTGGAGGGCGCCAGTGACGGGCGAAGCGCCTTCGCCCGTGATCGCGCGCGGGTTCTGCACTCGGCGGCCCTGCGGCGGCTGGCAGGCAAGACGCAGGTGGTCGGGCCGGGTGAAGGCGCCGAGGTCAGCGGCGTGCCGCGCACCCGGCTGACGCATTCGCTGGAGGTCGCGCAGATCGGCAGGGGGATCGCGGACGAACTGGGCGCGGACCCGGATCTGGTGGACACCGCGGGCCTCGCGCACGACATCGGGCATCCGCCGTTCGGGCACAACGGCGAGCGCGCGCTGAACGAGGTCGCGCAGCCGTGCGGTGGTTTCGAGGGCAACGCGCAGACGTTGCGGATCCTGACCAGGCTGGAACCCAAGGTCCTGCTCGAAGGCGGGGTCGTCGGCGGGCTGAATCTCACTCGCGCCTGCCTCGACGCCTCGACGAAGTACCCGTGGCAGCGTGAAGAGGGCAATCTGAAGTACGGCGTCTACGCCGACGACGCCGAGGTGTTCGCGTGGGTCCGGGAGGGGGCGCCGGATCGCCGCACCTGTCTGGAAGCGCAGATCATGGACTGGTCCGACGATGTCGCGTACTCGGTGCACGACGTCGAGGACGGGGTGCTGGCCGGCCGGATCTCGTTGCGGGTACTGGCCGACGCGGAGGAACGCGCGGCGGTCGCCGAGGCGGCGCGCCGGTTCTCACGGCAATCTCAGTCCACTTTGGAGGGTGCGGCGAAGGAACTGCTCGACCTGCCCGTGGTCGCCGAACTCATCGAACCGGGGCTCGACGGATCGCTCAAGGCGCAGGTCGCGCTGAAGCGGCTGACGAGTGAGCTGGTCGGCAGGTTCGCGACGGCGGTGGTCGGCGCGACGCGGGAGGTGCACGGCGAAGGACCGCTGAGCCGCTACGCCGCGCGGCTCGTCATCCCGGAGCAGGTCGCGGCCGAGGTCGCGTTGTTCAAGGCGCTCGCGCTGCGGTACGTGATGAGCGACAGGCGGCGCCTCGCGATGCAGGACGGCCAGCGTCAGACGCTCGCCGAACTGGTCGAAGCGCTGTGCCGCCGCGCGCCCGACGCGCTCGACGGGCTGTTCCTTCCCGCCTGGGAGGCCGCCCCGGACGACGCGGCACGCCTGCGCGTGGTCGTAGACCAGGTGGCGTCGCTCACGGACGCCCAGGCCTACGCGTGGCATGCCTGGCACACGGGCAGGCACGGCTGAAGGGTCGTAGGTACAGCCAGGCGCTCGCGTGAGTTTCGCGGTCGTGGGGATGTCGTGAAGGGCACCTTTGAGACGATGAACCTGGATTCACCGGTGTGGTGTGGGGGTGGGGGTGTGTCTGGGTACGCAAATGCCCTCTGGCTTGGGATGATTGTTCTTGCGACGGAACAA
>NZ_JBIUAQ010000020.1:0-157139 GCF_044547565.1 Amycolatopsis sp. NPDC052450 | reverse complement strand
CCATACGGCAGGTTTGGGGGGGGCGATATGGCGGGTTTTGGTTAAATTGTGGTTTTTTCTTTGGGGGTCGTGAGTGGTAAGTGTCGTTAGAACGACACTTACCACTCACGACCTGCCCTTCACGGACCTGAGGCTCAGGCGCTCCGTGAGAGCCGTCCTTACCGCTCACGAGGAGGCAAAATGCGCCCGACGCTCCTCATGATCGCGTTAGGGGCGTTCGTCACCACCCTCGACAACACGATCGTCGCGGCGGGCGCGCCGTCGATCGGCCGGGAACTCGGTCTCGATCTGCCCACGCTGCAATGGGTGAGCATCGGCTACATGCTCCCGTTCGCCGGGCTGCTCCCGGTGGCGGGCACGGTGGTGGACCGCTGGGGACAGGCCGCGACGTTGCGGGCCGGGCTGCTCGCGTTCGGGGTCGGTGCGGCGGCCGGTGGGGTGGCCACGACGGCGTGGCTCGTCATCTCCGCGCGGGTACTGCAGGGCGCCGCCGCGGCGTTCCTGGTCCCGGCCCTGCTCAGCCTGTTGCGCACCAATCTCGACGCGCGAGGGCGGGCGGTCGGGGCGACGGTGTGGACGGCCTGTCTCGCGGCCGCGCTCGCGCTCGGTCCGACGCTCGGTGGCGTGCTGAGCGAATATTGGGGCTGGGGCTGGATTTTCTTCGTCAATCTCCCGTTCGTGGTGGCGATGCTGCTGCTGTCGCGTACGGTCGCCCTCGCGGACCGCGATCCGGCGGCCGGGCGGCCCGCCGTGCTGTCCATGCTGGTGGTGACCGCGGGGATGGTCCTGATCGCCGCCGCCGTGGTGGAACTGGGCGAGGGCGGCGCGTTGCTGTCCGCGGTGTTCGGCGTGGCCGGGACGGGGTTCGCGATTTGGTTCGTGTTCAGGGAAAGACGCGCGCGCGTGCGGTTGGTGCCGGTGGGCCTGACCGGTCAGCGGGTCTTCGCCGGCGCCCTCACCGTGCAGTTGCTGTGGGGTTTGGGCGTTTCGGGCGTCTTCTTCTTCACTCCGTTGCTGCATCAGGAATCCCTCGGGCTCGGGCCGCTGCACGCCGGATTGCCGCTGGTCGTGGTGGCGGTGGCGGTGGTGGCCGCGACGCCGCTGGTACCGTGGGCCGTACCACGATTTGGTCCACATCGGACTGTCGCGGCCGGGCTGGCGACGGTGGCCGCGGGACTGCTGGCGATCGCCGCCGTCAACCACGTGCCGGAAGTGCTTCCGCGGATTCCCGGGTTGGTGCTGATCGGTGCCGGATCGGCCCTGACCACACCGTTGACCTCGTACGCGCTGGAAATCGTGGCGGAGCGGCACGCGGGCACCGCCTCCGGACTGCTCACCGCGTCGCGTGAACTGTCCAGCGCGCTGGGTGTCGCGCTGATCGGCGCCGTGCTGGCGGTGGTCCGCACGGCCCGGCTCGACGAGGGTGCCGAGTCCGCGCTGGCGAGTGGTTACACGGCGGGCCTGCTGACTGCGGCGGGGCTGGAACTCACCGGCGCGCTCCTCGCGCTCCGGTTGCTGAACCCCCGGCCGGGCCGAAGTTCGTCCCGAAGTGACAAGCGGGGTGCCCCCTTTCTCACTTCCCCGTGAGCACGTCCGCGTCTTCGACGGCGTTCCATCATCCTTTCATTGACACTCTTCCCGCGGTATCCATACAGTTCCGGGCAGCTCAAAGAACGGTCTCCGGAATGGAATCCGCTTTCGGCAACGGTGCCGTTCCGAATTCACCCGCTCCTGCTCACGTCGTCAAACGAGGGGCCATGGAAACCATTTCGGAATCGGTCGTCGCCGCCTGCGAGCCGGAAGACGCGCGCGGCGGGGAGTCGTTCGCGACACTGCTGAGGTACTGGGCGTGGCGGCTCGGCGACGAGGTCGCCGTGACCTATCTCGACCATCGCGCCGGAGCGGACGGCCGGGCGGTCACCGTGTCCTGGCGCGAACTCGACGACCGGGTCGACGTCCTCGCCACCCGGCTGACGTCTTTCACCGCCCCGGGCGACCGGGCGGCGATCCTGGCGCGGCAGTCCGCCGACTACGTCGTCGCCTTCCTCGGCGCGATCCGCGCCGGGCTGGTGGCGGTCCCGCTGTTCGCCCCGGACCTCCCGGGGCACGCGGGCAGGCTGGCCGCCGTGCTCGCCGACTGCGCGCCGCGGGTCGTGCTCACCACCGCCGACGGGCTCGACACCGTCGCCGGGTTCCTTTCCACGACGGATATCGAGCGCCCCGCCGTGCTCGCCGTCGACACCTCGACTCCGGTCGCGGCCGGTGATCGTTCCTGGCCGCGACCGGAACCAGACGGACTGGCCTACCTGCAGTACACGTCCGGTTCCACGCGGACACCGGCCGGGGTGATGCTGACCCACCGCAACGCGCTCACCAACGCCCGCCAGGCCTGCGACGCCTACTCGATCGAAACGGGGACGACGTCCACCGTCAGCTGGCTGCCGCTCTTCCACGACATGGGCTTGATCCTCGGGATCGGCGCGCCGATGGCGGCGGGCGCGGCGTCGGTCCTGATGGATCCGCTCGCATTCCTCGAACGGCCGTCGCGCTGGTTGCGTGCCCTCTCCGCCAGTCCCGGCGCGATCAGCGCGGCACCTAATTTCGCCTACGCCTACAGCGCTTCCCGGGTGACCGAGGACGAGAAGAGCTACCTCGAACTGAGCCGGGTCGTCTCGTTGATCAACGGTAGCGAGCCGGTCTTGCCCGCCACCATCGCGAAGTTCCACGGCGCTTTCGAGGACTGTGGGCTGCGGCCCGAGGTGCATCGTTCCTCCTACGGGCTGGCCGAGGCCACCGTGCTCGTCTCCGTCACCGAAGCGGGCAAGGCCCCGCGACAGGTCGCCTTCGACCGCGAGCGGCTCGCCGCCGGGCTGGCCACGCCCGCCCTCCCCGGCGCGGTGTCCACCACGCTCGTCTCCTGCGGATTTCCGGCGGGGCAACGGGTCCGCATCGCCGACCCGGTCACCGGCGCGCTCGTCGAACCGGGGCGGGTGGGGGAGATCCAGGTCAACGGCCCGAACGTCGGCGTGGGCTACTGGGGACGGCCCGCCGCGTCCGACGGTGTCTTCGGGCTGCCGCCGATCGATCCGGAGTCCGGTGCGGGCTGGCTCGCGACCGGGGACCTCGGCGTGCGTTACGAGGGCGAGCTGTTCATGACCGGCAGGCTCAAGGACCTCGTCATCGTCGACGGCCGCAATCACTATCCGCAGGACGTCGAACAGACCGTGGAGACGCATCCCGCGGTCCGGCCGCATTCCGCCGCGGCGTTCGCGATCGAGTACGAAGACGGCGAAGCGGCGGTCGTGGTGGCGGAACGGGCCAAAGGCGCCGAGGCCGACATCGCCGTGGCGACCGCGGAGATCCGGAGGGCGGTCTCGGCCGCGCACGGTCTCCGGCCGCACGACGTGGTCTTCCTCGCCCCCGGCGAGGTTCCGCGCACCTCCAGCGGCAAGATCAGCAGAGCCCTCTGCCGGAAGTCCTTTCTGGACGGTTCGCTGACCGCGCGGCGGCTCGGGTGACCGCGGAGATCCGCGCCTGGCTCGTCGCGCGGGTGGCGGAGCGGACCGGGCTGCCCGCGGATCGGGTCGACCCGGACCGCCCGCTGCACGAGAACGGCCTTTCCTCCCGGGAGTCGATGGAGCTGGCGGCGGAGCTGGGCCGGTACCTCGGCCGTCCGCTGCCGCCGACCCTGGTGTGGCAGTACCCGACGATCGCCGCTCTCGCCGCCCGTCTGTCCACAGTGGAGGACTCCGCGATCGTGAGCGGTGAAGGCCGGGAGGGGGAGCCGATCGCGATCGTCGGTGTCGGCTGCCGTCTGCCGGGCGGCGCGGACTCCCCGGAGCGGTATTGGCGGCTCCTGGACGACGGCCGTGACGGCATCCGCGAAGTCCCCGAAGGCCGCTGGGACGCGTTCGAGGAGGACCTCGGCCGTGGCGGATTCCTCGGCGACATCGCCGGTTTCGACGCCGCGTTCTTCGACATCACCCCCGGCGAGGCCGAAGCGATGGATCCCCAGCAGCGGATGCTGCTCGAAGTCGCCTGGGCGGCGCTGGAACACGCCGGGATCCCGCCGTCCACCTTGCGGGGGACCCGGACCGGCGTGTTCGTCGGGCTCTCGGCGGGCGAGTACGGCCACCTGACGATGGCCGATCCCGCCACCGTCGACGTCTGGTCCGCCACCGGGGCCGCGACGAGCATCGCCGCCAACCGGCTTTCGTACCTGTTCGACCTGCGCGGGCCCAGCCTCACCCTCGACACCGCGTGCTCTTCCTCGCTGGTGGCGGTGCATCAGGCTGTGCAGAGCCTTCGCCGCGGTGAATGCGGGACGGCGCTCGTCGCCGGGGTGAACCTCCTGCTCTCACCCGCCGTCACCGCGTCCTTCCGGCGTGCCGGGGTGCTGGCCCCGGACGGGCACTGCAAACCGTTCGACGCCGACGCCGACGGCATCGCCCGCGGTGAAGGCTGCGGCGTGATCGTGCTCAGGCCGCTGAAGGCCGCTCGCCGCGCGGGGGACCGGGTGCTCGCCGTGATCCGCGGCAGCGCGGTCAACTCCGACGGCCGGTCGAACGGTCTCGTCGCGCCCAGCCCCGGCGCGCAGGCCGACCTGCTGCGTGACGCGTACGCGGCGGCAGGGGTCGAACCGTCCTCTGTGGACTACGTGGAGGCGCACGGCACCGGGACGGCGGTGGGGGATCCGATCGAGGCCGTCGCGCTCGGCGAGGTGCTCGGAGCAGGCCGTGAATCCGGCCGACCACTCCTGATCGGTTCGGTGAAGGGAAATCTGGGGCATCTCGAAGGCGCGGCGGGGATGGCCGGGCTGATCAAGGTGGTCCTCGCGATGGTCCACCGGCGGCTGCCGCCGACCCCGCATCATCGCGCACCCAGTCCGCATATCGATTTCGCCGGTCTCGGCCTCCGGATGGTCGGCGCCGGGACGGACTGGCCGCGGTACTCCGACGTCGTGCGGGCCGGGGTCTCGGCGTTCGGCTTCGGCGGCACCAATGCCCACGTCGTCCTCGAAGAGTGGCCCGCCGCGTCGTTCCCCGCCCGCGGGACGGACGCAGAGGGCCCGCGGGTGCTGGCGCTGTCGGCCCGATCGCCCGAGGTGCTTCGGGCGCGTGCCGCCGATCTGGCCGACTGGCTCGAAGACCCCGCCCATCGCGCGGTACCGCTCGACGTGGTCGCCACGACGCTGGCCAGGAGCCGGGACCACCTGCCGATCCGCGGCGCGGTGGTGGCCGGGGAACGCGGCCGGGCCGCCGCCGCGCTGCGGGAACTGGCCGCCGGACGCGAGGGCGGAGACGTCGTCGCCGGCGAGGCCGGTCCCCTGCCCGACGTCGTGTTCGTCTTCTCCGGCTACGGCTCCCAGTGGCCCGGCATGGGCCGCCTCCTGCTGCGCTCCGAACCCGCGTTCCGTGCCGAGGTGGAGGCGCTCGACCCGGTGTTCCTGGCCGAAGCGGGATTTTCCTTGCGCGCGGTCTTCTCCGGTGAGCGCGACCTGCCGGACCTCGCCGCGACCCAGCTCGCGTTGTTCGGCATGCACCTCGCCCTCGCCGGGCTCTGGCGCGCGCACGGCGTCGTCCCGGCCGCGGTGGCCGGACATTCGATGGGCGAGGTCGCGGCCGCCGTAGTCGCGGGAGCGCTGGACGTCACCGACGGCCTGCGCGTGATGGCCACGCGCGCCCGGCTGCTCGCCGAGGTCGACGCGTCCGGCGACGGCGCGATGGCGGTGGTCGAACTGTCCCCGGCCGAACTCGCCGACCTGGAAGCCGAGTTCCCCGGGATCACCGTCGCGGTCTACGCCTCGCCGGTCCAGTGCACCGTCAGTGGCGGCGCCGAACAGGTCGAGGCCCTGGTGTCGCATGTGGAGGGCCTCGGCAGGCTGGCGAAGCGTCTTCCGGTCGGAGGTGCCGGCCATTCGGAAGCCGTCGACGCCGTCCTCGGCCGGTTCCGCGCCGAGCTCCACGGGCTTTCCCCGCGACCCGCGGAGATCCCCTGCTACAGCAGTGTTCTCGACGATCCACAGTGTTCACCGGTGTTCGACGTCGACTACTGGGCGGCGAATCTGCGCCGTCCGGTGCGGTTCAGCCAAGCCCTGGCGGCGGCGACCGCGGACGGGTACGGCGTGTTCGTCGAGATATCGCCGCATCCGGTCGCGCTGGCCGCGATCGAGCAGAGCACCGGCGCGCTCGCGCTGCCGTCGGCGAGCCGCCGGATCGACGAGCGGACGGCGTTCCTGATCACGCTCGCCCGGCTCCACACCCTCGGACTGCCCGTGGTGCTCGACGGCGGCGGCCCCCGCCCGCTTCCGGTCGAGCTGCCCGGCCCACGCTGGCGGCACGAACGGTTCTGGCCACGGCGGCCCGCCTCCCGGCCCGGATCCGGTGGCGCGCATCCGTTGCTGGGTGTCCACATCGAACAGCCGACCGGCGGCGGGCACCTGTGGCACGCGGACGTCGGGACAGCGGTGCGGCCGTGGCTGGCCGACCACGCGGCGATGGGGGTCCCGTTGTTCCCCGCCGCCGGTTTCCTGGAACTGGCGCTCGCGGCGGCGAAGACCGTCCTGCGGCCCGGTGGGCATCTGCGCGTCAGCGGTCTCGAACTGCACCGCGTCCTCCCGCTCGCCGCGCACACCGAGGTGACGACCAGTCTGAGCACGGGTTCCGGACCATCCGAAGTGGACGTCTACGGGCGGGCCGCGGATGGCGGCTGGGTCCGGCACGCGACCGCCCGCGTCCGCGACGGCAACACCGCGGTCGTGCCGTTCGGCCCGGTCGGCGGCGACGCCCGGCCGGTCGACCTCTACCCGGTGCTGGCCGCGGCCGGGCAGAGCTACGGTCCCGCTTTCCGCGGGCTGCGAGAGGTTCTGGCGGCGCCCGGCCGGGCCTCGGCGCGAATCACGCTGCCCGCCGACCATCCCGCGTACGTCCTGCATCCGGTGATCGCCGACGCCTGCCTGCACGCGCTGGCCGCGGCCGCCGGGGACGCGCTGCGCGAGGCCGACGGCGTCTTTCTGCCGCTGACGCTCGGCGGGATCGTCCTCGCCGGTGATCCCCGGCGTGGTGTCCGGGTCGACGCCGTTCTCGACTCACTCGACCCGGCCGGTGACGGCCTGGTCGGCGGCGTCCAGCTGGTGGACGCCGACGACGTCGTCCTGGTCGAGTTCCGTGACGTCTACTGCCGCCGGTTCCAGCGTTCGGCACTGCCGGTGCCGATGGCGGATCTGCTGTTCGAGACGGTCTGGCGGCGGGCCGAGCCACCGGCGGCGAAACCGGGTCCGCGCGGCTGGGTGGTTCTGGAGGACGGCTCGCCGTGGCCGCCGGCGTTGCGCGAACGACTCGCCGGGGACGAACTGGTGACGGTTCCGCTCGGGGATCGGGCCGCGCTGGCGGAGATCCTGCGTTCCCGCGAAGTGACGGGCGTCCTCGCGTGGGTGGCCACTTCGGACACGCCCGATCCGATGCGGGCCGCGCGGAGTGTCGCCACGCTCTCCGGCGTCGTCGCCGAGCTGGCCGAAGCGGCGTCCGCACCACGTTTGTGGCTGGTCAGCGCAGGCGCCTCGGCCATCGAGCCCGGCGAACGCGGTGATCCCGGGCAGGCATGGCTTCGCGGGCTGGTCCGTGTCCTCGCCTTCGAACACCCCGAGCTGCGAGCGAGCCAGGTCGACTTCGATGCCGAGCCGGATCCGGCACAGCTGTGGGTCGCCAGGCTGGCGGCGGAGCTCCACGCGGACGCGCCGGACGACGAAATCGCCTGGCGTGAAGGCGTCCGGTACACGCGGGTGCTGGCCCGCCCGGACCTAGAGGAAGCCGGCCACGAGACCGTTGTGCGCGACGGCGCCTATGTGATCACCGGAGGTCTCGGCGGCCTCGGCCTGGTCGCGGCGGACTGGCTGGCCGGGCGCGGCGCGACCAGGTTGATCCTTTCTGGGCGACGCGGCGCGAGCCCCGCCGTCGAGGCGGACCTGCGCGCACTGGATGCGGACGTCCGTGTGGTGACAGGCGACATCGCCGAGCCGGGGACGGCGGAAGCGCTGGTCGCGGCCGCCACGGAAGGCGGTATGCCGTTGCGTGGCGTGCTGCACGCGGCCGGTGTGCTGTCCGACGGTGCCGCCATCGCCCTCGACGAAGATGCCGTCGAGGCTGTCTGGCGCGCGAAAGCGCTGGGAGCGTGGCGATTGCACGAGGCCACGGCCGGACACGAACTCGACTGGTGGCTGACGTACTCGTCGGCGGCGGCGTTGTTCGGATCGCCGGGGCAGGCCGCCTACGCGACCGCGAACGCCTGGGTGGACGCGCTCGTCGAGTGGCGCCGCGCAGGCGGGTTGCCGGCGGCGACCATCGGCTGGGGAGCCTGGGGCGAGGCGGGAGCGGCCGTCGGAAGCCGCAACCCGGTGCTCGAACCACTCGGCACGGACGAGGCACTGGCGGCGATGGACGCCGTGCTGAACCGCGATCGCGGATCGACCGGCATCGCCCGCGTCGACGCCGGGACCGTACTGGCCCTGTTCCCGCGTCTGGCCGGGCGGCCGTTCTTCGAGATGCTGATGCCCAAGGAAGAACCGGATACCGGTCCGTCCACTTGGGACGGATTGGACACGCTGCGGGCGGTCCTGCCGGAAGCGGCCCGCGAGATGCTGGCCGACTATCTCGCCGGTCTCGTCGCCGGGATGCTCGGCCTCGCCGCGGACGAGATCGACAGGCACGTCTCGCTCACCAGGCTCGGCCTGGACTCCCTCACCGCCATGCGCGCGAAGGGTGTGGTGGAACGCGATTTCGGCCTGCCGTTGCCGATTCCGTTGCTGTTGCGCGGCGCCAGCCTCGGCGAACTCGCCGATCACCTCGCCGAACAGGCGGGCTTCGGCGAGGGAGGTCCGCGGCCAGCCCGGCCGGCCGTGACCGTCGGACCGCGTGATCCGGCCGAACGCTGGATCGCCCGGCACTGGCAGGCGGAACTCGACGGTGCGGAACCCGGAGTCCACGACGACTTCTTCGCCGCGGGAGGCGACGATGAGGCGGCGAAGCGACTGCGTGCGGTGTTCGCCGGGCAGCTCGGCGCGGTCCCCGACGTCGACCTGCTCTTCGCCACACCGACGATCGCCGCGATGGCCGATCTGCTGCGTGACCGGATCGAGGGACGCGGGGGCTGTCCGGTCCGGCCGCTGCGCGAAGGCGGCGCGGATCCGGTGTTCCTGTTCCATCCGGCGGGCGGCCCGACGAGCGTGTACGAGGGACTCGTCCGCCTGCTGCCGGAGGGCAGGCCCGTCTACGGGCTCGAACGGATCGACGAAGAGGACACCGTCGAGGACAAGGCCGAGTGCTACCTCGAGCTGATCAGGGAAATTCAGCCGCAGGGCCCGTATCGACTGGGCGGCTGGTCGTTCGGCGGCTGCCTCGCCTACGAGACCGCCCGGCGGCTGACCGCGGCGGGGGAGCGGGTCGATCTCGTGTTCATGATCGACAGCATCCTGCCCCTGCCCGCGCGGGGGAAGGCCGCGGACGAGATCCTGCTGGACCGGTTCGACCGGTTCGCCGAGCACGTCGAACGGACCTACGGCGTGCCGCTGGACATCCCGCGCGAGGACCTCGTCCGGCTCGGTGACGACGAGCAGATCCGGCTGGTGATCAGCAGACTGGCCGCACAGGTCCCGGAGCTGGGACAGGGCGTGCTGCGGCACCAGTACGAGTCCTATGTGGACGCCCGGGTCGCCGAACGTTACCAGCCGGAACCCTATGCGGGGCCGGTTCTCCTGGTGCGCGCACAGGAGCCGCATCCGCTGACCACCACCCTCGATCCGCGGTATCTGCGTACCGACGACGCCCTCGGCTGGGACGTCTTCTGCACGGAGCTGGAAGTGGTGCGGGTGCCCGGCGATCACCTGTCGATGATCGACCCGCCGCACGTCGAAGTGGTCGCCGCCGAACTCGCCGCCCGGCTCGGGGCACCGAAGGCGGCGAGACCATGACCGATGCCCCGTTCGCGCCGACGACGGCGTTCCGGATCGCCGACCTCGCCGCCCGCCAGGACGAAGCCGTCCGGATCGCCGAGAAGCGGGCCGTCGACCGGCAGCACGCCAAGGGCAAGCTGACCGCGCGCGAACGCGTCGAGCTGTTGCTGGACCCGGGTTCCTTCGTCGAACTCGACCAGTTCGCCCGGCACCGGTGCACCGAGTTCGGGATGGACGCCAACCGGCCGTACGGCGACGGCGTGGTGACCGGCCACGGCACCGTCGACGGCAGGCAGATCTGCGTGTTTTCCCAGGACTTCACGGTCTTCGGCGGCAGCATGGGCGAAGTCTTCGGCGAGAAGGTCCTCAAGGTGATGGATCTGGCGATGACGCTGGGCTGCCCCGTCGTCGGGATCAACGACTCGGGCGGCGCCCGGATCCAGGAAGGCGTCGTCTCGCTGGCCTATTACGCCGAACTCGGCAGGCGTAACGCGCTGGCGTCCGGCGTCATCCCGCAGATCTCGCTGATCATGGGACCGTGCGCCGGCGGGGCGGTCTACTCGCCGGCGATCACCGACTTCACCGTGATGGTCGACGAGACCGCGCACATGTTCGTCACCGGGCCGGACGTCGTGCACGCCGTCAGCGGCGAACGGGTCACCGCCCAGCGGCTCGGCGGCGCCGCGGTGAACAGCGAAGTCTCCGGGAACGCCCACCACCGGGCGGCCGGCGAACAGGACGCGATCGACTGGGTACAGACGCTGCTCGGCTACCTGCCGTCCAACAACCTCGACGCCGTCCCGGAGTACGCCGACGAAACCGAGCCGGACCTCACGGCCGCGGACCTCGAACTCGACCGGCTGGTGCCCGATTCGCTCAACCAGGTCTACGACATGACCGAGGTGATCGTCCGGCTCGTCGACGACGGCGACTTCATGGAGGTGCACAGCGGCTTCGCGCCGAACATGATCTGCGCCTTCGGCCGGGTGCGGGGCCGGACGGTCGGCGTCGTGGCCAACCAGCCGCGGCATCAGGCCGGTGTGATCGACATCGACGCCTCGGAGAAGGCCGCGCGGTTCGTGCGGTTCTGCGACGCCTTCGGCATCCCGATCCTCACCCTCGCCGACGTCCCCGGCTACCTTCCCGGCGAGGCGCAGGAACGGAACGGGATCATCCGCCGCGGCGCCAAACTGATCTACGCCTACGCCGAGGCGACCGTGCCGATGGTGACCGTGGTGATCCGCAAGGCCTACGGCGGCGGCTACGCGGTCATGGGTTCGAAGCATCTCGGCGCGGACGTCAACCTGGCCTGGCCCACCGCGGAGATCGCGGTGATGGGCGCCGAAGGCGCGGTGCGGGTGCTGCACCGGCACGAACTGGCCGCGCTGCCCTCAGAACACCGTTCCGCCGAACGGAGGCGGCTCACCGAGGCATACCGCGAACGGCATTCGAATCCTTACCTGGCAGCGGAACGTGGCTACATCGACCAGGTCATCGCGCCGTCGCAGACCCGCCTGCAAGTGGCGCGGGCCCTGCACACGCTCCGGACGAAACGGCAGACCACCCCGGCCAGGAAACACGGCAACATCCCGTTGTGAGCGAGGAGAAACGATGAAGCGAACGTGGCGGTGGGGTGCGCTGGCGCTGTGCTTGGCCGCCCTGCTCGGAAGCTCGATCCCCGCGAGCGCGGCGCCCACGCCGGTCACCGCCGACAACGGCGCGAAGGTCGTCGAGGAGACATGGCTGGACGCGCGCACCGTCGACCTCAAGATCAGCTCGCCCTCGCTCGGCACCACCGGCATGGTCCGCCTGCTCGTCCCCACCGGCTGGGCCGCGCAACCCACGCGGACCTGGCCGACGCTGTACCTGCTGCACGGTTGCTGCGAACCGGTGGACTACCGCTCCTGGGACCAGTTCACCGACGTCAAGGCGTTCACCGCGGACAAGGACGCCCTCGTGGTCATGCCGACCGGTGGGCCCGCCGGGATGTACACGAAGTGGTGGAACTTCGGGCTCAAGAGCACGCCGGACTGGGACACGTTCCACACCCTCGAAGTGCGGCAGATCGTCGAACGCGGTTACCGGGCGGGCACGCGCCGGGTGATCGCCGGACTGTCGATCGGCGGATACGGCGCGCTCGCGTATTCCTACAAGCACAAGGGGATGTTCGCCGCGGCGGCGTCGTACAGCGGCGTGCCGAACACGCTCAACCAGGGAGCTCCGCTGTTCATCCAGGGTATCCTCGCCCGCGCGGGGGTCTTCAACTACCTCGAACTCTGGGGTGACAGCTGGGGGATGCGGCCGCTTTGGACGGTGAACAACCCGTTCGACCACGTCGACGACCTGCGCGGCACGGCGCTCTACATCTCGTGCGGGAACGGCAAGACCGGCCCGCTCGATCCGCCGGGGCAGTCCGACATCTTCGAATCCCAGGCGCTGGCCTCCTCGGTGAGCTTCACGGATCGGTTGAAGGCCAAGGGAATCCCGGCGACCGTCGACTACTACGGCGACGGCACGCACAGCTGGCCGTACTGGCAGCGCGCGCTGCGCAACTCCTGGCCGGTACTCGCGGGTGGGCTCGGCCTCTGACCGCGCCCATCGCAAGTAGGTGACGAATTGCGGGGGGTTTACCCGGCCGCGAGCAGTTCGGCGAAGCGTTCCGGGCTGACGTTCCCGCCGCTGATGATCACCCCGACCCGGCCGGAAACGGGAATCCGCCCGCTGAGCAGCGCCGCGAGACCGGTGGCCCCGCTCGGCTCGATGACGAGCTTCAGCCGTTCGAAGGCGAACCGCATGGCATCGCGGACCTGGTCGTCGGTGACCAGCGCGATGTCGTCGACGAGCTTCCGGTTGATGGAGAAGGTCAGTTCGCCCGGGATCTCGGCTGCCTGGCCGTCGGCGATGGTCCGCGGCACCGGGATCGACACGCGTTCTCCGGCTTCCAGCGAACGTTTGGTGTCGTCGCCCGCGGCAGGCTCGACGCCGACGACCCGGATGCCGGGCCGCACGGCCTTCGCGGCGGTCGAACTGCCCGCGATCAGGCCGCCACCGCCGACGGGGACGACGAGCGTGTCGAGGGAATCGGTGTCCTCCAGCAGTTCCAGCGCCGCCGTGCCCTGTCCGGCGATGACGTGCGGGTGTTCGTACGGCGGGATGAGAGCGAGGCCGCGTTCGGCCGCCAGCGCTTCACCGATCGCGACGCGGTCGCCGGTGTACCGGTCGTAGGTGACGATCTCGGCGCCGTAGCCCGCGGTGGCGTCCTTTTTGGACTGCGGGGTGTCCTCCGGGATCAGGATGAGCGCGCTGCTCCCGAGTTCCCGCGCGGCGAGCGCGACGGCCTGGGCGTGGTTGCCCGACGAGTAGGCGGCGATGCCCTTGGCCAGCTGCTCCGGCGAGAGCCGGGAGGCGGCGTTGTACGCGCCACGGAACTTGAAGGCACCGACGCGCTGGAGGTTCTCGCACTTGATGAAGACCTCGGCGCCGACGAGGTCGTCGAGGGTCCGGGAACGCACGACCGGGGTCCGGTGCGCGACACCGGCCAGTCGGGCGGCGGCGTCACGGATGTCGTCGATGGTCACGGGGGCGGTCATGATGCTCCTTGATCACGGATTTCGGCGAGATAGTTGTAAGCGGAGGCACGGGAGATCCCGATGCGGGCGGCGACCTGGGGCACGGCTCGCCGCACGGCGAAGACACCGCGCGCGTGAAGGCTGCGGAACAGGTCGAGCCGTTCTTCGCGGCAGAGCGCGGCCCAGGGTTTGTTCAGCCGGAGCTGGTGTTCGTCGACGATCGCGTCCACCACCGCGTCGACGTCGTCGCCGAAGGTGGTGGTCGGCGTTTCGGTGACGGCACCGACATCGGCGAGTTCACCGACCAGGGTCTTGAGCTGGCCCAGCGCGGTGACGTCGAGGTTCACGCACAGCGCGCCGAACACCGAGCCGCCGCTGTCGCGCAACAGCATGGTCGAAGACTTCACCAGCTTGCCGGACGCCGTCCTGGTCACGTAATTCAGCTGGTCTTCGGCGTCGTCACCGCGGGCGAGCAGGCCCATGCCGATCTCGCTCATCGAGCCGCCCACGGTGCGGTCGGTGACCGAGCCGGCGATCGCGACCACCGATTTCTCCGGGCGGCGGAAGTCGTGGACAACGACCTCGCAGAACGAGCCGAGCGTCGCCGCGATGCCGTCGGCGACCGGGGCGAGCGCGTCGAGGATCGCGTCCTGCTCAGACATCGCGTACTCGGGCGAGGGCCTCGACTTCGACGCTGCCGCCGTAGGGCAGGGACGCGACGCCGACACAGGTCCGAGCGGGCCGAGGCTCGGCGAAGAACTCTTCGTAGACACGGTTGAGCCCGTCGCGGTCGCCGATGTCGGTCAGGTACACGACGACCTTCACCACGTCGGCCCGGGTCGCGCCCACCGAACGCAGCGCGACGTCGAGGTTGGCGAAGGCCTGCGGGCATTCGGCGTCGAATCCGCCGGGCGCGAGTTCTCCCGTCTCGGTCACGCCGAGCCGTCCGGACACGGAAACCAGGTCGCCGCTGCGGAAGGCCGGCGGGTACGGATGCTCGTTGGTCACGAGACCGACTGTATAAGCGTTGGACAAAAAGTCCAAGCGGGTTTCGAGTGATGTACCGCTCACGCGCAAGGAAGGCGGTTGATATACCGTATACAGCAAGAGAGGGAGCTTCGATGACGACGGGTTCGACAGGCGCGGGTTCGATGGGCGCCGTGCGGTATGACGACGGTCGGATCGTCGCGCCGCCGAGTATGGCCGACCTGGCGACCCAGGCGCTGCGCGCGATGATACTTTCCGGCGAACTCCCGCCCGGCACTCGTTTGGTCGAAGCCAAGCTCACCGAACGGCTCGGGGTTTCCCGCCCGCCGCTGCGCGAAGCGTTGCAGGTGCTGGCTTTCGAAGGACTCGTCGTGCCCCATCCACGACGCGGTGTCATCGTCCGTCCCCTGACCCGCCACGACGTCTACGAAATCGTCACCCTGCGCGAAGAGCTCGAAGCCTTCGCCGTCCGGATCGGGATTCCGGTCCGCTCGCCGGAGCGGCTTCAGGCCTGCCGGGACGCGCTGGCCGCTTTCGAGCAGGCGGGCCTCGACGGTGACGAAGGCGTGTTCACCCAGCGCAAGTACGACTTCCACCAGTCGATCGTCGCGCTGGCCGGGCACGAGCGCGTCACCGAGGCGTACCGCGCGCTTTCCCTGCAGATGCAGTTGTGCATGGCGCTCAACCGCAGTGCCCGCCGCGGTGGTGAATCGTTGATGCAGAACGTCGAGCGGCACCGCGAACTGCTCACGACCATCGAGGGCGGCGACCCCGAAGCAGTGCTGAAGGCGCTGGCCGATCACGGGCACGGCAGCTTCCTCGACGAGGTGGTGGATCAGCTCGACGGCGGCACTCCCGACTCGGAGCGCTGGCTGGCCGAACGCCGGTCCCGCTGACGTCCGGCTGGTCGTGAGCGACATGAGAGTTCGACATCGCGCCCCGACCGTCCGATGTGGACCGCGCTCAGCCCCAGCCGGGCAGGATGAACAGCAGCCAGGTCGCGATCGGCGCGATCGCGCACATGCTGAAGCCCCAGATCATCAGGCCACGGAACACTTTGTCGTTCTGGCCGGCGGGCGCGTTGGCCACGACGAGCGCGCCGCTGGTGGAGAACGGCGACGAGTCGACCACCGACGACGAGATCGCCAGCGCGATGATCATGCTGACCGCGCCGACCTCACCCGCCAGCAGGAATGGCACCGCGAGCGGGATGAGCGCGCCGAGGATCCCGGTCGTCGACGCGAACGCCGAAACCACCGCGCCGATCGCGCAGATCAGGATCGCGGCCAGCAGGGGTGAACCGATCCGCGTCACCAGGTTGCCCAGCCAGTCGATCGTGCCGACCCGCTCCATGAGCGAGACGAAGGTGACGATCCCGCAGATCAGCAGCACCGTCGGCCACGCCACCTCGCCGACGGCAGCCTTGGCCGAGCCTGGGGAGACCAGCGACAGCACCGTCGCCACGGTCAGCGCGGTGAACCCGACGTCGAGTTTGAACACCAGCGCGCCCACCGCGAGCGCGGCCAGCCCGATCAGGGTGAACACGTGGTCGCGAGTGAGCGGGAGACGCTCGTCGGGTTCATCGGTGCCGCCACTGGAGGGGGCGGGTTCGCCGGTCAGCGTCGTGCCTGTCGAGGTGCCGCTGAGCGCGAGCGCCGCCGCGGCGACCTTGGGCTTGGCGGCCGAAGACCGGCGGACCAGTTCGCGGCCGCCGAAGAGGAAGAACACCACGACACTGAGCACCAGGTTGAAAACGAAGGACGACGCGAACAGCAGTCCCGGATTGCTCGGCAGGTTGTCGCGGGCGACGACGCCGTTGACGATGCTGCCGAAGATGCTGATGGGGGAGAAACCGCCCGCGCTGGCGCCGTTGATGATCAGCAGGCCCATCAGCATCGGGTTGATCGAGTAGCGGCGGGCGAAACCCATGCCGATCGGCGCGATGATCGCCACCGCCGCCGGGACCACCGCGCCGACCGCGGTCAGTGCCGCGGTGACCACGAACATCACCCAGGGGATCAGGGCGATCCGGCCGCCGACGGCGCGCACCACCAGATGGACGAGCCGGTCGACGGTGCCGTTGCCTTTGGCGATCGCGAACAGCAGCGTCACCCCGACGAGGATGACGAAGAGATCGCCGGGGAAGCCCGAGACGATGTCGTCGGTGCTTTCCCCGGCGAACGCCGTGCCGATCACGAAAGCGGCGACGAACGCCAGTGCTCCCATGTGGACGGGGAGCACGGTCGCGATCAGGAACACCAGGGCGAGCGCCACGACGGTGACGAGTTGGATGGACATGGGAATCCTCTGCGGTCGGCGCTGACACGGTCAGGGAATCGGGTCGAAGTTGTTCCGGGTACCCCCTCGACGGAGTTCGGTACACGGTATACCTTTCAAGCAGCGAGACCAAGGTTTCGCTCTGTGGAACATTTCGAAGCCGAGTGTGGAGGCGCACATGACTTATGCGGCCGGACGTCACTTCCTGCAGATCCCGGGCCCGACGAACGTCCCGGACGTGGTGCTCCGGGCGATGTCGGCGGCGACCATCGACCACCGCGGCCCGGAGTTCCAGGAGCTGGCGACACGACTTTTGAGCGACATCAAGCCTGTCTTCGGCACCACGAATCCGGTGGTCATCTATCCCGCCACCGGGACCGGCGCGTGGGAAGCGGCCCTCACCAACACGTTGAGTCCCGGCGACACCGTCCTCGCCTTCGAGACTGGTCACTTCGCCACGCTGTGGCAGGAGATGGCGCGCGGCCTCGGACTGCACGTCGACTTCGTGCCGGGGGACTGGCGGCACGGCGCGGACCCCGAGGTGGTCGCCGGCAAGCTCGCCGCCGACACCACGCACCGGATCAAGGCCGTCTGCGTGGTCCACAACGAGACGTCCACCGGCGTCACCAGCCGGGTCCCGGAGATCCGGGCCGCGATCGACGCCGCCGGACATCCCGCGCTGCTGCTGGTCGACACCATCTCGTCGCTGGGTTCGATCGACTACCGGCATGACGAATGGGGTGTCGACGTCACCGTCGCGGGCTCCCAGAAGGGCCTCATGCTCCCGCCGGGCATGAGTTTCAACGCGATCAGCGACAAGGCCCTCGACGCCGCCAAGACCGCCGGCCTGCCGAAGGTCTTCTGGGACTGGGGCCCGATGCTCGCCGCGAACGAACGCGGGTTCTTCCCCTATACCCCCAGCACCAACCTCATGTACGGCCTGCGGGAAGCCTTGCGCCTGCTCTACGAGGAAGGCCTCGAGAACGTCTTCGCGCGCCACACCCGGCACGCCGCCGCCACGCGCGCCGCCGTCCGCGGCTGGGGACTGGAGGTGCTCTGCCAGGACGAGCGGGAGCATTCCGGTGCACTGACAGCCGTCTTGGTGCCCGAGGGCGTCGACGCCGACAAGGTCCGCGCGATCATCCTCGACCGGTTCGACCTGTCGCTCGGCGCGGGACTGGGAAAACTCGCCGGGAAGATCTTCCGGATCGGGCATCTCGGCGCGTTCAACGATCTCACCCTCGCCGGAACGCTCGCGGGAGTCCAAATGGGACTCACGCTCGCCGGTGTCCCGGCCGATCCGCGTGGTCTGCAGGACGCCCTCGAACTGCTGCAGAACGACTGAGGGCCCGCCGATGACAGCCGAACTGACCCGCACCAGTCCGCTCGAAGCCGCGTTGTCCGCGCGGATCAACGGTGAAGTCGCCTTCGACGACTACACGCGCCACCTCTTCTCGCGCGACGCGAGCATGTATTCGATCATGCCGCTCGGTGTCGTGTTCCCCCGCGATCACGACGATGTCGCCGCGGCCGTGGTGACGGCGGCGGAGTTCGGCGTGCCCGTCGTCCCGCGCGGCGCCGGCACGAGCCTGGCCGGGCAGACCGTCGGCCCCGGCCTCGTGCTCGACCTTTCGCGGCAGATGAACCGGATCGTCGAACTCGATCCCGTCGCGCGCACCGCCGTCGTCGAACCCGGCGTCGTCCAGGACCAGTTGAACAAGGCGGCGGCCGCGCACGGACTGATGTTCGGGCCCGACACCTCCACCAGCAACCGCGCCACCATCGGCGGCATGGTCGGCAACAACTCCGCCGGGTCCGGATCGCTGACCTTCGGGATGACCATCGACCACATCCGCGCGCTGGACGTCGTCCTCGCCGACGGTTCGACCGCCCGGCTGGAGCCGGTGAGCGAGACCGAACGCGTGCGGCGCGCCGAGGCGGACACGCTCGAAGGCCGCATCTACCGCGAACTGCCGGGACTCGTCACCGCGCACGAGGACGCCATCGCCAAGGGCATGCCGGTGTTCTGGCGCCGCGCGTGCGGCTACCGGCTCGACCGCCTCTCCGGATACGGCGACGAGAATCCCTTCGACCTCGCCAAATTCGTCGTCGGCGCGGAAGGCACCCTCGTGCTGGCCACCCGGATCGAAGTCGACCTGGTGCCCAAACCCAAGAAGACCGTGTACGCCGTCGGGCATTTCGAAACGATGCACGGCGCGGTCTCGGCCACGCTCGACGCGCTCAGCTGCGGGCCGCATCAGGTCGAGATGATGGACAAGACGATCCTCGACCTGTCGCGGCAGAAGATCGAGTACGCCGATCTCGGCGACCATCTCGTCGGAGACCCGGCGGCGCTGCTGTTCGTGTCCTTCTCCGGCGACGACGAGGCCGGGCTGGGGGCCAAACTCGACGAGGTCGCCGCCCTCTGGAAGCGCAACGGGCACGGCTATCACACGCTCAAGCTCGTCACGGCCGGCGAGCAGGAGGCGCTGCTCAAGGTACGCAAATCCAGTCTCGGGCTGCTGATGGCGGCCGGCGAGGGCACCAAACGGCCGTTGGCGTTCATCGAGGACACCGCCGTCGCCCCCGAGCATCTCGCGGAGTACACCGCGCGATTCAAGGAGATCCTCGACGAGCATCACCTCGAAGCCGGGTTCTACGGCCATTGTTCGGTCGGCTGCCTGCACATCCGGCCGTTCGTCGACCTCACCGATCCCGCGCAGGTCGACACGATGCGCGTGGTCGCGGAGAAGATCAAGGACCTCGTGGCCGAATACGGCGGCGTGAACTCCTCCGAACACGGTGACGGTCTTGCCCGCTCCGAGTTCAACCGCGAGATCTTCGGCGACGAACTCTACGAAGCCATGCGCCTGGTCAAGAAACTGTTCGATCCGGCGGGCACGATGAATCCCGGCAAGATCGTCGACGCGCCCTCGATGACCGAGAACCTGCGCGACCGCGACGCCCTGCCGCCCGCGCCACCGTTGCGCACCATGCTGTCCTTCGAGGACATCGGCGGCGGTGGCATGCGTGACGCCGCCGACCGCTGCATGAACATCGGGTTGTGCCGCAAGACCACCGGCGGCGTGATGTGCCCGTCCTACCAGGTCACGCTGCAGGAGGAGCATTCCACGCGCGGCCGGGCCAACGCACTGGTCAAGGCGCTCTCCGAACCGGATCCGAAGGCCGCGCTCGGCGGGGAACGCCTGCACGAGATCCTCGACCTGTGCCTGATGTGCAAGGCCTGCAAGAGCGAATGCCCGATGAGCGTCGACATGGCCTCGCTGAAGGCCGAAACCCTGCACCAGCACCACGAGGAACACGGAACCCCGCTGCGGTCACGGATCTTCGGCTCGATCCGGTTCCTCAACCGGCTCGGCTCGGCCACCGCGCCACTGTCCAATGTGCCCGGCCGGATCGGGCCGCTCCGCCGGATCATGGAACGGGCCGTCGGCATCAAAGCCGAACGTCCGCTGCCGAAGTTCGTGCGGGACAACCTCGTGCGCTGGAATCGCCGCCGCACCACGGCGCCGGGGACGGCGGGCACGGTGAACTGGCTGGCGGACTCCTTCACCACCTTCACCGAACCGCAGATCGGCAAGGCGGCCATCGAGCTGCTCGAAAGTTCGGGCTGGGCGGTAAAACTCGCTTCCGGCGGCTGCTGTGGACGGTCGAGCCTGTCCAAGGGGCTGCTCGACGACGCCAAGAAGAAGGCCGCCGGGCTGGTCACGTCGCTGGCCCGCGACACCGAACCGGGATCGCCGATCGTCGGCTGTGAGCCGTCGTGCGTGTTCACCCTGCGCGACGAGACTTTGGCGCTGCTGCCGGACCTTCCCGAAGCACGGCAGGTCGAAGAGCGGGTCCGGCAGGTCGAGGAACTGCTCGTCGAGGCCATCGACGACGGCAGGCTGAAGCTGCCGGAGCGATCGTGGCTCAGCGGGCGGCGCGTGGTCTTCCATGGCCATTGCCACCAGAAAGCGGAGGTCGGCACCGCCGCCACCCTGGCGCTCCTGCGCCGCATCCCGGGGCTGGAGGTCGCCGAGATCGACTCCGGATGCTGCGGGATGGCGGGCTCGTTCGGCTTCGAGGCCGAGCACTACGAGACCTCGATGGCCGTCGGCCGTGACCGTCTTTTCCCCGCGCTGGAACAGGAACCGGCCGAAACGCTGGTCGCCGCCACGGGGGTTTCGTGCCGTCAGCAGATCTTCCACGGGGTGGGGCGGACAGCGTGGCATCCGCTCGAACTCGTCCGCGAGGCGCTCGGTGGTGCGGAATGCGCCTGATCCGATTCGCCATCGACGAAGCCGTCCGGGCGGGATGTGTCGACGGTGATCTCGTCCGCGCCTACGACCCGGTCACCGGCCCCGGCGAGGTCGTCGGCCCGCTGTCCGGCGTCCGGCTGCTGGCGCCGTGCGATCCGCGCACGATCGTCTGCGTCGGCAGCAACTATCCCTGTCAGCTCGAGGAAAAGGGCCGTCCGTGGCCGGAGCGCCCCGCCTTGTTCTTGAAGGCACCCAACGCGGTCACCGGGCCGGGGGAGCCGATCCTGCATCCGCCGGAGGTCGAGCGGCTGGAGTACGAAGGTGAACTGGCCGTCGTCATCGGCAAAACCGCGCGGAAGCTGACAGCCGGCAACGCCGGGGAACACATCCTCGGCTACACGTGTGCCAACGACGTCACCGCGCACGACTGGCGGGCCGACGGCCAGTGGGCGCGGGCCAAGAGCGCCGATACGTTCCTGCCGCTGGGCCCCTGGATCAGCACCGACATCGGAAGCGGGGACCTCGAGGTGACCACGCGGATCAACGATCGGACCGTCCAGCGGTCCACCACCGGGGAGATGATCTTCGGCGTGCCCGCGATCCTCGCCTGGGTGACCCGCTGGTTCACCCTGCGCCCCGGCGACGTCGTGCTCACCGGCAGCCCGGCCGGGGTCGGGCCGATGAAGCCGGGAGACGAGGTGACCGTCGCCATCGAAGGCGTGGGCGAACTGACCAACCCCGTGCGGGCCTCGTGAGTGGTGAGGACGGCTTCTAACCTGATGCCACGTAGCTTACGTTGATCTTGGACGGGGTTTTCGATCGCAAGTGGCGACGGTTGTCGCAGGTCAAGCGCTCGGTTGGGCCGGCGCGCCCCTGTCAAGGAGTCGTGAGTGGCAAAGGTTGTTCTAACCCTCTTTATCACTCACGACCCCTTTCATAGCTGGGCGAAGCACCCACATCGGGCATCCAGGTCCGGACTGGCGTCCCGTGTGGACAGTCGCGCCCCGGGTCCACCGCCGGTGACTTGTCCGGCTCGGTATCGGTGTCCTTGCCCTCCCGAGTACATGAAGGCCCCCTTCCTTGCGCCTATGTACAGGAAGGGGGCCATCATGTACTGGGGGAAGGCATGAAGGTCGAGTTTCCTCGACTGAGCCGAGGGAAGGGGTCCTTCGCGTGCCACTGTTGTGGCTGCTGGTACTCGTGGGGCGAACGTGGCGGTGGCCGAGTCTGTGAAGGCCTCCTTGAGGGACCCAGAGTCCCTCAAGGGGTCCTTCACAGACCGGGGGCCTGAGATCAACCGCAGCTGGAACCACGTAGGCACCTGCGCACTACCCTCAAACGACCTCGAAGTTCGCCATCATCGCCATGTCCTCGTGTTCGGCGTTGTGGCAATGGAAGACGTAGCGGCCGCGGTAGCCGTCGAAGCGGGCGATGACCTCGACCGACTCGCCCGGACTCAGATCCACGGTGTCCTTGATACCGCCGTCGAACGGCCCCGGCGGACGCCCGCCGCGCGAGAGGATCCGGAAACCCACCAGGTGCAGGTGCACGGGATGGTGGATGTCGGCGACGAACCGCCAGATTTCGACGTCACCGAGGCGAGGGCTCGCCGACATCAGGTCCGGCGAGAACGGTTCCCCGCCGATCACCCAGCCCGCGCGGCCGTGGACGGTGCCGGCGCGGAACGAGAAGTCCCGCGTGGTCGTGGCCTGTTCGCGAGTGAGTGGCGGGATTTCGCTGAGCTTCGCCGGAATCCGGCTGTCGTCCGGTGCGCGGCGTGCGACGACGAACCGCATGACCTTGGCGGTCGAGCCGGTGCCGAGCCGGTTCACCAGGGTGACCTCGGTGCCGACCGGATACCGGCCGAAGTCGACGACGAGGTCGTACCGTTCCGCCGGGGCGATGGGAAGGTGGTCGTGTTCGCGCGGCGCGTCGAGGAGGCCCTGGTCCCCGCCGATCTGGACGAAACCGCCTCCGCCGGGTGGCGGTGGGTCCAGCGCCAGGTCGAAGCGCCGGGCGTTGGAGCCGTTGAGGACACGCAGGCGGTATTTGACGGCCGCCACCTCGTGCACCGGCCACGGTGCGCCGTTGACCAGGATGACGTCGCCGAAAACGCCTTCCACGTAAGCACTTTCCACGCCCGGCGTGGCCCGCAGCGTCCGATCGAGAGACGGGTACGCGAAGGCACCGTGCTCGTCGAAAGAGCGGTCGGCGATCATCAGCGGCAGCTCACGCTCCCCGGACGGGAGCCCCAGCGAGTCCTCCTCGTCGTCGCGGACCAGATGGAACCCGGCAAGGCCCCGGTACACGGCCGGACCGGTGAAGTCCATGCGATGGTCGTGGTACCACAGGGTCGCGGCGCGTTGCCGCAGCGGGAAGACGTAGTCGCGCTCGCCGTTCGAGATCCGGGCGCGTGAGTCGACCATGCCGTGGCCGGTGTGCCCGGCGGCCCAGCCGGACCGCGGCAGGACGAGATCGGTCGGATAGCCGTCGGACTCGGCGGGCGTGTGCCCGCCGTGCAGGTGGACCACGGTCGGGACGGGGAGTTCGTTGCGGTGGTGCGCCACCACCGTGCGGTCCCGCCGCGATTCGATCGTCGGACCAGGGAAGATCCCGTCGTAGCCCCAGATCGGCGTCCGGACACCGGGCAGGATCTCGGCCGTCGCCGCCCGCTGGGTGATCGTGTAGTGATCGGCGTCGGCGGTCCTTTGTGGACGCAGGATGGGCGGGATTGGCAGCGGTACCCGGAACGGTTCCGGCAGCGGGAGCGCGCTGTGCAGCAACTCGCCCGTGCCGGGCGTGCATTGGGCGATCAGGCGGGGAGCGGTGATCCCCGCGGCGACGAGGACACCGGTCCCGCCGGCGAGCCCGAGGAAGGTCCGGCGGGGAAGACGGCGGCTCATCGGCTCGCCCACCAGGTCTGCGGCCGCCAGACGGCGATCGTGGTCAGCACGGTTGCCGTCACCAGGGCGACGCCGAGCGGGATGTGCAGATCGAGCGCGCCTTTCATCCCGGCGAGATACTGCCCGGTCTCGCCCAGCGCGAGCAGCAGGCTGACCCAGAACAACCAGCGCGGTCCGCGCATCAGCCACAGCCCCAGCGCGGCCAGGATCTGCGCGTACGCCAGGTACGACACCGCGTCGGCGCCCCAGCGGTGTAGGAAGAGCATGTCGTAGTCGCCGCCGAGATAGCCGCCGGCGAACACCGGCTGGCCGATGATCGCGACGGCGTGGGCGGTCACCAGCACCCGGTTCACCACCAAGGTGCCGTTCGCCTTCCGGCTCGGGCCGGTCAGGGTTTCACTCACGTGCTCGAACGTAAGAGGCCACGGCTTATGCTGTCCAAGACAAGATCGGTTATCTGTTCATAACAGGTGAGGTATCAGCAGTGGATCTTCTGGCGCTCCGGTACTTCCAGACGGTCGCCCGGCTCGAACACGTCGGCCGCGCCGCGGAGAAGCTGCGTGTCGCGCAACCCTCGCTCAGCCGGACCTTGGCCAGACTGGAAAACGACCTGGGTGTGCCGCTGTTCGACCGGCACGGCCGCCGGATCCGGCTCAACCGGTTCGGCACCGCGTTCCTCCGCCGCGTCGACCGGGCACTGGCCGAACTCGACGACGCCCGGCAGGAACTCGACGACGCCGCCGGACTGGAACGCGGCGCGGTCACGGTCGCGGCCGAAAGCCTGCTCGTGCTCACCGAACCGCTGCGCACCTTCGTCCCCGGCCATCCGCTGGTGGACGTACGGCTGTCCCAGGCGTCGGGGGAGGGGATGGCGGAGAAGCTGCGATCCGGCGACGTCGACCTGTGCGTCACGTCGCAACCCTTGTCCGGCAACGACATCCACAGCCGCGTGCTGCTCGACGAAAAGGTGATGCTGTGCGTGCCCGCCGGTCACCGGCTCGCCGGACGCGGTCGCGTCGGGCTCGCGGATCTCGAGGGAGAGCCGTTCCTCACCACACGGCCCGGTTACTGGCAGCGTGCGCTCGTCGACCGTCTTTTCGCGAAGGCGGGTCTCGAATTGCACGTCGTTTGTGAGGGAGACGAGGCCGCCGTGCTCTTCCAGCTCGTCGAAGCGGGACTCGGTATCGCGTTGGTGCCCTCCCTGGGGCTGCGGTCGGTCACCGGCCCGACGGTGGTCTGGCTCGACGTCGACGATCCCGACTGCCGCCGCGTGCTCAGCGTCGCGTGGCGCGAGGACACCTACCTTTCCGTTGCCGCCCAGCGCTTTCGTGACCACACCGTCGAATACTTCCACGCACAGGCCGGGCCCCGGTCGCGGTGACCAGTGCCCGGCCTCGCGACGTGCTTACGGGTTGAGCGTGACGCTGTAGGCGCTCATCGCTTCACCGATGGGCTGGAAGTACGAGGTGCCGCTGCCCTTGCCGGAGGTGATGCCGAGGCCGACGCTGCCGGAGAACAGGCAACCGCCCGAGTCGCCGGGGTTGACCAGCGCGTTGGTCTGGATCAGCTGGTGCACCGAGCCTTCGGCGTAGTTCACCGTGACGTTGAGCCGCTGCACCGAACCCGAAGTGAGGCGGGTGGTGCTGCCGCTCTTGCTGATCCGCTGGCCGACGGTGGCGGAACCGGCGGAAGCGATCCGCTGGGTGGAACCGTTCCACAGGGTGACGGCGCCGGGCGCGCTGCCGGTGGTGTTGCGAATCAGGCCGTAGTCGTTGGTCGGGAAGCTGGCGCCCTGCGACGGCCCGACGTTCCACTGCGACACCGCGCGGGTGCAGTGGCCGGCGTCGAGGATGTAGTTCTGGCCGCCGCGGTTGGTGTTGAACCCGACCGAGCAGCGGGTGCCGCCGCCGGTGATGGCCTCGCCGTTGTAGATCGCGGTGTGCATCTCGCCGGTGGTCCGCTCCACCCGGACCCGGTCGCCGAGCGCTTCGGCGGCCTTCACAAGGGCCTCGGTGCCCTTCGCCGCGTCGGAGATGGTCAGCACGACCTGGTTGGTCTTCGGGTCGAGACCGATCGACGTATGCGCGACGGCGGGCAACGCCTGCAAGGCGTTCTGTGCCCCCGCCAGCGCCGCGCTGGAATGCTTGACCACGCGGGCCTGGGCCCCGGTCGCGGTCACCTGGTCCGCGGCGGCCTGGTCGAGCACGTTGACCACCGGCTTGGCGGCATCGTCGAGGTAGCCGTCGGCGGCACGGGCGCCGAGCGACGCGGTGACCTTCTGCAGGGTTTCGACACTGGCCGTCTGTGTCCGGAGGAACTCGACGGCGGCGGTCTTGCTGATCCCGGCTTCCGAGGCGAGGGACGTCACGGCTTCGTGCTGCACCGTGGGGGAGTAGCCCGCGATGGTGGTGGCGGTCGCCGTGGACGGGGCGAGAAAGCCGATGACCGCGGCCGCGGCCACCAGTGTGGTGGCGGTACGAGCTAAGGGGTTTGTGCGCATACCGGTTGCTCACTTTCGCGAGGGAGGATCCAGCGCGAGGGGTGGCCGCACTGGACACAGTGGGGTAGCCGGGCACGGCCAAGGTGCTCCGGCACCGGTGATCCGGTGCCGATCATGGTGAGCGCGTCACCGGCGGGCGGGTACCGACTTTCGTTGGACAGGAAGAAAGATAGGTACCGCGAAAGCGGGCTACCGACGTATACGCGCACAGTAAAACGCGGCGGCGGGTCCGTGAAGGACCCCACGCTCACGACCCGCCGATGACGAGGTGTTTCGCGAAACGTTCCCCGATGAGCCGGTGCGTGGCCGCGTCCGGATGCAGGCGGTCGGGCAACGGCAGCCCGGCATGGTCGGCCTCGCCGTACAGTTCCAGGCCGTCGACGTAACGCAGGTTCGGATCGGTCGTGCTCCGCTCCTTGACGATCCGGGTGAGCTCACCGCGGATCACGGTGAGCGTCAGCTTCCCCGCGGCGGTTTCCGCGGGATCCCCGGTGGCCCTGAACCGCACTTTTCCCTCCCGCAGGCCATCGGGGTCGAACTGGCCTGGCCCAGGGGTGTGCTCGTGGATGGGGCAATGGATCGGCGAGACGACCAGCAACGGCGTGCTGGGATGCCCTTCCCGGATGGTGTCGAGGAAACCGTGCACCGCCGGGCCGAACGCGCGCAGCCGCATCAGGTCGGCGTTGACGACGTTGATGCCGATCTTGACGCTGATCAGAGCCGCGGCGGTGTCCCGCATGGCGCGGGCGGTGAACGGGTCGAGCAACGCGCTGCCGCCGAAGCCCAGGTTGACCAGCTCCACGCCGGCGAGAGCCGCGGCCGTGGCGGGCCAGATCCCGGTCGGGGTCGCCGCGTTGGAGCCTTGGCTGATGGAACTGCCGTGGTGCAGCCAGGTCTTGCGGCCGCTCGACGGTGCCTTGTGGACGGTCGCGTCGGTGCGCAGGGCGACCAGCCGGGTCGTTTCGTTGTGCGGCAGCCAGATTTCGACATCCTTCTCGTCGGCGGGCAGGCCGGCGAAGCGCAGGGTGCGCACAGGTCCGAGCTGGTGGGTTCTGGCGCCGGTGGCCATGTCGACGCTGATCGTGTCACCCTCGGACACGCTCGCCTGTCCCGCGAGCCTGCCGTCGACGAGCAGTTCGTAGACGCCGTCGGGCCGGGGTGGCACGCCGACGAGGAACCGTTTGGTGGCGATGACGTCCAGTTCGACGATCGTCGCCGCGGTGCGGAAGACGAGCCGCACGCCGGACGGCTGCGATTCCGCCATGGCCAGCTGATCGTCGGGGATCTGCTGCCTGGCGCGCGCGGGCAGCCGGTGGAGGAGCACGCCGCGTTCGGTGTACTCGAGGTCCAGTGCGCCGCGGACGAGGTCGGCGGTGATCGGGGTCGTGCGCATTTCTCCGGTCATTTCGTTCGGGGCCAAGCGCGCAGCAGGATGTCGAGCGCGTCGAGGATCTCGGTCCAGCTCTCCTGCGAGCCGGGGGTGCTGTGGCTGAAGCCTCCGGCGGCCTCCAAGCCGACGTAGCCGCTGAAAACGCTGCCCAGCAGCCGGACCGCGTGCGTCTGGTGCGGTTCGGCGAGGTCGTAGCCGCGCAGGATCGCCCGCATCAGTTCCGCGTGCCGGACGCCGGCACTGGTGGCCGCCTGTTCCGGGGCGAGCCGGAACCTCGCGGCGGTGAACCTGCCGGGGTGCTTGAGGGCGTAGTCGCGGTGGACGTTCGCCAGTGCGAGCAACGCGTCCTTGCCCGCCAGGCCCGCGACCGCGGTGGCGGCGAGATCGGCGAGTTCCGTCAAGGCCAGCAGGGCGATTTCGGTCTTCAGTTCGTGGGCGTTCCTGACGTGCGAATACAGGCTCGCCGTCTTGACGCCGCACCGCTTGGCGAGCTCCGTCGGCGTCACGAGCTCGAAGCCGATCTCGTCGGCCATGTCCGCGCCCGCCCGGACCACGCGTTCCGTGGTCAGTCCCGCTCTAGCCATGCCGGCGACCCTACCATAGTCCATTCGGGATTTACCTAAGAGGATTAGGAAGCAAAACCTGGGTTCGGTAGCGCCCGGCTCGACGGAGGCTGGGCGCAGCCGAACGGAGGTGAGCGTGATGAACACAGTGGACCCGGCCCGCGCCCGGTACGAGCGCATCGAGCGCCTGCGAGGTGACCGCCGCCTGCTCGTGGGCGCGATCCTGGCCTCCGCGGCCACCCTGGTCTGCGGTTTCGTGACCGGACACGGATTCGGCGAAATCCTGGAGCAGTTCCGGACCATGGCGATCGACAGCGTCTTCGACGACCGCGGCGACGGCGACCCGCCGTACCGCGCGATCTGGGGAACCTTCGGTCTCCTCGGGTGTTTCGCTTCCGGCTGCCTTGCCGGGGTGGCCGTGCGGCGGTACCAGGGACGGCAGTCGGGACCGGCGTTCCCGGCCGTCCTGGCCCTCGCGGCCAGTACGCTCGGCCTCTGGGACGCGTCGCGAGAGTGGCTTCCGCCGCTCGCCGTCGGCGTCGCGGTCGACCCCGTCTTCCACACGGACGAAAAGTGGGGGTTCTGGGGGTGGCTGATGTACTACGCCGACCTGTGGATGCCCGCGTCCCTGCTCCTCCTGACGTTGCTCGCCCTGTGGTACACCGTCGGGGTTTCGCGACGGCACGCCGAGATGGCGCGCACCAGGGAACGGCTGCTGCGGTCCGGGCGGCGGGTGCCCGCCGAAATCGTCGACGTCAAGCTGCGCCTGGGAGGGGACGAGTCCGGCACCCGCGTCGTGGGCGCGGACGTGACAGTGATGTTCGCCGACCTCGCGGGCGTCCGGCACTGGGTGACCCGCCGCACCAGGGACACCACCATCGCGGGCGCCGAAGTGCTGTTCGACCCGGCTTCACCCGCCGACGACAAGAAGATCTTCGTGGCGCTCCGGCGTCACCCCGCCCTCAGTGACTGGCTGCCCGCGGACTGAACGCCCGCCCCGAAACCCTGGAGTCACCTTGTCGCCACTCGCCCTTGTCCGCGGATTTCTGACCGGGATCGTCAGCGGGACGACCCTGTGCGCCTTCGTCGTCGGCATCATCATCGAGTACGTTCCGCTGACCGTCACCGGCGTCGGACTTCCCGTCGTCTATGGGATCCTGCTCTACCTCGCCGGGGCGCCGCGCCGTGCCCGTGAGGCGGCGACCGTCCCGGTCATCGCGCTCGCCAAGATCGAAAGCCTCCGGGCAGGCGGCACCGAGACAGGTGACATCCCGGTCGACTTCGTCCTGACCGTCGCCCCCGAAGGGGAGGCGTCGTACCGCTTGAAGGTCAGCCACGGCATCAACCTGGTCGACATCCCGAACTACCGGCCGGGCGACGTCCTCGTCGTCCAGTACCCGCGGGACCGGCCGTGGAAGGCGCGGATAGTGGAGCGGCTGTCGCCGGAGTGGGAGCGCCGCGTGGCCGCTGCCGCGATCGAGTCCGCTCCGGAGTCCACCCTGGTGCAGGAGCCGCCGGACGGCTGCGCTCATGGCGCTCTCGCGGTCCTCGGGTTCCTGCTCGGCGCCGCGCTCGTGCTGTTCCTGTTCCGCGCCGAACTGTTCACGCCGGAAGCACCCGCGCGAGCGGAAGAAACCGAGTCCAGCGTGACCACGTCCTCCTCGGGATCCGCGACCGTGAACGTCGACGGTTCCCTGCTGGGGGAAGGGGAACTGCGCCGGGCGATCGATGCGCTGGCGCAGGCCGCGGACGTCTCCCGGGTGCTCACCGCGGTCGTCGAGGACCGGCGGCTGACCGTGGTCTTCGCGCCGACGGCGGCCCAGGTGCCGCATTTCGACCTCCGCGAACTGGCGGCCGACCGCGTCCCGGCCCTGGTCCGGAGGGCGACGGCGACGATCGAGGTCGGTTCGCCGCAGACGTGGCAGGTCACGATCGTCCCGTTCGGGACCGCCGTGAGCAGCAGGGTGATCGTGACCGGCCCCGACGGCAGCGGCTCACTCGCGGACGGTGGCTGAACCCCCGGCCGTCCCGTGCTTTCCGGGCGCCGCACTGCCCGAGTACTCACCGAGGTCGGTGATCAACCTGGTCAGCTCGGCGTCGTTGTCGTAGCGGCGCTGGTGCAGTTCGGCGATCTTCGCGCCCATGTCCGGATCCGGGTCGTCGGTGACGTCGAAGGACGCGAACTTGTCGACCAGCGGAAGTCCGACCTGGTCGGTGTTCCGGTGCGCCGGATGGATGAGGTACTCCCAGTACCCTTCGAGGTCTTCGAGCACGAAGACGGCGCCCCATTCGTACTCGCCGCCGAAATCGCGGCCGACGACGAAGGACTTCACCGACGGGATGACCCGGCCCTGATTGCGAAGGCTCTCCAGTGCTTCTTCGACCTGCTCGGGGGCGGCGCCGGGCCGCAGGGTGAAACGGTTGCCGTGGTAGATCATCGTTTTTCCTTTCCGTTGTTCCGGTTCGTGAAAAGAGCGGCGAGTGCCGCTCCGGCTCCCATGGCGACACCGGTCCAGGTGAAGGCGGCGGAGATGCCGATGCCCTGGACGAGTGGCTGGACGACGAGCGGGGACAGGAACTGCCCCAGGAAGATCCCGGTCACCAGGCCACTGAGGACCCGGCCGCGCTGCGCGGGAGGGGCGAACTCGGCCAGGCGCAGGTTGAAGTTCGGGACGACGAGGCCGACGCCGAGCCCGCCGACGAGCAGCCCCGCCACCACCGGGGCGACGGTGCCTGCCGTACCGATCACCAGCCAGCCCGCGCCCAAGAGCGCGACGCTGAACGTGGTGATCGCCGTGGGGCTCAGCCGCTCGCGCAGGCGGGAGAACGCCAGCGCACCGGCGACGCCGGTCACCGTGCTCCCGGCGACCACGGCGCCGATGACGGCGGGGCCGCTGCCGAATCCTGCCAGCAGGAACGGCAACTGCGTCGGCGCCATGTAGAAGACCAAGGTCGCCACCAGCGCCAGGACGTACACGCCGATGATGCGAGCGGGCGGTCGCGTTCGCTCGCTCGCACTGACCGCCGGGGCACTTCGGGCCGGTTCGCGCAGGGAGACGATCGCGAAGACGGCCACGATCGCCGAGGCCGAATAGATCCAGAACGGCGCCTTCCAGTCCACTGTGGCCAGCAGACCGGCTGCTGGCAGGAAGACGACGCCGCCCAGACTCGCGAACGCCTGCTGCAACCCGAGGAACGACGCACGTCGCTCGCCGGAGTACCAGTCGGTGATCAGGGTGCTGACCGCGGTCATGATCGCGCCGACGGCGAGTCCGAGCCCTGCCCGGGTGGCCAGCAGCAGGGGAAGGTCGCTCACGAAGAAGCCGGCCGTGCCGGAGATCGCGTAGAGCCCGAGGCCCGCCAACAGCAGCGGACGGCGTCCCAGGCGGTCGGCGACGAGCCCGGACAGGGGCGCGCTGATCGCGATCGCGAGCGAGGTCACGGTCAGCGCGAGCCGCACGAGCAGATCGGAGCCGGGCGTTCCGGCGAAGACCTCGCGCATCGCGGGCAGGCTCGGCGCGATGATCGCCGCGGCCATGATGGTCAGCGGCGCCGCGGCCAGCACGGTGCCGCGCGCCAGGCGCGTCGGCGTCAGGGTGTCCGCTCGGTTCGTCACGCCACCAACCTCGCAGCGGGAGGCCGGGGTTCGCGTCGGTGAAAATCGCCTAGCTCGGTAGCGTGCGGGCATGACCGCCGAGATCCTGCCCGCCATCGCCGGAGAGATCCTCACCGGAGAAGCGGACCTTTCCGTCGCGAGCAGGGACTGGGGAAACCTCGTCCACGCCAGGCCGGGCCTGGTGGTGAGGCCGGCTTCGGCGACCGATGTGGCCGTGGTGCTCAGGTTCGCCGCCGCGCGCGGGCTGCCGGTCGCCGCCCGCGGTGCCGGGCATTCGTCGTACGGCCAGGGACAGGTCGAGGGCGGGATCCTGCTGGACATGACCTCGCTGCCGCCGCGAAGGGTGGTCACCGGTGAGCTGGTTTCCGTGGACGCGGGTGCTCGCTGGCGTGAGGTACTGGAAGCGACGTTGCCGCACGGGCTGACCCCTCCGGCGCTCACCGACTATCTCGAGCTGACCGTCGCGGGCACGCTGGTGGTCGGCGGGATCGGCGGCGCCGCCCACCACCACGGCACGCAGACCGACAGCGTGGTGGAACTGGAAGTGGTCACCGGCGCCGGCGAGGTGCGGACCTGCTCCCACGACAGCGACAAGGACCTGTTCGACGCCGTCCTCGGCGGCCTCGGGCAATGCGGGGTGATCACCCGCGCCACTCTGCGCCTGATCCCGGCCCCGGCGCGGGCCCGCCGGTGGAAGCTCTACTACGACTCTTTTCCGGCGTTCCTGGCGGATCAGCGCGCCGTCGTCCGCGATGGTCGTTTCGACTACGTGGAAGGCCAGCTGATCCCCGTCGACGGCGGCTGGCGGTACCTGCTGGAGGCGGTCGCCTACTACACGCCGCCCGCCGCGCCGGACGAGGCCGCGTTGCTGGACTCGCTCGACTTCGGTGAGTCCGAAGACGAGGACACGAAGTATTTCGACTTCCTGAACCGGATGGCCGACGGCGAGGCGGCCTTACGGGCGGAGGGAAGCTGGTTCCATCCCCACCCCTGGCTGAACCTGTTCCTCCCCGACGACAAAGTCGAGCACTTCGTGGCCGAAACCCTCGCCGCCACCGGCGAACCCGAACTGGGCGCCACGGGCCTGCTCCTGCTCTATCCAGTGCGGAACGACCGGTTGAAAACCCCGCTGTTCAGCGTTCCCCCGGGTGAGCTCTCCTGGCTGTTCTGCCCGCTGCGCGCCGGTTCCCCCGACGACCCGCTGCACAACGCGCGTTTGCTGGAGCTCAACGTGGACCTCTACCGGAAGGCACGGGATCTGGGCGGTAAGGCCTACCCGACCAACGCGCTGCCGATGTCCACAGAGGACTGGCGTGCGCATTTCGGCCCCGCCTGGCCGAAGCTCGCCGAGGCGAAGGCCCGATACGCGCCGGGGAACCTGCTCAACCCTGGACAGCGGCTCCGGTCGCCTTGAGGACCGCGGCCACGACCGGACATCCCGGACACGGTAGAAAGGTCCGATGCGGGATTTCTTCAAGGGTTTGCGGATGTTCGGGCAAGGGCTCGGCATCCTGGCGCGGTCGCCGAAGCTGCTCCTGATCGGGGCGTTGCCCGCGGTGCTGACCACACTGCTGCTGATCGGCGGGATCGTCGCGCTGGCGTTCTGGATCGACGATCTCTCGCTGCTGCTGACCCCGTTCGCCGACGACTGGTCGCCGGGCTGGCAGACGACGATCCGGGTGGCGGTCGGGGTCGCGGTGTTCGGGGTGGTGCTGGCCATCGCCATGATCGGGTTCACCGCGATCACCCTCGCCGTCGGCGGGCCGTTCTACGAGCACATCGCGGAGAAGGTCGAGGACGACCTCGGCGGGGTGCCGGGCGCTGTCGACCTCTCATGGTGGCGGTTGCTGGTGATGGGCCTCAAAGACGGGCTGTCCCTGGTGCTGCGTTCGCTGATGTTCACCATCCCGCTCCTGATCGCCGGGTTCATCCCCGTGGTGGGGCAAACCGTCGTGCCGGTACTGCTGGCCTTGGTCACGGCGTGGTTCCTGGCGCTGGAACTGATCGCCGTGCCGTTCTACCGGCGCGGGATGGATTTGAAGCAGCGACGGGTACTGTTGCGCCGCCACCGCGCGCTCGCACTCGGACTGGGTCTTCCCGTGTCACTGCTGTGCCTGATCCCGTTCGCCGCGCTGATCGTGATGCCGATGGGCTTCGTCGGCGGTGTCCTCGTCGCCCGTGAAGTCCTCGCGGCGGAGACGGCCTGACCTTTCCCAAGACCGGTAAGGACTATTGAGGGGTAAGGCAGACGTGGCGCGAGTCACGTCCCCAAGCACGCGAGTCACGCGTTACTTCACGACCGGCCGCCGAGGTCACAACCGTCCCACCGTCACCAGGGATCACATCCGACGGTAGTGAGGGCCTCCTTCCCTACCGTCAGCGTAGGCAAGGAGGCCCTCACTACCAGGAGAACGCATACGCAGCAGCGACACCGGCCCCACGCCACGACACGTTTGCCTTAACCCTCAATAGCTGACGGGTTCGATCCAGATGTTGCGGAATCGCGGGTTCTCGCCCGGATCCCCGTGATCCTGGAGCCGGATGGCGCCCGGTCCGGCGTTCTCCGGGTTGTTGTCGCCCGTGCCGCCGTCGATCGCCACGTCGTTGTGGACCACGACACCGTTCCAGACCACGGTCACGCGGGCGTTGTCGGTCTTGTTCCCGGCACCGTCGAACCGCGCGGCCCGGAAGGTGACGTCGTAGGTCTGCCAGGTCCCGGGAGCCGTCGCCATGTTCCGGTCGGGCGCCCGCTTCGAGTAGATCGAGCCCGCTTCGTTGTTGGCGAGCGTGGTGTCCCCGAACGATTCCAGTACCTGGAGTTCGTAGCGTTCCTGGAGGTAGACCCCGCTGTTGCCCCTCGCCTGCCCGGTGACCTCGGGCGGATAGTTCGGCTCGTTCCACTCCACGTGCAGCCGGAAATCACCGAACTGCTGTTTCGTGCGGATGTCCCCGCCGTTCGACTCCATCGCACCGCCCGAGACCGGCCACGTCGCGGCGCCGCCCGCACGTTTCTCCCACGCGTTCAGGTCGGTGCCCTTGAACAACTGGATGCGCTGGGACTCGGTGACGGTGAGGCTGTCGAGGTTGACGTTGCCCGCGTCGCCCGTGTCGTAGCGATAGGAGATCGTGTTCGACCCGGCTTTCAGGTTCAGCGTTTCGGGTTGGGTGTTCCACGTGTCCCAGTTGCCGGTACTGGCGAGCCTGACCTGTTTCACCTTGGCGCCGTTGACGTAGACGGTCACGGATTTGGTACCGGGCGCCGGATCCGGACCGTTCGAGTAGCGCAGTGCCGCGTTGTAGGCACCGGTCTTCGGCGCGTTGACGGTGAACGTCGTCGCGGCGCCCTGGTTCCAGTAGCCGTCCACGAAACCGGTGCCCGTGTAGCCCGCGTGGTTCGTGTTCGTCCCGGCGCCACCGCTGAGCGCGGCCCGCTCCGCCTCGTAGGTCGTGCTCGCCGGCGTGCCACCGGCCAGCGAGTTGAGCGTGTACCACGCTTCGGTGCTCCACAGCGCCGCACCGGACTCCGCGGCGAACGGACGCGGCGACCGCACGTGGACCACGTGCCCGGCCTTCAGCCCCGCCATCTGCAGCGTGACCTTCTTGCGGTCGGCGGAAAGGCTCGCGGAGGTGACGGACAGCGTCTTCTCGTCGATCTTGGGTCCGCCGTACGCCGCGGTGGGCTGGTAGCGCCACTGCTGCGCCTGGTACTTCGCCGCCAGGTTCTGCGCGGTCCCGGCCGACAGCGGCTGGGTGTACTCGAGCTCGAATCCGCCCGCGACCGCCCGCATCGCCTTGATGTCGAAGGCGTTCGTGCCGTTGGGCGTCACCTTCTGCAGGCCGTAGGCGAGCTTGCCCGGCTGGCCCCAGTTGCCTCCGCCGTCGATGCCGCCGGTGTAGATCGCGCCGTCGGGACCGAGGCTGATCCGGCTGACGCCCGACTCGAGTCCTTGCGTCATGCGGAAAACGGCGCCCTGGTACTCACCGTTGACCTTCTCCAGGAAGGCACGCTGGAGCCCGCCGTAGGTCACGTCGCCGTACACCATCTGCCCGGCGAACGGGCCCTGCGACAACATGACCATGTTGCTGGGCGAGTTCGCGATCTCGTTGTGCGGCAACCACAACACCGGCGCGGTCACCGGTTTCGAGTCGAACGGGCCCGAGGGATTGGTGTAGTGGTTGAAGAAGCGGTCCTGCTTGACCCGCACGAGCTTGTTCGCCGGCAGCCAGCCGCCCTGGTTGTCGGTGACGAACACGTCGCCTTCCGGTCCCCAGCCGATGCCGTGCGGCGTGCGCAGCCCACCGGCGACGTAGGAGACCTGACCGGTGGCTTTGTCGACCTTGATCGTCGTGCCGCGGTTCGGCGCGGGTTGCGGATCGGTCGTGGCGCCGCCGTAGTTGATGGAGACGGAAAGGTTGGCGTAGAAGAAGCCGTCTTTGTACAGCAGGCCGAAGGCGAACTCGTGGAAGTTGCCGCCGAACGGCCACGTGGCCACGGTGCGATAGTCGTCGGTCACGCCGTCGCCGTTGGTGTCGTTCAGCTCGACGAGCCGCGTCTTCTCCGACACGTACAGCTTGCCGTCGACGTACTTGACGCCCATCGGTTCCTTGAGCCCGCTCGCGACTCGCTGGGTCCGGACCTTGCTCGGGTCGGTGTTCCCGCTGACGTTGCTCAGCAGGTGGACCTCGCCGAGGACCTTGTCGGATCCGCCCCAGGTGGCGATGGCGAGCCGCCCGTCCGGCAGCCAGTCCATGCCGGTGACCTGCGGCTGGAAACCGTCGGGGCGCAGGTTCGTCAGTGTGAAACCGGGGTGGACACCGTTGAGGGGCAGGCCGTCACCCGGCGAGTCCGCGGCGCCCTCGCATTCCTTGCGTCCCGGCGCGGTCACCCGGACGACGTCGGCGTCGGTGCTGAGCACCGAGGTCGGCACGAGCGCGAAGCCGGCCGCGCCCGGCGGCCGCCATTCGAGGGTGACTTGCTGGTCGTGGAGGTTGTCGAAATGGTCGATCCGCAGGGCGTGGTATCCGGTGCCCAGCTGGACCGAGCCGGTCGCCGGGGTCGCCCCGTGCAGACCGTCGTGGTTGATCACCGTCTGGCCGTCGATCCGGAGCCGCGACCCGTCGTCGCTCGTGAGCCGGAATTCGTACTGGCCCGCGGTGGCGATGTCGATGTTGCCGATGACCTCGGAGACGAACTGTTCGCCGAGCCCGAAGTCCGCCGTGGTGGTCCAGTTGATCGTCGGCATCAGCTTGTCGACGTTCGGCGTCTGGCCGGATTTGATCGTGCAGAGCTTGGTGATCTCGCGCTGGAGGTCGTACGTGCGGAGCGTGACTCCCGGTTGCTGGGGTGGGATGGCCGCTTCGGCCGGGGCTGTCACCAGCCCGGATACTGCCGTGACCAGCGCCAAGGAAGCGACGATGGACCGGTTGAAGCGCTTGCGGACGGACGGAAGCATCGTCGCTCCTCGGGTCGGCGGCGGAGCACCTCTGTGACGCCGCTGAACCTAAGAGGACTTTCGGTCGAAGTCAACGAAAGTATGTACAGAACGGACGAAAGTTAGTCCGAACGGTCGCGCTGCCCGACAGTCCTTACTCACGAACCCCGGCACGACACTCGGATAGAGTTGTGGCCTGCGCGAGGGGAGGGCGATTGACGACGGGATCGGGCGGGCCCCGGCTGCGTTCGGCCGTCCTCACTCAAGCCTGGGAGCGCATCGACGGCGTCGAGGTCCTGTCGTCGGCCGACGGCGGACCGCTGACCCGGACGATCAAGAAGATCATCGACCCGCTGGTGGTCCGCACGGCGGCGCGGCCCCGACTGGGGCGTCCGGTGCTGGACCCGGTCGCGGCGGCGGAGGTGACGGAACTGCTGCTGGCCGACGTGGACAGGTTGCGCGCGACGGCCGCGTGGTTCACCCACCTCAAGCGCCAGCGCCGCGCCCTGCGCATCACGGCGGGCAACGTCCAGGACGTCTGCTTCCCGCTCGCGTACGAGCTGGCGACGGGATTCGGCACGCCCGGCCCCGACGCGGCGGCGACGGCCGCGGCGGCGTTGCGTGATCTGCACGGCGAGAGTGGCGCGGCGGACGTCGATCAGCTCACCGCTTATCTCGCGGATCCGCGGCATGCGGCGGATCTGACCGCGGAGCTGCATCGCCGCTGGAACGCCGAATCCGCCGTATCACCGGACTTTTCCGCGCTCCGGGCGTTCGTCGACGAGCTTTCCGACACCGCATGGCGTGCCCTCGCCGACTCGGCCACTGGTCACGCCCTCGGGCTCGGCCTGCGACGGCAGGGAGGGGCCCGCGCTCTGAGCGAAGCCGTTCGAGAGATCTCCGGGCTCCCGGCTCCGGATCTCGGGCTCCAGCGCGGGGAACGGACCGCCGTCCCACCTCTGAACCGGCGTGACGAAACCGGGGCCGAACTCCTCGAACGCAGTGTCGAACGGCGGGTGCGCGCGACCTTGCGCCGTCTTCCCCCGGACGAGCGGGCTCCCGTCGCCGACCTCGTCGACGACGAACTCGCCAGGGTCGCCGCCGGTTTCGGGCTCGGCCTGCCCGCGCTGGCAGCCTGCTTCGCGCTCGGTGTCGTGCTCGCGCCCGCGTTGCGACCGCTCGACGGCGCGGCGCCCGCGGGCGTCCCCGAATTCGCGCGGCAGCTCAACGCCCAGGTCGCGCGGGAGGGTTACGTCCTGCACGCCCGCCGAGCTCTGGCCGGAGCCACGCCGCTCACCCCGCGGCCCGACGCCGAACTCCTGCGCGACCTTCGCGAGTTCGCCAAGCAGTTCCTCAGCAGGCTGTGGGTCCGGCTGCACGGCTTCGACGTCCGCGGCGACCTGCCCGCCGATGCCGCGGACGTACGCGACCTCGTCACCGGCGTGGTCCGTTCGACCTCGCTGGATCTGCGGACGAAGGTGCGCCGCTCACTCATGGCCCGCCTGCCCGATCTGGAGGCCGTGTCGTGACGCATCCGGTGCACACACCCGTACTCGCGGCCGACGGCGGCCTGATTCGCTTCGCCCTCGCGGATCTCCTCGCCGGCCGGACGACCACGATGCACATCGAACTCACCGACGCCGGAGCCGCCGAACCGTGGCTGACGCGGCTCGCGGGCGCTGATGCCGGCCTCATCGCGCTCGGCCAAGGCCAGGCGGACCTCGCGGCCAAGCCGGAACTGGGCAGACTCGCGTTGCTGCTCTGGCTGCGCCGCTGGTGGCCCGCCGGTCCGTCGCTGGGAATCCCTTCGCTGGACCCGGCGTTGCTGGACCTCGAAACGGCGGTCGCGACGGCGGACGTGGAGGACCTGGCCGAGGGTCTTCTCGACGGTTTCGAAGCTTCCCCGGCCGAACTGTTCGACACGGCGATCGCGGACGGAGCCCTTCTGGCCGCCGCGGCACCGGTCGCCGACGAAGTCCGGGGATTGTGCAGTCGCCTCGCCGCCTGGTTCGACGACCAGGACGACGTCGTGCGCGCCGAAGCGGCGGCGCGCCTTGAGATGGCGGCCCCGGGCCAACGTGCGTACGCGCTGGCAGCGGGCACCGATCCGGTCGCACCCGGTGAAGGCGTACTCGCGAGCGGACGCGCGAGCGTCGACTGGGCACGAGTGCCGCCGGGCATCCTGGACGCCGGTGAGGACACGGTGACGTGGCGGATCGTCGCCGCCGCGTCCGCCACCCGGCTCGAAGTCGTTGTCGCGGGCGCGTTCGCCGACGCGGCGATCACCGCGTTCGCGACCCACGAGGGTGAGCCGTTCGCGGAGGTACCGCTGGAGCTGGGCGCCGGGCGGTTCACCGGCACGGCCGACCTGGACGAGACCGCGGCCCGGCTCGCCGCTCGCGTCCGAAGTGGACAGATCGCCCTCGTCGTCGGCGTTGCCGGCGAGGGGGTCGCCGGGACCACGACGGAAGACCGCGCGGAAGTGGTCGCACTCGTGCGGGCACGCCCGCCGGAGACCAGGACACTCGCCGAACGGGCGGCGGCCGCTTCCGCCGATGAGGAGTTCTGACGTGCTCGTCGGCATGCCACCGCCCCGGAATTCACCCGACCGGCCGCTCCCGCCCGAACTGGGTCCGGCGACTTCGCACGGTTACAACTGTCGTTGTGTCGCGCGGCATTTCGGCCTCGACCCGGCACCGTACGGCGAACTGCCGGCGTGTTCGCTGTCCGAACGCCAGTACCGGAAGCTCCTCGTCGACGCGGCCAAACTCCAGGACAAGGCCAAACGGCTCGCCGCCGCCAGGGACGTCGCCGGCGCGCACCGGACGTACGGCAAGATGCGGGAGATCGCGCAACGGCTGGATCGGACGGATCTGGACCTCGCCGCGGTCAGCGATCTGGCCACCGTCTGCTATTCCGCGGGCGACCTGCGCAACGCGAGGCAATGCGCCGAGGCCGTGCTTCAAGCCTTCAGGGTGAGCACCGCCGCCATCGTCCACTTCGGACAGTACGCCGAGATCCGGATGATCGAAGGCTCCCGGGAGGTCGCCGAGCGTGTGCTCATCTCCTTGAGTACCGAGGAAGGCGACGTCGTCAAGGCGCGTGAGCTGATCGCCGGGCAACGGCGCCGAGCGGCGTTGCGGAAGGAAGAGGGGCCGGATCAGTACCCGCCCGAGTTGCTCGACGTGCACGGCGCGGACGAGCTGGAACTGCGGGTCTTCGACGTGCGCGTCCAGATCGCCGCCGGGGACATGGCGGGCGCGCGGGCCTCGATCGAGGAGATCCTGAAGGCGTTGGACGCCATGGCGGAGATCGACGAGGTCCGCGGGCAAGTGGCGGCGCTGCAGGCGATGGCGCGAGCCGAACGCGCCCGCGTCCGCCAGGCGGGCGGCGAAGACGCCGACGCGCGCGCGGATCTGCTGCGGCTGAGCGCCCAGCACGAAGGCCGTCCCTTGGCCGCCAGGGCGAGCATCGAACTGGCGGCCGACCGGGCCTTCGGCGGCGACCTCCCCGGAGCGGTCGCCGAGATCGTCGCCGCCCGCGACGAACTCGCCGACGCGGGCCTGAACGGCGACGTCGCGGAGGCGAGCCACGCGCTGGGCACACTGCTGCTGTTCACGGGTGATGTCGTGCAGGCCAGGGAACAGTTCGAGCACGCGGGAAAGATCTGGACGGCCAACGCCGACGTCCCTGGCCTGCGACGGCTCGACGTGGCGCTGGCCCGCTGCGCCATGGCCGAAGGCGACTGGGCGAAAGCGAGTGAACACGTGACCCGCGCCCGGGAGTCGGCGCGGACGTCGGGGGACTGGTCGGACCGCCTGCACACGGATTTCGTGGCGGCCACGATCGGCTTCGCCCACGGCGAGGACCTGCGTTCGGTGCTGGATCTCCTGCTTCCGCTGGCGCTCGCGGCGGCGGAGTACCGGTTCGAGTTCACCTCGCCGCAGGCACGCACGGCCTGGGCCCGCGACGTCGCCGGTCCGGCGACGGACATGCTGATGGCGCTGCTGGCTCAGCTCCAAGAGGCGAGGCTGGCGGCGGAACTGATCGAGCGCACCTGCGCCGTCGGGGCGTACACGGGCGTCGAGGGCCGTTCGCTGGATCTCACCGGTGCGCTGCCCACCCTCGAAGTCGGCCCGGTCGCCGAGGGACTCCCGTTGGCGGCACTGGGTTCCGTCACGTCGTCGCTTCCGCTGCGGCTCGCCCCGCCACCCGCGCTGCGCTGGTCGCCTTCGTCGCCCATGGAGCTGGACCCGTGGCTCCGCCTCGCCGCCGAGCGATATCAGCTGCCCCGCACGGTCGCCGAAACCGTCGAGACCTGGCCCGCCGCGAAGCCCGGACGCGAGACCTTCCTGCTGCGCTACGCCGACGCCGGCCACACCTTCCTCACCTGGCGGACCACTGAGGACCTCGACACGGTCCACACCCATCCGATCGAATTCGCCCTGGTCGCGACCGCTCGCCAGTACTTGGACGCCGCGTCCCCCACACCACGCGAAGGCGAGAGCGCGGCCGACGCCGTCCGTCGCTCACTGAGCGAAGACGCCTTCGGCAGCTTCGCCGGCGAACAACGCCTTGCCCGCGTCCTCGCTCTCAACCTCCTGCCCGCCGACCTGGTCGAACGGCTCCGGCGTGCCGCGGACGGCGGAACCCGCCCGCTCCTGCGGATCCAGCCGTCCCCGAGCCTCGCCGGTGTCCCGTGGGGACTGCTCGCCCTGCCCGACCGCCGGGCCGATCACGTGCTCGAGATCGAGGAGATCGGCGGCTGTTTCGAGGGTGACGAGCGCGTTCTCGACGTCGCCGACGTCTCACTGCTCGCCCCGGCCGCGATCCCACGCCGTCCGCCCGCCGCCGACGGCCCGCCCGTCTACCTGCTCGACCCGCGCATCCCCGGCCAGAGTGCCTTCGGCGAGCTGGGTTCGGTGCTGGGCAAACAGGACGCGACGTCGCCGCTGATCCGCCATCTGGACGCGCGGCTCGCCGAAGGCCCGGTCCTGCCCGCCGCCGGACACGGGCTCGATCTGGTCCGCCGCACCGACACGGACCGCCGTCTGCTCGCCGCACTCCTCTCGCGGCCCTGTTCGCGGCTGGTGTTCGTGGGGCACGTCAGCCGGGTCCGCGACGAGTACGGCGCGCAGACCGCGCTCCATCTGTCCTGTTCGGCCGACCTCCCCGGCACGGCCGCGCCGATCGGAGCGCACCGGCCGTTCACCGCCGCCGACCTCGCACTGTCCGAAATGGACAGTATGCCGGCACGGGTGGCGCTGATCGGCTGCGCCAGCGCGAGCGATTTCGGCCTGGCCGAACCGTTCGGTGTGCTGCTCGCCGCCGTCGCGGCCGGAGCGGGCCTGGTCGCCGCCACGGTCTGGGCCTTGCCGACCTCGGCTGCCGTGCCCGGTTCGGACCCGATGTCCGAACTCGTCATCGCCGTCGACACCGCCCTCGCCGGAGAGGACCCGGTCACCGAGTTGTGCGCCTGGCAGCGATCCCGGCTCGCCCGCTGGCGCGAGAAGCCCGAACCGGCGGGCTCGCCGGTCTTCTGGGCGCCGCTGACCTGCCTCGACGCGACCGACGACGGGAAAACCTGGGTTCGGTAGCAGCCAAGCCCGCCGAAGCTGTGTCCAGCACCAACGACACGGCGAAAGGCGGCACCCGATGTTCAAGAAGATCCGCGACAAGATCAACGACGCGACACAGCAGGGCATGGCGCGTGGGGAGCAGGACTTCCACCGCCACGCGGAACAGTTCCGGCAGGCCGCCGCCGCGCAGGGCCACGACATCACCCCGCAGCTGCCCACGCCGCAGCTGGCCGCGCAGGCGTTCCGGAACCTCAACGCCGACCCGGACATGGCGGCGTTCCTGGCGCTGCCGATGGACGAGCAGTTGCGTCAGCAGCAGGAATTGCAGGCCTACGGCACCGAACTGCGGCGGCTCTACGACACCTGCGAGCCCGCCACCCTGGTGATCCGCGAGCTGGAGCCGACCGGCCGGAAGATCGCCGGGCAGGCGCAGTACACCGCGACGCTCGAGGTCACCCGTGCCGACGGCACCACCTATCGGACGGTGTCGCAGCTGATCGCGCCGCTGGCGACGATCCAGCAGTACGCGCCCGGCACCCGCCACGAGGCCCGCGTCGACCCCGCCGACCCGGCGAAGGTCGCCGTGTTCGGGCCGATCGCGTAGGCGGCGGCGATGTTCGGGTCCTTCGAGTTCGGCCTGCCGGGAGATCCCCGGCAGGCCCGCCGCCCGGGTCTGCGCCTGTGGTTGCTCGGCGTGCCGACGACACTCGCGTGGGCGGCCGTCGGCTGGTCGGGCGCCCTCGGGTTGCTGGACGGCTTCCGGCTGATGTCGCTGAACCGCGTCGACGCGTGGGGGCCCGACGCGGGCCCGGCGGTCTCGCTCGTCCTGTTCTTCAGCGTCTCGATCACGGTGGCTTCGTCACTCGGGTTCGCGATGCTGTGGGGCGGCGGAATGTCGCTGAGCGGGATGGGCGTCGGCTTCCGGGCGAGCAGCCTCGCCGCGTCCCTCGGTATCGCGCTGGGCAGCGGTGTCGCGATCCCTTCCTGGACACCGCCCGAGTCGGTGGGGAAGCGGCTGCCGTCCGAACCGTGGACCGATGTGGACTGGATCGTCTACTACGAGCCGTATCTCGTCCCGGCAGTGGCCGGGGTGACGGCGCTGGTCATGATCATGGTGCTGGGGCGGGCTTTCGTCACCAGGGCCGAGGCGGACGACCGTGCGCAGGCGCTGGCCCAGACCGGCCGTCAGGTGATCGGCCATGTGCTCGGTGTCGAGTTCACGAACGTCTGGGTGATGGGGAATCCGCGGTTCAGCGTGCAGGTCCGGTTCCCCACGGACGGCGGCGAGCGGACCGTCATCACGTCGATGATCACCTCGCCGATGCAGGCCCCTGCCCGAGGTTCGACGGTGAAGGTCACCTACGACCCGCTGAACCCCGACACGGTCCAGGTGGATCCGGATCCGGCCGATCGGGCCGCCGGCGGAAACTTCGGTGCGTTCCTGCCTCCGCTGTTCTGATCGCCCTCTACACTCCCGCGGATGGACGAACAGACGGCAGAGGTGTCCACCGCGTCAGCGGTCCGCAAGGCGATGATCCGGCTGGTCCCGTTACTCGGGCTGCTCTATCTGCTCAACTATCTCGACCGGGTCAACGTCGGGTTCGCGGCGCTCACCATGAACGCCGACCTCGGCATCAGCTCGGCCGCCTACGGGCTCGGCGCGGGCCTGTTCTTCGTCGGGTACTTCTTCTTCGAGGTGCCCAGCAACGTCATCCTGCACAAGGTCGGCGCCCGGATCTGGATCGCGCGGATCATGGTCACCTGGGGCATCGTCGCCTCGGCCACCGCGTTCATCCAGGGCGAGGTCAGCTTCTACATCGTCCGCGTGCTGCTCGGGATCGCCGAGGCCGGGTTCTTCCCCGGCATCATCCTGTACCTGACCTATTGGTTCCCGCGTAAACAGCGAGCCAAGATCGTCGCGCTGTTCTTCCTCGCGGTGCCGCTGTCGTCGGTCATCGGCAGCCCGGTTTCGTCTCTGCTCATCAAGCACGGCGACGGCGTCCTGGGCTTCGACGCCGGCTGGCGTTTCATGTTCTTCGCCGAAGGGGTGCCTTCGATCCTGCTCGGGGTGGCGGTGTTCTTCCTGCTGCCGAGCAAACCGAAGGACGCGAAGTGGCTTTCCCCGGGGGAGCGCACGGCGTTGCAGTCGGCCATCGACGCGGAAGACTCCCGTGAGGTCGGCAAGGAGGTGAGCACCCGATCGGCGCTGACCGATCCGCGCGTGCTCGCGCTGAGCGCCGTCTACTTCGGGATCATCTTCGGCCTCTACGTTCTCGCGTTCTTCCTGCCGCAGGTGATCAAGGGCTTCCAGCAACAGTTCCAGACCGACTACAGCATCGTGGAGATCGGGCTCATCACGGCGATCCCGTACGCGGTGGCCGCCGTGGCCATGGTGCTGTGGGCACGCCATTCGGACCGCACCGGCGAACGGGCGGGGCACGTCGCCATCGCCGCGTTCGTCGGCGCGGTCGCGATCGCCGTCGCGCTGTATCTCGGCTCGCCGCTGTGGGTGATGATCGCGGTGACCGTCTGCGCGGTCGGCGTGTTCACCGCGATCCCGGTGTTCTGGCAGCTGCCCAACGCCTTCCTGACCGGAGTCGGCGCCGCCGCCGGGATCGGCCTGATCAACTCCTTCGGTAACTTGTCCGGCTTCGTCGGTCCCTACCTCACCGGCTGGTTGCAGGGGCTGACCGGGAGCTTCCGTGCCGGGATGTGGGCCGTGGCGTTCTTCATGGCGATGGCGGGGGCCATCGCGTTGACCTTCCGCAACAAGGAAAAGAACGCGATCAAGTGAGGTGGTCGAAGTCGCCGTTCACCCACCGGATGTGGGTTTCGGCGCTTCGGCGCACCACGGCCTTGGCGTCACGATCGATGGTGTCGCCGCCGAGGGTGTAGAGCCGGTCGTAGGCGAAGTCGTCCAGCCGGTCGACGATGCGGCGGACCACGGCACCCGAAAGCGGGATGTGCTTGGGGAAGTTGCGCTGGAACGACACCCAGTCCGGCGCGTACCCACCCGAGATCGTGTCGCCTGCCAGGATGCTGCCGTCCGGCGTCCTGGCCACGGCGCTGCCGCGCATATGCCCGCCGAGCCGCACCAGTTCGAGGCCCGGCAAGGGTTCCACGTGCTCGTCCCAGAACTCGAACGCCGGATCGGGCGCGGGCAGCCATTCGCGGTTGCGTTCGTTGACGAGCACCGGAACCCCGCCGAGCGCGCGGCTCCAGCCGAGCTGGGCGCCGAACATGTGCGGATGACTGGTGGCGATCACGGCGACGTCGCCGAGACCGCGTACGACGTCGAGCACCTCGGTGTCCAACCAGGACGGCGGATCCCAGAGCAGGGTGCCCGCCGGGGTCACCGCGATGAACGACCAATGGCCGATCGCGAAGTTCGGTTCCCGTTTGATGCTGTGCAGGCCGCGGCCGTGATCGCGGTGCAAGGTCCTGTGCGGCGCGGAGATCAGTTCCTCGTGCGTCCACCAGCGTCCGGTGTGCGCGCCGAGGTCGCCTGCTTCTTCGATGCCGACCTCGCCGCGATCGAGAACGCACCGGGGAGGCTCGGGAGTGGCGGGATGTTCGATACCGCACCTGTCGCAAATCCACATGATCGACAGCTTGCGACCTCCAGTGCGCTGGAGGTCAAGACGCGTCTTCCCCCGGCTCGCCGAGCCGGGGGAAGACGAGGGTTCAGCTGACGGTCGTCTTGCCGAGGACGGCGTCCTGGTCGGGCGGGTCGAGCGCGAGCTGGACGTCGAACTCGCCGAGGGAGCTGTCGGTGACGATATGCGAGGTCGCAGCGGCGTCCACGCTGCTGGTCGCCTCACCGGCGGGGGTGCCCGCGGGGATGGTGAAGTCGACCTTGCCCTGCGCGGTGAACTTCAGCGGCCCTTCGGCGGGCACCTCGGTGTCGGGGATCGGCAGCTCGATGGGAATCGAGATCTTCTGCTCGCCGAGCGCGATGTTCACCTTCGAGGCGATCGTGCCGGAGAGCTTCTTGGCACCGACGAGCCGGAGCCCGTCGCCCGCGGCCTGACCCGCGTCGACGTCGAGGGTGAACGGCACCGAAACCGGCTCCCCGGCCTTCGCCGCCGCCGGGATTTCCGCCTTCACGACCACCGCCACCTTCTGGTCGCCGATGATGGGGAAACCGCCCTTGTACGTGAGATTCTTTTCGACGGCGGCAGCGGTTCCCGCCGCGGCGAACATGACCGTGCCGGCGACCGCGGCCGCGATCCCGGCCGCGCAGAACCGCCGAACACCCTTCCGTACGAGGGTTTCCGTCATGTCAGGTCCTTTCGTCGTTGAATGGGCTCGACGCCGAATCTAGGTGGAAAGTCACCAACGAGGAAAGGAAAAGATCTCTCGCGTTTTCTTTACGTGTCGATCTTGTCACGCATATGTGGAATAGCGTGTTCGTGAATTGTCATGCGAAGGCGGAAAGGGGAAATGCGCGCCGCTTTCTTGTCATCCCGGTGACAGGTGCTCCGGTCGTACCGTGCGCGGTCTAAGGTCTTGATCGTGACCGAACGACCCGAGCCGTGGCATCGCCGGACCCGCAGGTTCCTGCGTGCGACGGACCAGCGCGGCGAACTGGTGCGCGGCGCGCGGTTCCTCCGCGGGCTCGTCCCGGGGGACGGCACACCCGGCGATCCGCTGGCGCCGTCGACGGGCCGTTCGTCCGACCGGCTGGCCCGCCTGCTCGCCGAGGCGGGCGCGGACCGGCCCAGCGCCACCCGTGAGCTGGGACTGGCCGCCGTGCAGGCCTGGCAGGCCGTCCGCCGGACCGGCGCGCCGCCGATGTCCGCGGACGGGATCACGGTGCTGTTCACCGACCTGGTCGGCTTCTCGACCTGGGCGTTGCAGGCGGGCGACGAGCGCGTGCTGGAGCTGCTGCGTTCGGTCGCCGAGGTGACCGAATCGGTCGTCACCGGGCACCGCGGCAGCATCGTGAAAGGGCTCGGCGACGGTGTGATGGCCGTGTTCGCCGACCCGGGCGAGGCGGTGAAAGCCGCGTACGAGACGTGCTCCGCTGTCAGCGTGATCAAGGCCGAGGGCTACCTGCCCCATCTGCGCGCGGGGCTTCACCGCGGCAACCCGAGTCGCGTCGGCAACGACTACCTCGGCGTCGACGTGAACATCGCCGCCCGCATCATGGCCGCCGCCGACGGCGACGAGGTGCTGGCCAGCGGAAGTGTCGTCGACGAGCTGGACCCCGGCGCGGTGATCGTGCGCCCGCGCCGGAGTTTCCGCGCCAAAGGGACCCCGAAGGACCTCCGTGTCTACCGCGTCGTGCCTCGCTACTCGTCGTGAGTGGCCAGTCGTGTAGGGCCAGGTCCGGTCCGTGAAGGCCTCCTTGAGGGACTCTGGGTCCCTCAAGGAGGCCTTCACGGACTCCAGGATCGCCACGTTCGCCCCAGCTGTACCAGCAGTCACAGCCGCTGCGCGTGAAGGCCCCCTTCCCTCGGCTCAGCCGAGGAAACTCGACCTTCACACCTTCCCGAGTACATGAAGGCCCCCTTCCTGTACCTAGGCGCAAGGAAGGGGGTCTTCATGTACTCGGGCGGCAAGTGCCGCTCACGAGCCGCACGTCCTAGCCGGGCATGTCCGAGGGCTGCGAGTCCAGCCCCGAACGGGGCTTCGACCAGCCACCGCGCGTGAAGTCCGGCACCGAGACCGGTTTCCCGCCGCGGGCGAGCGAAACCACGCTCAACGGAACGGGGGAGCACCAGGCCGCCGAGTCGTAGACGTCGATGTCCGGCACCAGCCCGGCGCGCATCTGCTGCACGATCCGCCACTGCAGCACGTAGTCCATGCCACCGTGCCCGCCGAGGTTCGGGTCGTCCTTGAGCTTCTTCCACAGCCAGTGGTCGTGGCGCTCGCGGTAAGGCCCGAAGTCCTTCCACGCGTGCCCGCTGTGGTCGGGCTCCAGGTAGATGCGGGCGGGGTAGTCCTCCACGATGCCGCGGCTGCCGGCGAGACTGTTGATGCGGCTGTACGGCCGCGGCGAGCTGACGTCGTGCTCGGCGCGGATGATCCGCCCCTGCTCGGTCTCGATCAGGCAGGTCACCAGGTCGCCGTTGACGTAGGTCTCTTTCCACGACGGATGGCCCGGCGGCATGTGGCGTTTCCGGTAGTCGGCGAGCCCCTTCGGTTCGGTCGCCGTGGCGCGCAACGTGGCGAACCGGTCGCCGCGGTTGACGTCCATGCAGGCGGCGATCGGCGCCAGGCCGTGCATCGGATAGAAGCTCGCGGTGCTGCGGGTGTGCCATTTCCGGCGCCACGCGTCGGTGTAATACGTGTCGGAGAACAGCAGTTCGCGCAGGTCGTGCAGATAGCCGCCGTGCCCGTTGGTGACCTCGCCGAAGACACCCTCGTGCGCCATCTTCAGGATGGCCAGCTCGTTGCGGCCGTAACTGCAGTTCTCGGCCAGGAACAGGTGTTTGCGGGTCTGCTCGCTGGTGTTGACGAGGTCCCACAGCTGGTCGAGCTCGGTGGCGATGGGCAGTTCGACGCCGACGTGCTTGCCGGACAGCAGCGCGGCCTTGCCCTGCGGGTAGTGGAACTCCCACGGGGTGGCGATGTAGACGAGGTCGATGTCGTCGCGGGCGAGCATCTTCTTGTAGGCGTCGGCGGATCCGCCGTACTCGGCCGGGCGCGGACGCCCGTCGGCGGCGAGCTTGTCCGCGGCGGCCTTCGCACGCTCGGCGCGGATGTCGCAGACCGCGGTGACCGCGGCGCCCGGTACGGCGCTCCACCCGCCGATCATGGACATCCCGCGATTGCCGAGACCGATCATCCCGATCCGGACGGTCTGGTGCCGCTCGAACGGCACCCCGATCATGCTGCGCTGACCAGGACGGCGAGGCGCGCTTTCCACCTCTTCGGCTGCGGTCGCGCTCGTCGGGATCGCGGCGAGCGCCCCGGCGGCGAGCGCGCCGCCGAACAGTGTCCGCCGGGAGACAGAGGGCAGGTCGGCCATGAAGAACACTCCTTCGTGTCGCCTTCGGTGCCCAGACCTTGTCCAATCGCCGCCAGATATGTCAAGAGATGCGTCAAAGTGAGCAGTAAACTGCACTAATGAGCAGTTTGACTGCTTGTTTTCGGGCGCTTCGCGCAACCCGGGTGCGCGCACACCCGGGTCACGCTCGCGCTCAACGGCGGATCAGCACCTGGTCGATCGACTTGCGCACCAGGTTCGGCACCACGCAGTCGTCCGCCGGATAGCCGACCGGGATGACGGCGAACGCCTTCTCGTTCTGAGGCCGCTCGAGCAGTTCGCCGAGGAATCGCATCGGCGACGGCGTATGCGTCAACGCGGCCAGCCCGGACAGATGCAACGCCGTGATCAGCATGCCGACCGCGATGCCCACCGACTCGTCGACGTAGTAGTGCTTGTGCTTGGTGCCGTCCTCGTCGAGGAAGTAGCGCTGCTGGAAGACCACGATGAGGTACGGGGCGTCGGTGAGGTGGGTCTTCACGGCGTCGGTGCCCAGCGGGCGCAAGGCGGACAGCCATTCGTCGCCGAGCCTGCCCTCATACGAAACGCGCTCCTCTTCTTCGGCCGCCTCCCGGATCCGCTGTTTGGTCGCGGCGTCCTTGATGAGCACGAAGGTCCACGGCTGCTGATGCGCGCCACTGGGTGCGGTGGAGGCCACCGCGATGGCGTCCACCACCGCCTGCTCGGGTACCGGGTCGGTCGAGAACATCCGCACGGTGCGGCGGGTGTCCATCCGGCGGCGTAGATCGGCGGCGGTCGCCAGCGATTCTTCCGCGGACATGCGCGCCGGACGGTAGGGCACCGGCTCGAAGGGGTCGCCGTAGGTCGGGGTCCACTGTGCTGCGGTCATGGTCACGATTGTGGTGGCGGACCTGGTTTTCGGGAAGCCCCGGAGCCAGGTTATGTCCCTGGGATTATGCCGCCATCCGTCTCAAGTGGACGGACGCCGGTCGTCGTAACCGGCGGGCCCTTCCAATACCTAGAGGGCCACTTAGCGGTGGTCGCGGCGTGGGAATAGGTATCTACTGCACGACTTTCGTCGGTGTCAGGTTTCTCTTGCCGCGCCCCAGAATCAGCACACCCGTCCCCATCGCGCGGCCGAACCCGGGTCGCAGAAATGAGTCGGAACCATGCGACTGCGCTCCTTCGCCCTGATCGCCGGCACCGCCTTCGCGGCGCTGCTCGGCGTCACCGCCCCCGTGGCGTCCGCCGCGGAACCGTCCTCCGATGTCCAGCCGATGATCATCGGCGGCCAGAACGCGTCGAGCGGCCCTTGGGCGGCCAGGCTCTTCGCCAACGGCAGGCAGACCTGTACCTCGACGATCATCGCGCCGCAGTACATCCTGACCGCGAAGCACTGCGTCGCCGGCAGCGGCACGTTCACCTTCCGGATCGGCAGCCTCGACCAGCAGAGCGGCGGCACCATGGCCACCGGCTCCACGGTCACCCGCCACGCAAGCGCGGACCTCGCGATCGTGCGCCTCACCGCCCCGGTGAACGCCACGTACTCGCCGCTGGGCACCACCGCCAACGTCTCCGTCGGGCAGACCGTCCAGGTCTACGGCTGGGGCGCGACCAGCCAGTGCGGCTCGGAGATCAACTGCCAGTCGCGCTACCTGAAGGTCGCCAACGTCTCGGTCACGTCGGTCTCGTGCCGTGACTACAACGGCGGCATCGCGGTGTGCGCGCGCCGCGGCGACGGCATCACCGCCGGCGGCGACTCGGGCGGCCCGATGTTCGCCTCCGGCCGTCAGGTCGGCGTCGCGTCGACGAGTGACCGGCAGACCACCACCGCGTACACGAACATCACGCGGTACCGGCCCTGGATCCAGCAGATCGCCGGCGTCTGACGTCTGGACGTAGCGGGGCCCTCCCCGGCGGTTGCCGGGGAGGGCCCTGTTCCTGCGCTAGTCGGGACGGCCGACCTGGGTGTTCGACAGGTCGAGACCGATCGCGAAGTCCGCCGTGTAGCCGGTTCCGACCTGCTGTGGACGCAGCAGCATCTGGGCTCCGCCGCTGCGGTAGATCGAGTCCCGGCTGTTGGTCGTGTCGGCCGGGCCTTTCCGCCGGTACGGTTCGGTCCGCAGATAGGCCGCGCCGAATTCGGGTGTGAAGTAAAGCTGCGAGGTGAACTCGTACGGACGGCCGTTGGTCCCGACGGTGCGTATTTTGAGGTGGATATGCAGCGTGCGTCCCGTGTACCAGCCCGGCAGAATGGTCGTGAACCTGGCCACTCCCGATTGGTCGGTGTTCTGGTAACCGCGCAGGAAACGGCGGCCGCGACTTCCCTGGGACGGAATGTCGGAGTACAGCCCGAACGCGTCGCACTGCCAGAGGTCGACCATGGCCCCCGATAGCGGGGTGCACACCTGCTGGCGAATTTGCTGAACGGTGAAATTGATTGCCAGCGCGGTGCCGGCGACCAGTTGTCCGGTGGATGGCTCACTGCGGATATCGGAGCGGTTGAGCCGTTCGTCGACGAAGTACGGACCTTCCATTTGCTCTGGCTTGACCACGCAGTCCAGCGTGCAGACCTCGGGTGTGCCTGCACTGGAGGTGGTGGCACTCGCGGTGGCGGATCCGGCGACAGTGAGTGTCGCGCCGGCGGCGCCGAGGAGAATCAACGCCTGCCGCCTGCCGAGTACCCGGCCTACGGGCTCATCATCGTCATGCATGGGTTTCCTTTTCGCCGAATGAGGGGAGCGAGGGAACTGAGCGCGACAAGGGATTGTCGCATTGTGTCGCGCGCAGTCGATTGTCCGCCTTGACTCGCTCGCTGTCGAGAAAGTTCACTCTCGCGCATCATACTTCGAAGTGTGCAGTATTCTTTGATGGGCCATATTCTCGAACCGCTGCTACGGCATTCGCGTACGACGCCTGGAAGTCCGGTTTGAGAAAGTCCGACCGCGGCGGCCATTTCTGCGCAACGCCGGACAACCTCGCTGCCGGGGTTTTGGTTCGTAGCCGCTTTCCGCGAATCGCCAGTACTGGACTTTTCGCGAACGCGCGACCAGTGGAGATCTGAAACCTGACTACCGGCGGTCCGCCGGGATCTCGTAGATGATCTCCAGTCCGTCCTCGTCGTCCCACTGTTCGCCGACCTTGACGAAGCCGTACTGCGATGCCAACTGATAGGAGGCCGTATTGGCGGGGCTGATCGTGACCCGGACGGTGTGTACCTGTGGCTCCTGAACGGCCCGCGCCAGCAACGACTCCAGTGCCGCCCGCGCGTAACCGCGTCGTCGGTGTGCCGGGTCGACGGCGTAGCCGATCTCCACCATCCCCGATGTGTCGGGAGGCCCGTGGTAACCGGCCGTTCCGACGGCCAGCAGGTGTCGCTGATCCCAGATGATGCCGGTGACCCAGGCGGCGCTGCCGGGGTCCGCCGCGACCTGCCTGCTGCGCCTCTTCCACAGCCCACGCCGATCCGATCCGGTCAGGTAGGCCGTCAGCGGTACCGGGCTGGTCGCGGTCGCTCCGGCCAGATCACCGCGAGCGAGCGCGTCGAACACGGGACCGGTCAGCTGCACGATACGAACCGCCGGCTTCGGCCTGTCCGATGTCGCTGCGTGATGATCGTCCGGCACAGAGGTGAACCTGTCAGGGAGCCGAGCACGACGCAAACGATTTGGCACGACCGCTCATCGGCATGTGCGGATGGTCGGGCACGCGGTGGTTCCCTGACCTGGCCACACGGGGTGAGAAGGCGATCGCGGTCTCTGTGACTGATCGTCCATCGGTGCGGGTTTGTTCGTTTTCCGGCTGGTTTGGCCATTGAGCGGCGCTGCGCCGGGTTCGCCATGTGTGCTGCGCTGATCCGCTCGGGGAGCGAAGCTGGGGGCACGGTTCAACTGCCTGGCTCCGCTGGGCGAACCCGACTCCCGGCGGTCCAGCCCCCGCCCCCGGGAGCTGATTCCGGGCGGAGATCCGCCGCCCGGAGTCAGGTTCGCGTCGTGGTGCGGGGATTCCGGGGCGCCACCGCACAGCCGCGTGGGGGCGAGCCCGCAAAGCCAGAGGGTCAGCGATCGTCGCGCTGCAAGGTCCGGTAGGGCGGGCAGCCGTAGGTGGTGCGGTAGTGGTGGGCGAAACGGCCTGGGTGGAAGAAGCCCCAGCGGGCGGCGATCTCGGTGACCGTGACACCGGTGGTGGGGTCGGTGGCCAGTAGTTCCTGATGGGCGTGGGAAAGGCGGGCTCGGCGAAGGTATTCCAGCGGGGTGCTGCCGCAGTGGCGGCGGAAGGCGTATTGCAGGGCCCGGATGGACACGTGGGCCGCGGCGGCGATGTCGGTGACACTGATGTCGTGGTGGGCATGGTCGTCGATGAACGCCATCGCCCGCCGCAGGGTGGCCGGATGCGAGTCGTGGCGGTCCTCGATGGTGGGGTCGACCAGCGCGCTGTTCGGGAAGGTGCTCAACACCGTCGCGGCCAGCATCCGCCCTGCCGTACCGGCCACGAGCGGTTCTGCCATGACCTGGGGCCGGTCGCGCAGGGAGGTTTCGAGGTAGTCGATGGTCGCGGCCAACTGCCGGGCGGCAACGCGGGTGCCGGGACGGTGGCCGGTGAACCGCAGTGGTGCGGGCCGTCGGGTTTCGGCGGTGGCGGCGACCTGGCCCAGTACCGGGAAAGGGATGGAGATGCCCTGCAAGCCACCACTGGGTGTCCGCAGCCAGTACGGCACGCCGCCCTCGGCGGTGGAGAGGAGGAACACCTCGCCAGGACCGAACCGGTGCTCGGCACCTTCGGACCGGTAGTCGAACGTCGCGGTGCGGTGGCGGCCGATCGTCAGAGTCGGCAAGGACTCCACGGTGTAGGTCATGTCGACGGTCTGCACGGCATCGATGGCGAAGGTGACAGTGGCCAGCCGGGTGTGGCGAAGTAGTAGACCGTCTTTGGGGCTGCCCAGCCGGATACTGCTGCCGTAGACACCACTGATGTACTCGCCCCAACGGTCGTGATCGCGAGTCTCGAACAGCACAGGCTGGGACGGGGTGGGCACGGCAGCCATCGTCATGACTCCTGGCACTAAAGGACATCGGCGACCTGCTCCGGCCGCCGCCATCAGTACGGCGAGCAGCTTCCTCCTGCCGGCAGTGCAACGCAGCAGCAAACAGGCACGGCCACACAGTCGGAGCAGCGAATTTCGGCCACCTCACTCGGACGGTCGTATGGAGCATCGGCGCATCCGCCGATCGGCATGACAGGACGTTCGCTCGCGGACCGGATGTCACTCCGGACGCGGTGGCGGCGATGGCCGGCATCGAACCGGCCGTGGCCGCCGCGCTGCTGCGCACACCCGCGGCAGGGCACCTCGTCGAGCGCCACGCCCCGGCCCGCTATCACATCCACGATCTGCTGCGGCTCCACGCGGCCGGACGGGCGGCCGAGGAAGACCAGCACCATCAGGCCATCGAACGGTCCGCCCGGCTACCGGCCGAGGTCCAAGGTCAGGCGGCGGCGGAGGTTCCGCACTGGTCGAACCTCGCCGTCCGCTGACCCGTTCATGGAACGGGCCACTGTGAAGCCGTACGTGATCCACTAGCCCAGGCCGCTCATGTCCCAGAGACGCACGGTGTGGTCCAACATGACGGTGGCCAGAGTCTGTTCAGCCGGGCTGTACAGCACGTGCATGGCGGCGGCGACGGTGCCGATGGGTTCACCGCGTGATTCGCGGCTGGCGACGTCCCACAGTTGCACCCCCTGGCCCGCGCTCGCGGTGACGAGGCGCCGGCTGTCCGGGCTGAACGAGACACTCACGGCGCTGTTGTTGACCGGCTGCCCGAGCCGGCGGCGGCCGGCCACATCCCAGAACTCGGTGGTCAGGCCGGACACCGCGATGGCAAGGGTACGTCCGTCCGGACTCAGGGCCAGGCTCAGCACCGGGCCAGTGGCGTCGATGGGAAGGCGGCCGAGCTGCTGACGGCTGTCGACATCCCAGAGCCGCACCGTGTTGTCCGCCGCCGCGGTGACCAGCAGGCGGCTGTCCGCGCTGAACGCCATGGCGAGGATGCCGGAGGTGTGGCCGAGGAGGGGTTCGCCCACCTGCTTGTGGCTGGCCACGTCCCAGAACCGGACCTTGCCGCTGACCTCCCCGGTGGCGAGCAGCCGATCGTCCGGGCTGAACTTGACCACCATGCTGAAGATCGGCAGCCCGCGCATGCCCTCGGTCTCGCTGAGCGATTGGCCGACCTGCTGAAGGCCGGCCGTGTCCCAGAACTGCACACCCCGGCCCGAGGGCGCGACGGCCACGGTGCGCCCGTCCCGGCTCATCGCCACCCCGTTGGCCGAGCCGGTGTCGAAGGAGCCGAGCTCCTTGTGGTTCGGCACATCCCACAGCCGCACGGTCTTGTCCGCACTCGCCGTGGCGAGGACCTTGCCGTCCCCGCTGAACCCCATCCCAGTGATGTTGGCGGTATGCCCGGACAGGGTGCCGAGCTCGCGTGCCGTGGCGGGCGGCGCCAGCGGGTTGATGTCGAACCCGGTCCGTTGGCCGTCCGTGGCCAGCCAGAACATCAGGACCAGGGTGACCACCAGCGCGATGCCGCCCGCGCCCGCGCCGGCCATCAGCGCGCGCCGCCGGGTACCGAGATATTGGTGGACGCCCCCGGAAATGGTGTTCGCCTGCACCACCATGTTCGTCTTCGCCGACACGGTCAACTCGTTGTGCGTCTCGGGGGCAGGTGAGCCGCTGCCGGCCTCCGGTGGGAGGTCGGTCACCGACGTCGCCTCGTGTCCATGACGCCGAATTCTAGTGGCGCGCCGTCCGCGAATTGGGTCCTTCAGCAGGGGACGGTCCCGGTTCGCTCGAAAGCACCAAGGCCGGCAGAGGAACGTCCACATTTCGGCAGGACGGAATCAGCACGGACCGCGGCACAGGCTTCGAAATCCATGAATTGAGCAGGCCCAGTATCGCCATCAACGCGAAGTGGAACTGATCGGCTGATTCCCGAGGTCCCCGCCGTCCCGGCCCTTCCGGGACGCTAGAGTCATGACGTTCGTCAACACAGTTCTGGGGGTTTTGATGAATCTTCGTCTGTTGTCGACCGCGGGCAGTGTGCTCGTGGCGACCGCTCTTCTCGCCGCGCCCGCGGTGGCGGATGTCGCGGTCACCGATCTCGGCTTCCTGCCCGGAGCGGATCGGGGCATCGCGACCGCGGTCAACGCCCACGGCGCTGCCGCGGGCTCGGCCGGAGCCGGCGATTTCAGCTGGCAGCACGCGGCGCGATGGAACACCGACGGCACCATCACCGACCTCGGGACGTTGCCGGGCGGCACGGTGAGCGGCGCCGGCGGTATCAACGACGCCGGTGTGGTCGTCGGCTCCTCCGCCTCGGGTGACGACAATCGTCAGCACCCGGTGGTCTGGGGAGCGAATGCCGCGATCACCGCCCTCGGCCTGCCGCCGGCCTACGGCGACAGCTGGGCGGAAGACATCAACAACGACGGTACGATCGTCGGATACGGGTTCAACGGAGCGGCCGGATTCACCCGTGGCCTGCGCTGGGATGCCGGCGGCGCGGTGAGCGAGCTCCCGCCCCTGCCAGGGGGATACAAGATCAGCATGGGTGCCGCGGTCAGCGCGGACGGCACGATCGTCGGTACCTCCTCGGGGGGCGGTCTGCCGGTCCGCGCCACTCGTTGGAACACCGATGGCACGGTCACCGATCTGGGCATCTTGCCCGGTGGAATCGACAGCCGCGCCAACGGCATCAACATCCACGGGCAGGTCGTCGGCTACGCCCGGGGTGCGGACGCCGTCACGCGCGCGGTCCGCTGGGACGCCGACGGAACCATCACCGTCATCGGCTCCACGGTGAGCTGGGCCAACGACATCAGTGACACGGGCGTCGTCATCGGGGTGTCCCAGGCGTCGACCGGCGCTTACCAGCCCATCGCCTGGAACCCTGCCGGAACCACGACCAGCCTCGCCATGCTTCCCGGCGACGACACCGGCACCGCCTGGGCGATCAACGGTTCCGGCGCGGCGGTGGGTCAGAGCGGCTACCAGTACCGCCCGGTCCGGTGGCATGGACTTGGCTGAGATCGGGCAGATCCGGCTCAGCGTGCGGGTCGGTGTGGCCGCCTGATCCGCGGTCACCACAAGGGGCGGCATCTCGTCGACCGCCGGGCTGGACGGCTTCAGACGTCACGGCGCCCGAAGCCGTGTGCTGCGGCCTGTCGAGCCCGGTGGTTCGCGACGTTGACGCGATTTCCGCATAGTCCCGGCATGCAATAGCGGCGTCGTCCAGGACGTGTCGTGTCGATGAACGCACCTCGGCACGTAGGTGCGCCACAGGCGCGGAATCGTTCCGCGCCGAGGGACTGGACGACGCCGAGTATTCCGACGCCGCACAACAAGGAAAGCGCGTCGAAGACGGTCGCGCCCGGCCGGAGCGAGACAGCCCATCGCGCGCGGCCGGGCGAGGTGTCGAGGGTGATGTCACCGATCGAAGCGGTGAGCGCGGTGGCGCCGGTGATGAGGCGTGCCTGGTCCGGGTGGTCGACCAGGTCCCGCACGGTGACGCGTAGCCGGTGAACGGCACGCAGATCACCGGGCCGGGTGGGCTCAGGCAGTGAGTGAAGCTCGGCAAAGGCAGCGAGAGACGCCAGGTCGGGCAGCTTGTCTTCGCCGTGCCAGACCTCCGCGGCGGTGTTGACCAGGTCGGTAGCGAGGCCCGCTGCCCGGACGTAATCGTCTAACGCTACTTGCATCCCTTACCGACCTCTCGTACGTTCACGGTTAACCGCTACTTTAACCCTTACCGGGAGGTTCTCCGTGGAGATCGGCGCCTTGGTGTTCGACATACTCGGCACGCTCGTCGACGAGCCCGCCGGGATTCGCGCGGCCATCCGGCAAGCCGCGCCGGATGCCGACGCGGACGAGCTGGTCGACCGGTGGCTCGGCCATGTCGAGACCGAGCAGCGACGCATCGTGGAGGGGGAGAGGCCGTATGCCCCGAGTGACGTTCTCGACCGCGAAGCGGCCCAGCTGGTCACCAACACAGACGTGGTGCCGAAGCGCCCGCCATGGCCTGACACCGTCGAAGGACTGATGAGGCTCGCCGAGCAGTACCCGATCATCGGCCTCTCCAACGCCGGCCGGACGAGCCTGCTGCGGATCAACGCCCACGCCGGCCTGCGGTGGCATCTGGCGCTCTCCGCGGAGGACGCTCAGACCTACAAACCGGACCCTGCCGTCTACGAACTGGCCGTCGAGGCATCGGGCGCACCGCCGGAGCGGCTACTGATGGTCGCCACCCACGCGTGGGACCTGAGGGGAGCGCGGAGCGCCGGCCTCCGGACGGCCTATGTCGCCAGGCCTGTGGGCGACCCACCATCGGCGGCGGATCGCTTCGACTTCCATGCCGAGGACCTCGCCGATCTGGCCGCTCAGCTCGCGGAACGACGGATGTGATCAAAACTGTCGGTGCCGCCCGCTAGGTTCATCCCAGTCCCCACCGAGGCACCTCGCAAGGAGAAGATGCGTTGTCAGACTGGGAAAGAGCGAGCACGGCCCGGGTGTTGCCACCCGCCCGCCCGCGCAAGCTCGCGAAGGTCCCGTTCGTCGAACTGGCCGACGGACGGGTGCAGGGCGTGGTGTCCAGCGGATCGGACATCGGGCGGGTGTACGTCTCGTCGGTCGCGGCGAGCACGTACGAATTCGCCTGTAGTACCAACAACAATCGGCCTTGCGGCGGCGCGCGGGGCATGTTCTGCAACCACATCCTCGCCCTGATCAACGAATCCACCCTTCAGTACGGCGCCGAGCGTGTGGCGCGGTACTTGCGCGTAGAGGCTCCCGAGCCGACCGCGCAGGCCATTTCGCAGACCATGAGCGCGACGCGGCCGTCGCAGGGTGACAACACCGCCGCCGCGTCCGTGTTCAGCCAGTTCTTGCGGCACTTGGCATATCTGGAATTCGAAGCGTCGACGGCGCCGGTGCCGGAGCTGCACTGGTTCCCGCCGACCAGGGCGGTGGTGTGATGCGCACCGATCTGCTCGCCGACCCCATCGCCGGTCTCGACGAGGCGCTCGCCGTCGTCGACGCCTTCGACGACGTACTTGTCGGCGGATTGCTTCGTCCACAGAAGACCGCCGGTTTGACCGGGCTGGCAGAGGCCGTCGCGGGATCGCCGTTGGCGTCGAGAGTCGCCGAGGCGGCCGAGAAGACGGCAGCCGGTGCCGCGGGGGAGGAGCACTTCGTTTCCCTTGCGGCGGCGAGGATCGCCGTGTTCGGTTCCGTGCACGACGCTGTCCTCGCGCGCCTTGCCGAGGCGACCGGTCGGCCGTCGGAAGAGGAGTCCTTTCGGCAAGTGTCCGAGACGGACACGCCGAATCTGCCGGCCGCCGCGCGTTCCTGGCTGTCCGATCTGGCCCGCGCCGGTTGGCAGGGCATCGACCACGATTTGATCTCGGCTTCGGCACAGGTGATCTCCGCTTTGCTCGCGGAACCGAGCCTGCGCCGGCTGGCCGTCCTGCTCGACGGCTTTGCCGCGGAACTCGCGGCGTCCTGTCCTGGTGCGGCGTTGGAACGAGTCCCGGTTCGACGCTGGGGCGACCTGTGGTCACGCGGGATGCTGCTGACCTTGCCCGCGGCCACACCCGCGATCGGCACGGTCACCGGCCGCCTGCTGCCGCTCGGGGTCGATCTGCTGGAACACTCGACGGCCGCGCAAGCGCAGGTCCACGCCGTGTTCGAGCCGGAGGACGGCGGCACGCCGCGCCTCGTGCGTGCGAGCGTGACGGTGCCGAAGCCGGACACGATCATCGGCGCCGGGATCTGGCAGTCGCTGCGCCCGCATCTTTCCCTGCTCACGGCGATCAGCGAGGGCCGCTCGATGGATCTCGCCGAGATGCCGGTCACCGCCGAGGGCAACCTGCTCTGGCAGGACGAACTTGCTCGCCTCGGCGAGCCCGCGGACGCCTTCTCCACCGCGCGTGTCGTGCTGGCGAAGGCCGTCACGCCGGCGGTCGCGCCGCTGGATCGGCATCCGGTGCGGGTCGCCGTTCCCGTCTTCCTCGAGGGTTACGGCATCGAGGGCGAGGAAGACGCGCTCACGTTCACGTTCGCGGGGAACCACCTCGCCGTCGAGACCGACCGCATCCCGGCCGCCGGTCCGCTGACACCGAAAGCGGTCGCGAGTTCCAGTGCGTGCATCGGCCTGATCCGGTGGGACGGCGGTTTCCGGCTCCAACCGCTCGCGGTGGAGACCACGGTGCGCAAGAAGACCACCGCCGTGCACGCCGGCGCCTGGGCCGGCGGCACCACGGACAAGGCCGGGGTGAAAGCCGAGAAGGCGGCCACCGACGCCGCGGCCGTGCTGCGCGAACGCGCCGGAAGGCTGTTGCGGAAATGACCGAATCCGAGGACAACCGCCGCCAGGTCCTGTACTGGCGGCTGCTCGCCCGGCTCTTCGACTCCGAGGAGCAAGCCGCGCTCGAAGCGGCGAGTGTGGCCGTGGTCGAGGACATCGGCCTGCCGTCCGCGGTACTGGATCCGAACGTCGCGGTCGACTCGGTCGTCCAGCGTCACCCGGAGCTGGAGGCCGAGTTCGACGGGCTGATGGTCCCCGAAGCCGGGGACAGCCGGGACAAGGCCGCGGAGGTGCGGCGCGCCGCGCTGGTGTCGAAGGTGCTGCTCAATGTCTTCGCCGCGGCACCCGCCACCGTGACGGCCGGGCAGCTGTCCAGCTGGCAGGCCGACGCGGGCTGGTTCGAGCGCGCACTGGGGTGCCGTCCCGGTGAGCTCCGCGGCGGTCGCCCCGGTGGAGCTCCCACCGGGCTGGGTGGCACCGGCGGGGGCCCGGCTCCCGACCTGAGCACGCTGCTCCCGTCGATCGGCCCGGAACTCGGTGCCATCGAGGCCGACCTCGTCAAGCGGATGCATCTGCGCGAGGTCCTCGCCGATCCCGCGCTCGCGGCGAAGCTGAGCCCGAGCATGTCACTCATCGAACAATTGTTGCGGGACAAGGACAATCTGTCCGGAGTGGCGCTGGCCAACGCCAAGTCGCTCATCCGCCGCTACGTCGACGAGATCGCGGAGGTCCTGCGGACCCAGGTCGAGAAGGCCTCCACAGGCAAGGTCGACCGGTCGGTGCCGCCGAAGCGCGTGTTCCGCAACCTCGACCTCGATCGCACCATCTGGAAGAACCTCACCAACTGGAGCCCCGACGAGGAACGGCTCTACGTCGATCGCCTCTACTACAAGCAGACCGCGAAGAAGACCACCCCGCAGCGGCTCATCGCGGTCGTCGACCAGTCCGGCTCGATGGTGGACTCGATGGTCAACTGCGCCGTACTGGCCTCGATCTTCGCCGGACTGCCCAAAGTGGACGTTCATCTGATCGCCTACGACACCCAGGCCCTCGACCTCACGCCGTGGGTGCACGATCCGTTCGAAACCCTGCTGCGCACCAATCTCGGCGGCGGCAACGACGGCATGGTCGCGATGGCGCTGACCCAGCCGAAGATCGCCGAGCCCGCCAACACCGTGGTGGTGTGGATCTCCGACTTCTACGAGACCCGCGTCGAGCAGCTCTTCGAAAGCATGGCCGCGATCCACCGCTCCGGGGCGAAGTTCATCCCGGTCGGTTCGGTCACCAGCGCCGGCCGGGGCAGCGTCAACCCCTGGTTCCGCGAGCGCTTCAAGGATCTCGGCACGCCCGTGATCTCCGGCCACATCACCAAGCTCGTCCACGAACTCAAGACCTTCCTCACCTCCTGAACTTCCCCGAAAGGCAAGACATGTCCGACGTCCTGCGCGCCCCCGCCGAACTCAAGTACGCCGAAGAGCTGGACTGGCTCGAGTCGATCGACGACGGCCCCAAACCGTTCGCCTGGCGCCTGTCCCCGAAGATGGTGCGCCTGTTCGTCCTCGGCGCCGAGCGCGCCGACGGTCTCGACCGTGAGATCTCGCAGAAATGGTTCGGCGACCGGAGCATCGTCGAACGAGCCATCGTCACGCTCGCCTCCGACCGCGGGCTGCTGCTGATCGGCGACCCCGGCACCGGCAAGAGCTGGCTCGCGGAACTGCTGGCCGCGGCGATCTCCCGTAACTCGACGCTCGTCGTGCAGGGGACCGCCGGTACCACCGAGGACCACATCAAGTACTCGTGGAACGTCTCCATGGTCATCGCCAAAGGCCAGTCCCGGGAGTCGATGATCCCGTCGCCGATCATGACCGCGATGGAGGCCGGCTCGATCGGCCGGTTCGAGGAGCTGACCCGGTCCACCAGCGACGTGCAGGACGCGCTGATCTCGATCCTGTCCGAGAAGTACATCTCGGTACCGGAACTGGACAGTGACGGCATCGTCTTCGCCAAACCCGGCTTCTCCGTGATCGCCACCGCCAACAGCCGCGACCGCGGCGTCAACGACCTGTCCTCCGCGCTCAAGCGCCGGTTCAACTTCGTCCGCATCCCGGTGGTGACCAACAAGAAGAGCGAGGCGGAGATCGTCCGCTTCCGCACCGAGGAACTCCTGCGCCGCCACCAGATCGAGCTGGACGTGCCGCCGACCCTGCTCGACGTGCTGCTGCGCAGCTTCGGTGACCTGCGTGCCGCTGCGGCGTCGGCGGGCAGCGACGACGAGAAGCTGGAGTCCGCGTTGTCCACCGCCGAACAGATCGGCGTGCTCGAAGACGCGGTGTTGCACAGCAACTTCTTCGGCGAACAGGCGCTGACGGCCCGGACGCTCGCGTCGTCGCTGGTCGGATCGCTCGCCCGTCGTGAGCCGGAAGACCTGGCGATCCTCAACAAGTACCTGCACGGCGTCGTCGAGCCGCGCAGCAAGGATGAGGGCGGGGACTGGCCGGAGTTCCTCGACGGCGGCCGCGACGCGATCGCCACCCTCTCGTGAGCGGCGCCTTCGAGGCGCTGCGCGGCCAGTTGCAGGAGGCCGCGGCCGCCTTCGCCGACGGACCGGGCGCGCTGGAGGGAATCCTGCTCGGACTTGTCGACGACGTCGACCGCGCGGTGCGGGAACCGTTGGAGATCTTCCCGGTCTGCCACCATTCCCCGGCTTCGGCCGTGGCGATGGCCCGGCGGTTGCGGGAGAAGCGGCCGAAGGTGGTGTACCTCGAACTGTGCGAGGACATGGCGCCGTTGCTGACCGAGTTGCGCAACTGCCGTCTTCCCGTGGCGGTGCAGGCCTTCGCGACGGACGTGAAGGGATTCCCGGCCGAGTGGGCGCCCTTGTCCGTTGTCGCGCCGATCACCGAGGCTTCGGCCGAGTACCAGGCGATCGCGTACGCCCTCGACACCCCTGGTGTCGAACTCGTCCTCGTCGACCGGTCGGCCGACCACGTCTTCCAGTGGAACGAAGGCGAACCCGCCCCGGATCCGGACGCGCCGCCCGCGGAGGAAGAGGCCGCGCTGCACGGTGACGCGGTCGGCGTCGAGATCGGTGACCTGCGGCCGCGGTTCGCCGAACTCGAGGAACACCTCCTGCGGCACGGGCGGGTGCGGCACTGGTCGGAGTGGTGGCACCAATACGTCGAGCTGCCGCTCGGCGACAGCGACCACGACACCTACCGCCAGGTCATGTTCCTGATCGGCAGCCTGTTCCGCCGTCTCGCTCCGGGAGACACCCGGCGCGTGCGGGTGGACGAAGACCGCGAGCGCTACATGTGGACCCGCATGCGCGAGCACCTCGCCACCTCGGGTGCGGATCCCGCGGACTGTCTCTACATCTGCGGCGCGTTCCACGCGGCCAGCCGGGTCGCGGAGTTCGGTGTCGAAGGCACGGACGGGTTCGTGATCAGCCCGCGCAGCGCGAGCACCTGGCAGTACGGGCTGATCCCGTCGAGCCACGCCTCGATCGAGGCGCAGTTCGGGCTCGCCGGGGGATCGGTGTCGATCGCCGCGACGGAGTGGGCGAAGAACCTCAAGCGCACCAAGGTGAAGCAGTTCCAGCTGGACGGGCAGGTGGGCGCCCCGAAGCGGAAGAAGGCCGCGGGGCTGCCGGTACAGACGCCGGATCCGGCGGCAGTGGATCCATCGGATCAGCTTTCCGGCTTCCTGCAACGGCCTCCGGTGCTCGACCGGCTGGACGAGGCCGAGCTGCTTGGCTGGTCAGTCGAGATCGTGCGGGCGGCGCGCCGCAACGGGTACCTGTCCTCGACGGCCGACGCCATCGCGGTGTTCGAGACCTCGATCCTGCTGGCGGGCCTGCGTGACAGGGCCAAGCCGACGCCGTACGACTTCCAGGACGCGGCGGTCACCTGTATCGAGAAGGACGTCGTGCCCGGCAGGCGCGACGTGCGCCGCCTCGTCGAGATCATGATGGGTGGCGACCGGATCGGCCAGGTCGGCTACGACGCGTTGCCGCCGCTGGCACGCGACGTGCACGACAGGCTCGAACCCCTGAACCTCAAGCTGCAGCAGCGAGGTGTGCAACGGGCGCTGCTCGACATCGCTTCGAGGCCGGAGCTGGAGCCCTGCTCCGATCTGCTGTGGATGCTGCGCTACCTGATGCCGCACGGCGCGGCACGGCCGATCATGGGGGAGCGGCGGCTCGGTGAACGGCCGATCCAGGAGTCGTGGGATCTGGCATTGGGCACCCACCAGCGGGCCCTCATCGAGCTGGGCTACGAGGGCGTCAGCATCGAACAGGTGCTGGAGCAACGGCTTCGTCGTGCCGCCTACCATCCGCAGGCCACCGCGGCGAAGGTGCTCGGAGCGGTCGAGGACGCGACGCTCTACCTGCGCAGCGCCCGGCTGGCGGGGGAGCTGGGCACGCGTGCCCTGGAGGTGCTGGCCACCGAACGCTCCGTCGACGGCGCGCCGGAAGTGCTGCGGCGGGTTCGGAGGCTCCTGGCGCACTATCGGACCAGCGAGCCGGTACTGCCCCGGTGGATCGAGGACTTCGTCAGGACGGGGTACGCGCACTACTGCACCCTGCTCCCGGCGGCCTTCGCCGACGAGGAAGCCGGGGTCGAGCAGGTCGCCGCGATGCTGGGCTTCCTGTTCAGCATGGAGGCGCTCGCCTTGTCGCTGGGGTGCGACCGTACGCAACTGGAGCTGGCGATCTCCGGAGCGCATCCGGAAGAGCCGTCGAAGGTGGCGTTGCTGTGGGCGGCGCAGGTCCAGCTCGGACGCCTCTCTCGCGCGGAACTCCGTGAGCGGTGCGCCGGACTGCTGGCCAACCCGTTGGTGCTGCCCGCCTATCCGCGCTACCTGAGCGGGTTCGTCCACGCGCTGGAACCGGCGCCGGGCTTGGCCGACTTCGTCGTCGAGGCGGTGTCGAACGCCTTCTCCGAGCTCCCGGACAGGTTGCTGCTGCCGTGGTTGCCGACGTTGATCACCACGCTGCGGTCCCGGGGCGCGGATCTGGTGCCGCTGCTCGTGCGTGAGGCGGGGCGGATCTTCCCCGGCCGCCTGGCGGCGCTCGATGAATGGGTTCCGCCCTGGAAAGACCAGCCGGAACCGCTTGCCATGCCGAGGAAATCCGGCGGGAATGGGCTCGCGCTGCTGGCCGCGCACCCGGCGGCCTGCGACGCCGTGGCGGGGCTGCTGGGCTGCGACGAGCCATGGGGTAGCGGCGCACCCACCGGCTTGACACTGCTCGAGCGGTACCCGGACTCCGCCGCCGCGCTGGAGGAGGTGCTCACCGGGGTGTGAACCCGTGGGCGGTCGCCGGGTATCCGGCGACCGCCCGATCGGTCAGTCGGCGACCCAGCTTCCGTGGAAGCCCAGTGGCACCGGTCTCGGCAGATGGATGCGCGCCAAGGGTTTCGCGGTGAAGTCCTGTGCCGAAAGGATCACCAGATCCGAGGCGTCGCGGTCGGGATTGTTGACGTAGGCGAGGGCATAGCCGTCGTCCTCGGATTTACCGCGGGACGACGGGACGAAGACCGCTTCGCTCGCGTCGGCGCCCCGGCCGAAGCGGTGCACCTCCGAGCGTCCGCTCCGCAGGTCGTGCTTGATCAGCGCGTTGCCGAAGGTGTCGGCGGGCTTGTCCAGGTAGACGTCGAACAGTTCGCCGGGGGAGGCCGAGTAGCCGTACCGGTGCCGTCGTGACACCAGGCTTTCGTTGACGCGCGGGAACTCCTGCGGCCGGTCGTCGAGGACACGGCGCCGCACGCGGCCCTGCGCGAGATCGATCGTCCAGCGCTCCAGCACCGGCGGCCCCGACGCCGACGGGCCGCCGGAGCCCTGCTTGCCCGCCACCTCGAACGGCGCCGGCATCGTCGTCAGGTCGATCACCACCGTGGAGCCGTGGTCGTAGGCGTTGAGCGTGTGCGAGTAGAACACCGGATCCACACCGAACCAGCGGACGGGGCCACCGTCGCGTTTCATCACCCCGACCCTCGCCGGGTGATCCGTGTTCCACTTGTAGGGCACGACCTTGCCCGGCTGCGGGTCGAAGGTGACCGGTACGTCGAAGACGACCACGTAGTTCTCCGTGAGCCCGAAGTCGTGCATCATCGGGCTGTCGGTGACCGGGATCCGGGTGGTCCGCACGACGCGGCCGGTCCGGTCGATCATCAGATGCCGTACGTGGTCCCAGGTGGGGTGGTAGGTCACGGCGTGCAGTTCGTCGGCGCGCGCGTCGAACTTGGTGTGCGCGGTGTAGGAGCCCTCCAGCGAGCCGCTGAAATCGAAGGGCCCCAAGGTGTTCAGTTCGCCGTCGAGTTCGTACGGCGGGGCGCCGGACTCCTGCAGGGTGAGGATGCGGCCGTGGTGGCTGATCACGTGCGTGTTCGGCGCGAAATCCTCGGCGGGCACCGGCCACGGGTACCGCTCGCCCAGTTTCGCCGCGACACCGGACGAACGCACCCACCGGTTGCGATACCACTCGGCCTTCCCGTCGCGCAGCCGGACGCCGTGCACCATCCCCTCACCCAGCATCCAGTGGTGAGCGCGCGGATCTTCGAGCCCGAGGACATTCGGCCCGGTGCGCAGATACCGCCCGCAGAGGTCGTTCGGAATGCGGCCGGTGACCGGCAGGCCGAACGCGGTCACCTCCTCCTTCACCGGCGCGAACGCGCCTTCGACGAACGGGTGACGCGGTTTCGCCGGATTCGGCGCGGCGAACGCGGGCCCGGTGCTCCCGTAGGTCGCGGCGGCTCCTCCGATGGCGAGCGCGGTCGCGCCGCGGAGCACGTTCCGCCTGTTCGGTTCGGTCATGGCGATCCCCCAACTCGAGAAGTAACTGTGTATGCCATGAACAGTGTATGCCTTTACCTGTTTTGGGTGCAACAATGCCCCGATGGACGACGTCGAGATCGAGTTGCTGCCGCCGGGTACCGCGCTGGCCTGGGGGCACACCCCGGCGCCCCGGCGCGGGCCGAAGCCGGGATACAGCCTCGAGCAGATCGTCGACGCGGCCGTCGCGCAGGCCGACGCGGAGGGCTACGCGGCACTGTCCATGCCGTCGATCGCCAAACGGCTCGGCATCACCGCGAACGCGCTTTACCGGTACCTGAGCTCCAAGGAGGAGTTGCTCGTCCTGGTCGCCGAAGCGGCCTGGGGGCCGCCGCCGGAACTGTCGTCCGGCGATTGGCGCGCTGCGGTCACGGCCTGGGCCCGCGCGCTTCTGGCACGCTGCCGTCGGCACCCGTGGCTGATCGACCTGCCGGTGCGAAGGGCGCCGAGCACGCCGAATCTGCTGGGGTGGCTGGAGAACTTCCTCGAGGGGATGGCCGGTTCGGGTCTGAGTGTCCAGGATGCGACCGGCTGCGCCGTCCTCGTCGACGGGTGGGTCCGCAGCACCGCTTCACTGCTGCGAGACGTGAACGCGAGCCCTTCGGATCAGGTCCGGGCGTTGAGCGCGTTCCTGGGGCCGCGTCTCGAAGGCCGAGGCTACCTGCGCGTCGCCGCCGTGATCTCCGGCGAGGCGTACGGCGAAGAAGGCATGGAGGAAGCCGACATCGAGTTCGGTCTCGGCCGCATCCTGGACGGTATCGAAGCGCTCGTCGATCGCCGCTGAACACTTCGTCGAGCCGGTAGCCGACGTTCCGGGGGTGCGATCAGGCCGCGACCGCGGTGTCCGGCCACGACGGCGAACGGCCGAGCAAGGCGACGATCGTGTCCAGGTCGGACGGCCCCTTCTCGTCGACGGCCGGGGCGAAGGCGGCGCCCGGCGCCTTCCGGTTCTTCCCGTCCGGGATCGATTCGGCGAACCGCAGGCCGGCGTCGAGCACCTCTCGCTGGAACTTGAGCGGCAGGCCGAGGGTTTTGGCCACGTCCCAGGAGTGCACCAGGTAGTCGACGAAATGGAAGCCCAGAGCCTGCTCCGCGGTGAAGGTGATTTCGGTGGAGAACTCGGGGAGAGCGAACTTCCGGTCGGCGAGGTCGTGGGGGACGAAGGCGTTCAGTACTCGCTTGACCGAGGCGCGGTAGGTCTCCACGGGGTCGTCGCCCAGCGGGAGCAGGCGCCAGTGGCCGAGGTCGGTCTCGCCCTCGGCCGCGGCGGCGAAGCCGTGGTGCTGGGTGGCCATATGCGCCAGCAGGCCGTGCAGGGTCCAGGCGCTGCACGGCGTCGGCTTGGTCAGGTCGGCGGGCGTGATCTTGGTGACCAGATCCAGGCTGGCCCGGGTCACGATGGCGTCGAGGATGCGGAGTTCGTCAATAGGCATGCGCATATCATCTACATATGCGTACGAGTTCGTCAACCGGTTTCGCGAACCAGGTCGGTATGGTCTGCGCATGGCGGAGCAGGGGAGGCCGGATCTCGCGGCGATGCTCGGCGGGCTGGTGCGACGGCTGATGAACGCCGAGACGCCGGTGCTGGCCGAGCACGGGTTGACCATGTGGGGTTACGTGGTGCTGAGCGCGCTCGACGACGGGCCCGTCCGCACGCAGGCCGCCCTCGCGAAGGCGGTCGGCGCGGACAAGACCCGGATCATCGGCACCCTCGACAAACTCCAGGAGGACGGGCTGATCACCCGCGAGCCGGATCCGAAGGACCGCCGGGTCCGGCTGCTGGGGATCACCGAAGCCGGCCGCGCCGCGCGAAGGTCGGCCCAGTCGAAGATCCAGGCGCAGGAGGAACGGCTGCTCGGACAGCTTTCCGCTGCAGATCGCGAAGCCTTCCTTCGCGCCGCGCGTGTGCTGTCCGAGACGCGGTGGCCGTGAGTCAGCCCAGCGACTCCACGACCATGCCCGGAGGATAGTCCGATGGCGACCGGCGCCACCACGCGCCGAAAGCCTGTGCCAGCCGCCGTGGCACCTCGACCTGCGCGCCGCCTCCGTGGAAGTCGATCGTCACCAGCACACCGCCGATTTCCGTGGAACCCCAGGGGATCCGCCGGATCAGCTTCGCGTAGTCGGCGCTGGCGGACACGAATGTGACCACCTTCGCCGCCCCGATCCGGCGTGCCTCCCCGAGGACGGCGTCTTCGAGCACGCCGGACGGCCAGTCGCCGAGCTTGAGTTTCCGGTCGTAGTAGGAGATCGGCTCGTCGGCGCGCAGCAGCCCGTAGCCGCCGCTGAGGATCAGCGTCCGCCCGGACGCGGCGGCCTCGCCCAAGGCGTCGCCGACGTTCCGGTAGAAGTTCCCGCGGTAGCGCAGCCACGCGGGGCGCAACCCGCCGTCGTCGACCTTGGACCTCGCCAGGACATCGGCCCGCGCGCGAAGCATCGCCTCCGGCCAGACGGTGCTGGGCTCGGGCAGGTCACCGCCGCGGTTCTTGGCCTTGGAAGGGCCGAGAACGGTCAGCGCTTCGCGCGGATCGATCGCGTCGAGCACGCCGGTCGCCTCCATCGAAGGGATCCTATCGGCGACGCGCTGACCGGACGCTGATCGGTCCCGGGCATGCTGGAAGGACCAGACCGCGGAAGGGGGACCATGTCGCCACTCGTCGTGCACGGCCTGTGGTCCCCTCGCCGCGGGATCCTGCTGTGGGGCGAACACGGCGACCGCCCGGCGACGACGTCGATGCGGCCGTCGAGCGCGGCCCGGCCGCATCCGTTCGCCGCGTCGGTCGCGGATCTGACGGCCCTGCATCCCGGCAAACCGGCGTCGGCCGTCCTGCTGCTGCCGTCGCGGCGCGGCGGCCCGGTCGCCTCGCCGGAACTGGGCGTGCGGGGTCGTCCGCAGCAGGAACTGACGCTGGAACCCTGGTCGGTGCCCGCGCTCCTGATCGACCCTTCCGAGCTGGGAGACCTGGCCGACACGGTCAGCTACGGCACCTCCGTCCGTCACCTTCGCGCCGTCGTGCGGCTGGCGGACGACCTGGTGCGCCGCGGCCGGGTGCTCCCCACTCTCGTGCGGAACGAGATCGTGGCGCGGGCGCGGTGGCGGCCGGTGGCCCGCGGCGGCGACGCGGTCGCGGTCCGGGCGCTGATCGCGGCCACCCCGCCGGTCGGCCGGGCCGAACATCCCGGCCCGGATCCGGCGGCGCTCGTCACTGACGCGCTCCGCACCCTGGTCGACGCCGCCGTCCGTGACCGGCTGGCCGCCGCCGGACACGCCACGGAAAGCGACGGGCGCGAAGGCCCGTTCGGGTCGTGGCTCCACGCGCTGAAGAGCGCCGACGACCGGATCGGCCAGTCGCCGGGACGGATGGGGATCGTCGCCGAGGGTATCGCCGCCTGGGACGCCGTCGGCGACACGGACCTCACCGAGGGCACCGTCTGCTTCCGTCTCGACGAGGTTCCCACGCTGCACGGCCCGGCCGACGATCCGGACGACCAGACCGGTGACGGGACCAAGTGGCAGTTGCGCTTCCTCCTGCGTTCCGCGGCCGATCCCAGTCTTCTGCTCCCGTCCGAGGACGTCTGGTCCGGCAAGGCGGGCGCCAAGTTCACCGACCCCGAAGGCCTCTTCGCCGCCGAGCTGGAGCGGGCCGCCGAGGTGCTGCCGCTGCTCCGCCCCGCGGTCGAAACCGAGAAACCGGGCGTCTACGACCTCACCGTCGCCGAAACCGTGGAGTTCCTCGACGGCGGCGCGGAACGGCTGGTCGCGGCCGGGTTCGACGTCCAGCTCCCGGCGAGCTGGGGCGGCAGGCGCAAACTCGCGCTCAAGTTGTCCGTCCGCGGCGCGCCCGTCGACCAGGCCGCCGTGCACCGGCTCGGTCGCCACCAGCTCGCCTCCTACCGCTGGGCGCTCGCCGTCGGGGAGGACGCGCTGACCGACGAGGAACTCGCCGGGCTCGCCGCCGCGAAGTCGTCGCTGGTGCGGCTGCGCGGCCGGTGGGTGAGCGTGGACCCCGAACTGCTGCGCGCCGGGCTCGAGTATCTCCGCCGCGAGCCGGATCGCGAGAAACCGCCGCTGCCCACGCCGGCGGAACTGCTGGCCCTGCTCCACGGCTTCGACGACACGCCGCTCCCGGTCACCGAGGTCACGACCGACGGCTGGATCGACGACTTCCTCGCCGGCCGGGTCCAGCGCACCATCGAACCGGCCGAGCCGCCGCCCACGTTCCTGGCGACCCTGCGGCCTTACCAGAGCCGTGGCGTCGCCTGGCTTTCGTTCATGGCGTCGATCGGCCTCGGGGCCTGCCTCGCCGACGACATGGGGCTCGGCAAGACCGTCCAGCTGCTCGCGCTCGAAGCGATCGAGCGCGCACAGGGCGACAGGGCGCCGACGCTGCTCGTCTGCCCGATGTCGCTGCTCGGGACGTGGCAACGGGAAACGGCCAAGTTCGCGCCGGAGCTGCGGGTCCACGTCCATCACGGCGCCGATCGCGAGCACGGCGCGCGGTTGACCGCGCGCGCCGGCGCGGCGGATCTCGTCGTCACCACGTACTCGACCGCCGCCCGCGACGTCGACGAACTCGCGGGCATCCGGTGGCATCGGCTCGTGCTCGACGAGGCGCAGGCGGTCAAGAACCAGAACACCGGACCCGCGCAGGCCCTGCGCCGCATTCCCGCCGGGCACCGGATCGCGCTGACCGGGACGCCGGTGGAGAACCGGCTCGCCGACCTGTGGTCGCTTTCGGATCTGCTCAACCCCGGCGTCCTCGGTGGCAGGCAGGAGTTCCGCGAGCGGTTCGAGGTGCCCATCGAACGCCGGGGCGACCTTCCCGCGGCCACCGAGCTGCGCCGGCTGACCCGCCCGTTCCTGTTGCGGCGCCTCAAAACCGATCCCACCGTGCTCGCCGACCTGCCCGAGAAGATCGAGATCCTCCAGGAATACCGCCTCACCCGCGAACAGGTGACGCTGTACCGCGCGACCGTCGACGAGATGATGACCAGGATCGCCGACAGCGCCGGGGTCAAGCGGCGTGGCAACATCCTCGCCGCGATCACCAAGCTCAAGCAGATCTGCAACCACCCCGCGCATCTGCTGCACGACGGTTCGCCGATCGGGCACCGCTCCGGCAAGGTCAACCGGCTCGAAGAACTCCTGGCGGAGATCCTGGACTCCGGCGATCGCGCGCTGTGCTTCACCCAGTTCGCCGAGTTCGGGCATCTGCTCGTGCCACATCTTTCGCACCGGCTGAACGTGAAGATCGCGTTCCTGCACGGCGGGTTGTCTCAGCGGCGCCGCGACTCGATCGTCGAGCACTTCCAGTCGGGCGAGGGGCCGCCGATCCTGCTCGCGTCGTTGAAGACCGGGGGAGCGGGGCTGACGCTCACCGCCGCCACCCACGTCCTGCATCTCGACCGGTGGTGGAATCCGGCGGTGGAGGAGCAGGCCACCGACCGTGCCTTCCGCATCGGTCAGCGGCGCAGCGTCCAGGTACGGAAGTTCGTCTGCCCCGGCACCATCGAGGAGCGGATCGACGCCGTCATCACCAAGAAGGAAGCGCTGGCCGATCTCGTCGTCACCGACGGGGAGGACTGGCTCACGGAACTGTCCGCCGATTCGCTGCGCGAGGTCTTCGCGCTGGGCCGGGAGGCGGCCGATGACTGAGGGATTCCGCCGGACACTGGACGAACTGGGTGTCCACAAAGGACTTGTGCCGCCCTGCCGGGTCGACACGCTCACGGTCGGACCCGGTGCCGCCGTCGCCCGGGTCCGGGTGACGCGACAGCGGTTCTACGAGGTCCGTATCGGTCTGCCGACCTTCGGCAAACAGGTGTGGACGGCGGTCATCGCCGCCGTCGCCGCGGACGAGGCCGCCAGGACGGCCCTGCTCGACGGCCGGATCCCGGACGACATCGATCGCTTCTTCGCCGCGGAGCAGGTGCCGCTGTTCCCCGAGGCGGCGTGGGAACTGTCGCTGGACTGCACCTGCCCCGGCACCCGCGTCCCGTGCGACCACCTCGTCGCGGGGCTCATCGCGGTCGAAGAAGAGGCGGACCCGTTCGCGATCTTCGCCCTCCGCGGCCGCGAACGCACGACGCTGCTCGAAGAGATCGGGCGGCACGCGGGCGCTCGTGTGACGGCTCCGTCTTCAGACGATGAGACACCCGGTCTCGACGAAGTGATGGACGACTTCTTCGGCTGGGGCCCGGCCGGGGACGTCACGAACAAGCGCCGGCCGGCGACCGGAGACCCACTGGGGCTGCTCGACGAGGTCCCGCCGCTCAAGGCCACTGTGGACGGAACCTCGGTCACCGCCCTGCTGCGGCCGCTCTACCGGTCGCTCACCGGCCCGGAATGAACGGAAAAACCGCCAGCGAGGAACGGGTCCGGTCTGGTAGTCATCGGATATGAGCGATCAGCCGACAGCGGCGGAGCTGGCCGACGAACTCCTCGACGTACTCGCGACCGAGATGCCGTTGATGGCGACCTTCGACAACATCCCCGGACACGATCACGAGTTGCGGGACGTCTCCGAGGCCGGCGATGCCCGGCTGAGGGAAAAGGCCGTCCGGATCGCCGACCATGCCGCGCGGTCCACGGATCCGGACCGGATCACGCTCGGCGTCGTCACCCACCACGCGGAATCGCTCCTGACCAGGCTGGACTCGCGGCAGCTCGAGTTCACCATCGCCGATCAGATGGCGGCCGAGGGAACGGGCGTGCTCTCCTGGCTGCCGCAGCTCGAGCCGTCGGGGGAACAGGCCGAGGAGGACTACCTGGCCAGGCTGGCCGCTTTCCCGCGGTTCTTCGCGGCGTTGGCCGACCGCCACCGCGCCGGGGTCGCGGCGGGCCGGACACCGGTGGATCGCGCGGTGCGCGGCGCCATCGACCACGTCGACCGGTTTCTGGCCGCCGAGCCGCATCCGCTGCTCGTCCCGCCGCTGACCGGCGACCGGGTGGCGCGCCGGGAACGGCTGTTCACCGAGAAGGTGCGCCCGGCGCTCGTCGCGTATCGCGACATCCTCGCGAGTGAGATCGCCGGACGCGGCCGCCCCGACGACCGGCCGGGCCTCTGCTGGCTGGACGGCGGCAAGGAGAGCTACGCGGGACTGGTCAGAACACACACCACCACCGGGATCTCGCCGGAGGAACTGCACGAGACGGGCCTCGAAATCGGCCGGGCGCTGGACGAGGAGTACCGGCGGCTGGGCTCGGCGGTGTTCGGCGAGGACGACCCCGTCGAGGTCCGGCGTCGGCTGCGCACCGATCCCTCGCTGTGCTGGCGTGACGCGGACGAGATGATCACGACCGCGACGGAAGCGGTCGCGCGGGCCACGGCGGCCGCGCCCGGCTGGTTCCGCCGGGTGCCGTCCGCCGAATGCGTCGTGCGCGCGGTACCGGAAGCGGACGGGCCGTCCGCCGCGCAGGCGTACTACATGCCGCCGTCGGCCGACGGCAGCCGTCCCGGCGTCTACTCCACCAACGCCTACCGGGTGACCGAGCGGTTCCGGTTCATCGCCGAGTCGGTCGCCTTCCACGAAGCCGTTCCCGGACACCACTTCCAGGCTTGCGTTTCCTACGAGCTCGACGGAGTGCCCCGGCTGCGCAAACTCGTCCCGCTTTCGGCGTTCGACGAGGGCTGGGCGCTCTACACCGAACGGCTCGCCGACGAGATGGGTTTGTACTCCGACGACGTGATGCGCCTGGGCATGGTCGCCGAAGATTCCCTGCGCGCGGCGCGGCTGGTCGTCGACACCGGGCTGCACGCGCTGGGCTGGACCCGGCAGCAGTGCGTGGACTACCTCGCCGAGCACTGCATGCTGAGCGACGTCGAAGTGCGGTCCGAGACCGACCGGTACATCGAATGGCCCGGTCAGGCGCTGTCGTACATGACGGGCAGGCTGGAGATCCAGCGGCTGCGCGCCTTCGCCGAGGAACGGCTGGGCGAGGACTTCGACATCCGCGATTTCCACGACGTCGTGCTGAGGCAAGGGCAGGTGCCGTTGCCCGTGCTCGGCGACATGGTGCGGGAGTGGGTGGCGGGCACGCGGCGCCGGGAGTGACCCCGGCGCCGCGCGAGCGAGCTCAGCCGCGCTTCGCGAGCGTCGCGACTTCGGCGTCGGACAGCGGCCGGTCGTACAGCCGGACGTCGTCGACCGCGCCACGCAGGAAGTCGACCTGCTGACCGCCGTACTGGCCACGGCCGATCACGGTGTGTCCCGTGCTCGGTGCGGCGGAGCAGGCGTTCTGCGAGGCGACCTTCCGGCCGTCGACGTACAGCGACAACGTGCCCGCCTTGACGTCGCGGACCCCGGTCAGGTGGTACCAGCGGCCGACTTCCGGCTTCTCCGGCGACAAGGCGCGAAGGCCGACGAAGCTCATCGCCCACCGCTGATCCTGCCCGGAGTACTGCAGGAAGAACGCGCTGTCACGGCCGGTGTCCTGGCTGACGACGGTCTGGAACGCGCCGCTCGCCTCATCCAGCTTCGCCCATGCCGAGACCGAGTAGCTGCTCGCCGTGGTGACGAGATTCGTCCCGGTGTCGGCCTGACCGTTGCCCGTGAAGGCCAGCGCGCCGCCTTCGACACCGCCCGCCCACTGCGTGTTGGTCAGCGTGGCGTGCGCGGTGCCGACCGAGTCCGCCGCGCTGGATCCGGTGCCCTCATTGAACTTGTAGGCGTGCACGCCGGCGAGCCCCGGAGTGCCGGGGCCCGGGTCGGGTGCGCCCGAACCGCTGCCGTCGGCGTTGCGAATGATCGCCTGGTTGACCGCGCGCACCTGCGCGAAGTCCATCTTCTTCACCTGCCTGTCGTAGGTGAAGAAACCGTTGACCTCGTGCTCGACATCGGTGATCTGCGTGTAGATCGAGCCGCTGATCCCGCAGCTCTGCGCCGACGCGAGCACGTCGCGCTGGTTCTGGACGTAGCGGCTGTTCAGCGTCGCCTGGTCCTTCACCATCTCGTAGGCGTGGCCTTCGCCGAACCACATGTGGTCCTCGACTTCGAGGCCGTAGCCGCCGTGTTCGCCGTCGATCGAGATCCGCTTGCCGTCGGGCATCGGTTTCGCGGGGCCGGGATAGGCGTGCCAGTCGATGACGTCACCCTTGCCGGAGTCGCCGAGGGAATCGCAGCAGTTGACGCCGCTGTGCGCGTTGACCAGCCGGGTCGGATCCTGGGCCTTGACGTCGTCGGCGATCTTGCCGGTGGTCTCGCGCGACCATTCGCCCCAGCCCTCGTTGAACGGCACGTAGCCGACGATCGAGGTCCAGTTCTTCTTCTGCTCCACCAGTTCCTTCAACTCGACCTGGAACTGCCGCTGGGCGTCGGCAGGCGGACGCCCACCGGTGCGCATCGACGGCATGTCCTGCCAGACCAATAGCCCGAGTTTGTCGGCGTGGTGGTACCAGCGGTCGGGTTCGGTCTTGATGTGCTTGCGGACCGTGTTGAAGCCGAGGACCTTGTGCTGTTCGAGGTCGAACCGCAGCGCCTGGTCGGTCGGCGCGGTGTAGATGCCGTCCGGCCAGTACCCCTGGTCCAAAGTGGACTGCAGGAAGAGGATCTTGCCGTTGAGGGTGAAGCGGAGTTTGCCGTCGGCGCCCTTCGCGGTGCCGAATTCACGCATGCCGAAGTAGGACGAAACCCTGTCCACGGTGCGGCGGCCGTCCTTGAGTTCGACGTCCAGGTCGTAGAGGAACGGGGAATCCGGCGACCAGAGCTTCGCCTTGGGCACCGGCAGGGAGATCGTTCCGGCCGCGGACGCCTTGCTGCGGCTGACCACCTTCCTGCCGTCGCGGACCACGGCCTCGACGGTCAGGCCGGAGTTCCCGCCGGTGTCTACGGTGAGCTTCAGCGTGGAAGACTTGAGATCGGGGACCATGCCGAGTGTGCCGATGTGCTTCGCCGCGACCGGTTCCATCCACACCGTCTGCCAGATGCCCGAAGCGCCTTCGTAGAAGATCCCGCGATCGGGGACCAGCCGCTGCTTGCCGACGGGCTGCCAGGTCGCGTCGGCGCGATCCTCGACGCCGACGATGATCTCCTGCTCTCCCTGGGCTTTCAGCGCCGGCGTCACGTCCGCGGAGAACGCGCCGTAGCCGCCCTGATGTGCGGCCACCTCCTTGCCGTTGACGTAGACCTTCGCCTTGTAGTCGACGGCGCCGAAGTTGATCCGAAGGGTGTTGTCCCTGCCGACGTTCCAGTTCCTCGGCACGGTGAACGTGCGCCGGTACCACATGAAGTCCTCATGCCGCTGGATCCCGGAAAGCGCCGATTCGGTGGGGTAGGGGACCAGGATCTTCTCGGCGAGCCTTTCGCCGAAGGGCGGGACCTCGCCGGGGGCGGCGCCGGCGAACTCCCAAACACCGTTGAGGTTCTGCCAGTTCTCGCGCACCAGCTGCGGCCGCGGGTACTCGGGCAACGCGTTCGAGGGCGACACCTGGTTCGTCCACGGCGTGGTCAGGCGCGGCTTGCCCAGCTTCCAGCCGCTCTCCGCGGCCGTCGCGGCTCCCGGCGTCATCGCCAGGGCGGAGACCACCGCGACCGCGGTGGCCAGTGATTTCCGGAAGCGCCTCGGCTTTCGGGAGCGGTGTGGTGACAACGTTGACAACATCTGCTCGACACCCTTCTCCGGGGGCGGCCGCCTCGGCGGAGGTGCGCCTCCCGCTGGACTTGTGCAGGCGTGAAACCACGACGCCGTGGTCGGGGGACCGGTGTGAGCCGGGCCACGGGCGGCCGTCAGGATGTTTTTACATCGTTGATACAACGTTGTAAAGCGTCGAAGGCCTCGAATCGGTCCTGGGTGGAAGAGCTGTCCTGTGTGTCAGGGAAGGCGGGGTTCCCGCAGCCACTCGGCGAGCTTCCGGTTGTCGGCGCTGGTCAAGCCGCGCCGGGGATCGACCCGATGCAGGAGGGCCGGTCCGGGATGGTTGCCGGACACCCAGTCGCGATCGGTGTCGGAAAGCTCGTCGTCGATCCATACGAACGAGCGGTTCTGGGCGTGGTCCAGCAGGGGACGCGTCTTCCAGTGCAGGCCGATGCGGGCGTCGAACTCGTCGGTGTCGGACGGCTCCGGCCACTCCACCACCGGCAGGCGGGGAAGGCCGAGTCTGGGGGCGAGGGAGTCGTTGGCGTCCTGAAGCCAGGTCGTGGCCCAGACCAGTTCGCCGGGAAGGGCTTTCAGGCGCAAGCCATGCGACGGGTCGAGCCTGCCGAGAAGCGGGCTCTCGCCAATCTACGGCGACGGCCACAACGGCACACGTTATCGGTGTTCGTCGTCGCGGTGCGTTGACACGATAATTGACCGATAGGTAACTTACTGGCGAGTCAGATCGAACGGAGGCATCGATGCCGACCGAGGAGCGTTCCTGGTGGGGCTGGGGCACCACCGCCGGCGCACTGTCGAGGGAAGAGTCCGACGCGCTGGTCGCCCGCACCTCGGGTGTGCTGCCCGCTCACGACTTCACCGACCACGCCCCGCCGGACCCCGCGGAGCTCGACGTCCCGGCAGCACGGATCCGTCCGCCCGCGGCGCTCGCCGCGTTGTGCAGCGACCTCCCCGTCGACCGGTTGTCCCACGCCAGGGGCAAGGCGTTCCGCGATGTCGTCCGCAACCTGCTCGGACGGCTCGACCACGTGCCGGACCTGGTCGCCCGCCCTCGCACGGAACAGGACGTCGCCGACCTCCTCGACTGGTGCACGACCTCAGGCACTCCGCTGATTCCGTACGGTGGCGGCAGTTCCGTGGTCGGCGGGGTCGAACCGAGGTTCGACGGGCCGTCGATCTCGATGGATCTGGCCGGCCTCGGTGACGTGCTCGAAGTGGACACGGTCAGCCGCGCGGCCCGGATCCAGGCCGGGATTTTCGGCCCGGCGCTGGAAGACCGCCTTCGCCCACTGGGGCTGACCCTGCGGCATTTCCCGCAGTCGTTCGCCCATTCGACGCTCGGCGGCTGGCTCGCCACCCGTGCGGGCGGGCATTTCGCGACTCTCGCCACGCATATCGACGATCTCACCGAGTCGCTGCGTGTCGTCACCCCGGCCGGGATCAGCGAATCGCGGCGCCTGCCGGGCTCGGGCGCGGGCCCCTCACCGGATCGGATGTTCCTCGGCTCCGAGGGCACGCTCGGCGTGATCACCGAAGCGTGGATGCGCCTGCAGGACAGGCCGGTCTGGCAGGTCACCGCGTCGGTCGCCTTCGAGCGGCAGGAAGACGCGGTCGCCGCCACCCGCGCGATCGCGCAGTCCGGGCTCCACCCGTCGAACTGCCGCCTCCTCGACCCGGCCGAGGCGTTCATCAACGCGGGCGCGAGCGTGGGCGGTGGCCTCCTGCTGATCGGGTTCGAATCCGCCGATCATCCGGTCGATCCCTGGCTCGACCGCGCGCTCGAAGTGACCGCGGGCCACGGCGGAGTCGTGAAAACCAGGCGCGGCAAGGATTCCTCCGGCCAGGACAGTGCGTCGACGTGGCGATCGTCGTTCCTGCGCATGCCCTATCAACGCGACGCGCTGGCCCGCCGGTCGCTCATCGTGGAGACCTTCGAGACCGCGTGCACCTGGGACGGCTTCGCGGAGTTCCACGACGCGATCACGTCGGCCGCACGTGCCGCGATCGACGAGGTGTGCGGCGGTGCCGGCGTCGTCACCTGCCGCTTCACCCATGTCTACCCCGACGGTCCCGCGCCGTACTACGGGATCTACGCCGCCGGGCGCTGGGGGAGCACGGTCGAGCAGTGGGACGAGATCAAGGCCGCCGTTTCCGAGGCGATCGCGGCCCATGGCGGCACGATCACCCACCACCACGCCGTCGGCCGCGACCACCGGCCCTGGTATGACCGGCAGCGTCCCGACCCGTTCGCCGCCGCGCTCGACGCCGCCAAGTCCGCGCTCGACCCGGCCGGAATCCTCAACCCCGGAGTGCTGCTCCGCTGACCGGTGCACGGCCAAAAGCGGCATGGGGTCGCGGAAGCCGGGCATGCCCCCAATGCCACATTGGGGGCATCAGACCGTGGCCCGACCGGCTCCATGGTCACTTCAAATAGGCTCATCGGCGATACACGACGAGCGAATCGGGAGACACCGTGGCGATCCCCGCAGAACTGGTCTCGAAAGCGCGGCGGCACGTCGATTCGGGTGCGTTCTTCGCCGAACTCGCGGGCCTCGTCCGGTATCCGACGGTGAGCGATCACCCGAGCGGCCGCGTCGCCATCAAGGCGTACCTGGACGAGGTGCTGACGCCGGCGCTGACCGCGCTCGGCTGTTCCGTGGCGATCCAGCCCAATCCGGATCCGGGCGGCGGCCCGTTCCTGATCGGTACCCGCGTCGAGTCGCCCGAGCTGCCGACACTCCTGTGTTACGGCCACGCCGACGTCGTCGACGGGCACGAGGGCCGGTGGAGCGAAGGCCGTGACCCGTGGACGCTGACCGCCGACGGCGAGCGCTGGTACGGCCGCGGCTCGGCGGACAACAAGGGGCAGCACCTGATCAACCTGACCGCGCTCCGGCTGCTGCTCGCCGAGACGGGTTCGCTCGGGTTCAATCTCAAGTTCCTGTTCGAGACCGGGGAGGAGATCGGTTCGCCCGGTCTCGACGAGTTCGTCGCGGCGAACCGGGAGGCGCTGAGCGCCGACGTCCTCATCGCGTCCGACGGTCCGCGCCTGGACGCGGCGACGCCGACGTTGTTCCTCGGCGCGCGGGGCAGCGTCCGGATCGCCCTCGACGTGGATCTCCGTCCCGACGCCTACCATTCGGGGAACTGGGGCGGGGTACTGCGCAATCCCGCCACCACCCTCGCCGGGGCGATCGCCTGCCTCGTCGACGGGCATGGCCGTGTCCAGGTACCGGAACTCCTGCCGCCCGAACTCCCGGAAAGTGTCCGCGCGGCACTCGCCGGGCTCGAGATCGGGAACAAGCCCGGGGATCCGGCGCTGGATGAGCACTGGGGTGACACCCGGCTGACCGCGGCCGAGCGGCTGTACGGCTGGAACACCCTCGAAGTCCTCTCGCTGGGCGCGGCCGACATCGAGCGGCCGGTCAACGCCATCCCCGGTCGCGCCCGCGCGATGCTGCAACTGCGCTACGTCGCGGGCACCGATGTCGACCGCGTGGGCGAGGCCATCACGAAACACCTTGCCGCGCAGGGGTTTTCGATGGTCGACGTCACCGCCGAAGGCAGTTTTCGCGCCAGTCGAACCGCTGTCGACGACCCGTGGGTCGGCTGGGCGAAGGGCGTCCTCGACGAGTTTTCCGATCGTCGGGTGGCGATCCTGCCGAGCTTCGGCGGGGGACTGCCGAACCACGTTTTCACCGATATCCTCGGCCTTCCGACGCTGTGGCTGCCGCATTCCTACCCCGGATGCCTGCAACACGCACCCGACGAACACCTGCTCGCGTCGATCGCCCGTGAAGGGCTCGTGCTCGCCACGACGCTGTTCCACGCGCTCGGGCGGCGCGGCGAACTCGCGTGATTTCACAGGTCTCGTAGCAGGTATCGCTGCAGTTTTCCGCTTGCGTTGCGCGGCAAGGCTTCGATGAAGCGCACGCGCCGCGGGTACTTGTACGGCGCCGCGGTCGCTTTCGCGTGGTCTTGCAGTGCCCGCGCCAGATCCGTGCCCGGATCGGCGCCGGGACGTGGCACGACGAACGCCGTCACGACCGAACCGCGGTCGGGGTCCGGCGTGCCGATCACGGCGCATTCGTCCACGTCCGGATGGGTCAGCAGGACCTCCTCGACCTCGGGCGCGGCGATGTTGTAGCCCGACGAGATGATCATGTCGTCGCTGCGCGCGACGAACCGGAAGTAGCCGTCGGCGTCGCGGACGTAGGTGTCGCCGGTGATGTTCCAGCCGTCGCGCGCGTAGTCCTGCTGGCGCGGGTCCTCGAGATAGCGGCAGCCGGTGGGGCCTCGCACCGCCAGGAACCCGGGAGTGCCGTCGGGAACGGGTGCGCCGTCGATGTCGAGAACTGCCGCTTCGTAGCCGGGTACGACCTTCCCGGTCGCGCCGGGACGTGCGGTGTCGTCGGCGGCGGAGATGAACACGTGCAGCATTTCGGTGCTGCCGAGGCCGTCGATGAGCGGCCGTCCGACGCTCTCCCGATACCGCTCGGCCACGGGAGCGGGAAGTGATTCGCCGGCGGAGACGGCCCGGCGCACTCCGGCCAGGAGTCGTCCGTCGCCCGCGTTCAAAATCGCGCGATACGCGGTCGGGGCGGTGAAGAGGACCGTGACGCCCTTGTCGGCGACGATGGCGGCGAGTTCCGCCGGAGTGGCGCGTTCGACCAGAAGTGTGGCCGCGCCCGCACGCAAGGGAAAGACCAGCAGGCCGCCGAGACCGAAGGTGAACGCCAGCGGTGGCGTGCCGCAGAAGAGATCGTCGGACGTCGGGCGCACGATGTGCCGGGAGAACGTGTCGGCGATCGCGAGCAGGTCGCGATGGAAGTGCATCGTCGCCTTCGGGGATCCCGTCGTGCCGGAGGTGAAGGCCAGCAGGGCGACGTCGTCGGCAGCGGTCGGGACGTCGGCGAACGTGGGCGGATGCCGTTCCGCGCGGGCGGCCAGATCCGTTCCGTACGACACGACGGGGAGATCGGCCGGGAGTTCGTCCAGCAGACGTTCGTCGCAAACGGCGAGTGCGGGTTTCGCGCGGCCGGCGATCTTGTCGAGTTCGGCACGCCGCAGCATCGGCATGGTCGAGACGGCCACCGCGCCGGCCTTGAGCACCGCCAACCAAGCCGCCGCGAGCCACGGGGTGTTGGCGCCCCGCAACAGCACCCGGTCTCCGGGAACCACCCCGAAATCGGTGACCAGGACGTGGGCGACGCGGTTGGCGCGGGCCAGGACTTCGCCGTATGTCCACGTTTCGGCGAGGGAGAGCAGGCAGGGCCTGTCCGGACCGAAGCGGGCCACGGTGTCGTCGAGCAGCGCGGTCGCGGCGTTCAGCCTGTCGGGGTATCGCAGTTCCGGCAGGTCGAACACGAACTCCGGCCACTGATCGGCGGGCGGCAGCCGGTCACGGCAGAACGGGTCGACGTGCGCGCTGGGAGAAAGCCTCATCGTCGCCGCTCCTCGGTCCGGCCCCCTTCCGCGAAGGTAGCACTTGTTACGACCGTCGAGAAGACGCGATGAAGCTCAGGGGACGAGGTCGGCCACGGCTCGGTGCAGAGTGGCGCGCACGGTCTCGGCGTCATCGAGGTTGCCGCCGTGAAGCGCGCCGTCGCGGAGAAGGACGAGAGTGCGGGCGGCGTGGTCCGGGTCGGCGTGGCCCGCGTCGCGTGCCAGGTCGCGAAGGACGCCGAAGAACCAGTCCCGGTGGTCGTCGATGACCTGGCGGACCTGATGTCCGGGATCGGGGTATTCGGCCGCGGCGTTGAGGAACGGGCAACCGCGGAAGTCGTCGTCGAGCGTGCGGTCGCCGATGATGCCCAGCGCGGCGAGGAGCGCTTCGCGGGCGGACTTTTCGCTGGTCACCGCGTCGACGCCCGCGCGGATCCGCTCGCTCGTGGTGCTCAGGTAAGCGGCGACGAGGTCGTCCTTGGTGGGGTAGTGGCGGTAGAACGTCGCCCTGGTCACGGCCGCCTCGGAGACCAGGCGCTCCACGCCGACGGCATGGATGCCCTCGGCGTAGAACAGCCGTGAGGCTGTCTCTAGCAGCCGGATTTTCGGATGGACGTCCCGGTCGACAGTCGGCATTCCCCAACCGTAGAGAAAGAACGGTCATTCCACCAGGTCGCCTTCGTCACGTTGCGGAAGGCCGCCGGGGCGAGCATTGTTCAGGCAGAAAGACCGATCGTTCTCCCTGACCTGAAGGAGCCACCATGACCAACCAGAAGCCCACCATTGTCCTGGTCCACGGTGCTTTCGCCGACTCGTCCAGCTGGAACGGCGTGGTTCCGAAGCTGCGTGAGCAGGGCTACCGGGTGCTGGCCGCGTCGAACCCGCTGCGCGGCATCGATTCCGACGCGGACTACGTCGCCGACGTCGTCAACGGCGTGGACGGCCCCGTGGTGCTCGCCGGGCATTCCTACGGCGGCGTGGTGATCAGCCGCGCGGCCACCACCGCGCCGAACGTCAAGGCGCTCGTCTACATCGCCGCCTTCCAGCCGGAGGCGGGGGAGAGCGTGTTCGAGCTGTCCGGCCGGTTCGAAGGCGGCAAGCTCGGTCCGGACACCACGAACGTCCTGGCTGCCCAGGGCGAGCTGTCGATCAGGCCCGAGAATTTCTCGGACGTGTTCGCGGCCGACGTCCCCGCGGAGACCGCCGACGTCATGGCGGTCACCCAGCGCCCGGTCACCGAGCGCGCGCTCGCCACGCCGTTCGACGGCGAGCCTGCCTGGAAGAACCTGCCGTCGTGGGCGCTGATCGCCGAGCAGGACCACGCGATCCCGGCCGCGGCGCAGGCGTTCATGTCCGAGCGCGCCGGTTCGGAGGTCACCAGGACCGACGCTTCGCACGCCGTCTCGGTCTCGCGGCCGGACGTCGTCGCGGAGGTCATCCTCGCGGCGGCCGCCAAGGTCGCCTGACCTCGGTCGCTTGACAGCGGAAACCTTCCCCGGAGAGACTGCAAAAGCGTTTTTGCAGTCTCTCCGGGGAGAACCACGTGAAGGTCTTGGTGCTCGATTCGAGTCCGCGTCGTGAGGGCAATTCCTGGTCCCTCGCCCAGGCTTTGGCCAAAGGGGCGGAGGAAGCGGGACACACGGTCGGCTTCGTCCACCTTTCCGATTTCGTCGAGTCGCCGCTGGGGGACTGTCGCGGCTGCCGGCTGAGCGACCGGTCCTGCGGCATCGCGGACGGCTACGAGCGGCTGCTGTTCGACCACGTGCTCCCGGCGAACGCGATCGTCTACGCGACACCACTGCACTGGTACGGCATGACCGGCCGGCTGAAGTCCTTCTTCGACCGGCTTTTCTGCTACACCTCCGGCAGTTCGCCGCACACCGCCGAAGTCGTGCCCGGGCTGATGGGCAAACGCGCCGCCGTGCTGATCTCCTGCGAGGAGAGCTACCGCGGCGCGACACTCGGGCTGGAGGCCCAGTTCCAGGAACTCACCCGGTACCTGCGTCAGGACCTCGCGGGGATCGTGGTCGGCGTCGGCAACAGCCGGGGCGAGGTGGAGCGCGATCCAGCCCGGCCGCTGGAGGTCGCGGCGGACCTCGGACGTAGGCTGTGCGACGCCCACGTCACCGACTATCGGCTGGACACCGACCGGCCGAACCGCGTTTGGGGACCGCCCGTGGAGGCATGAGTGTCGCCGACCATCCGTGACGTAGCCGCGGCCGCGGGGGTCTCGATCACCACCGTTTCGCACGTGCTGAGCGGGCAGGGCCGGATCTCCGAAGAGACCCGGCAGCGCGTCGCGCGGGCGGCGGCCGAACTCGGCTACCAGGCCAGCGTGCACGCACAGCAGCTCGTCACCCGGCGCAGCCGCACCTTGGCGATCCAGCTCGCGAACTCGGTCGACGCCGGCAGCGCGTGCGCGCTCGTACCCAACTCGGACTACTTCCTCGAAGTCCTCAACGGGGCGGCCGAGGTGGCGTCGAAACGGTCGTACGCCTTGCTCCTGACGCCGAGGGAAGCCGACCTCGACCGGCTGAACGCCTTCGCCGTCGACGGCGCGATCCTGGTGGATCCCCGTGGGGACGAGCCGTTCTTCGCGACCGGCTGGTGCCGCGACCGGCCGCTGGTGACCGTCGGACGCCCGATGGCGGCGCCGTGCCCGGTGCCGGTCGTCGTCGACAACGACCTGGTCGCGGCCGCGCGGTTGATGCTGGATCACTTGGCGGACAACGGTTACGAGCGTCCGGCGATGATCACCACCGACACCCGCCGTTCCTACGCGGCGGACTTGGTCGCGGGCTACCGGGGCTGGATGGAGGCTCGGGGCCTGGAGCCGGTGGTGGCCGAGATCGACGAACCGCCGACCACCGAAGGCACGGCGGAGGCGCTGGGCAGGCTGCTCGACCGGCGGGTGTGCCCGGACGCCGTGTTCACGACGTCGGAGAACCTCGCCCTCGGCGTCCTCCACGAGGCCCGTCGCCGCGGGCTCGCGGTGCCCGGCGCGCTCGGGATCTGCAGTGCGGTGGACAGCGGATCGCTCCGGCTCACGTCGCCGCGGGTGACCGGCATGTTCGTGCATCCCCGCGAGGTGGGCGGCCGTGCGGCCACGGCGTTGATGGACCTCATCGAGGGGAAGGCGTCCGAAGGCGAGCCGCGCCGGATCGAAGTCCCCGTGCGCCTGAACGCGCGGGAATCCACCGGCGCGGCTCACCGGTTCACCAGGTGACGGGCAGTTCCCGCACCGTGTAGAAGACGGCGTTCTCGTCGAACGGCAGTTCTTCCAGCGGTGCGGCCGGTTTCAGGGTCGGTATGCGCCGGAACAGCGTGCCGTAGACGACCTGGAGTTCCACCCTGGCCAGCGGAGCGCCGACACACAGGTGCCTGCCGTGACCGAAGGCGACATGGTGGCGCGCCTTGCGCCGGACATCGACGGCGTCCGGATCCGGAAAGGCGACCGGGTCGCGGTTGGCGGTGCTCTTCACCGCGATGATGCCGTCGCCGGCACGGATGAGCCTGCCGCCGATCTCCAGATCCTCCCGCGCGACGCGGCGCGCTTCGGTGTGGGTGATGGACAAATAACGCAGGAGCTCCTCCACCGCGCCGGGAGGATCGGCACGGACCTGGTCGAGCTGATCGGGGTTCGCCAGGAGCGCGGCCGTGCCCAGCGCGATCATGCCCGCGGTGGTGTCGTGCCCGGCCACCAGCAGGAGCTGGCCCATCGTGGCGATCTCGCGCGGGGTCATCGCGCCGGTCCGGACCTGCCCGACGGCCAGCGTGCTGAGCAGATCCTCGCCGGGCTCGGCGGTCTTCGCGATCACCAGCTCTTCCAGATAGGCGTTCAGCTCCTCACTGGCGGCCATGGCCCGTTCGGGATCGGACTCGTCCATGACGAGGGTGCGCGCCACCCCCTGGAAGAAGCCGCGGTCGGCGTAGGGCACGCCGAGCAGTTCGCAGATCACCAGCGAAGGGACCGGCAACGCGAACGCAGTCACCAGATCCACCGGTTTGGGGCCGTCGAGCATCGCGTCGAGGAGATCGTCGACGATCCGCTGGATCCGGGGTCGCAGGGCCTCCATTTTCCCGATCGTGAACTCCGGGGTCAGCAGCCGTCGTTGGGCGGTGTGTTCGGGTGCGTCCATCTGCATCAACGTTTTCATCGTGGTGTCGCGTGCCTTGCTCACCGCGTTGGTGTGCGGGAAGCCGGGCCGTGTGGCATCGACGCCGATCCGCGGATCGGCCAGTACCGCGCGCACGTCCTCGTACCGGGTGATCAGCCACGGCGTGCCGCCATCCCAGAGCCTCACCCGCGACACCGGGTCCTTTTTCGGCCAGCCGTGACAGTTCCGGTGCCGGGTCGAAGGGGCAGCCCACCGCGCGCGCCATCGGGAATCGTGGCGTGCTCGCTTGGTCGTCCACGCGTTTCTCCTTGCTGTCGAGTGCTTCGCGCTCGCAGCATGCCGGTGCGGCGACCCCCGGTAATCGGACAAATCAGACGTGAGTTGTGTCACATTCTTCGGTCAGGAACTCCGGCACTCCGCGACCGGCGTGTCCCCGCCGTCTTCGCCGGTGGTCGCGATGAAGCCGAAGGTGGTCGTCCCACCGACCGGCAGGACCGCGTTCCAGTGGGCTTCGGACACCCGCACGCGATCGCCGTCCTGTGCCAGGGAACCGTTCCACAGATTGGCGATGCGGGTGCCGGGCGGCAGGGTCCAGCTGACCTCCCAGCCGGTGAGCCGGGTGTCCTTGGAGTTCCGCACGGACACGCGGATCTCCGAGCCGCCGGGCCAGCGATTGGCCACCTCGTAACGCGCTTCGCACACCGGTTTCGCAGCCGAAGGCGACGGCGCCTCCACCGGAGCGGCAGCGGTGGGCGGGTCGCCGTCGGACAGGAGGACGCCCGCCAGCACACCACCCGCCACGACCACACCGCCCGCGATGGCGAACGGCAGGCGTGAACGACGAGTGGGCGCGGGAAGCCGTTTCGTACCGGACAGGATCGCCGGACGGCCGTCGGCGACGGCGGCGAGCATCCGCTCGGCCTCGGCCATGTCCGGCCGTTCCCGTGGATCGCGCCGGAGCATCCGCAGCAGGACATCCGTGAGCGGGCCGGTCGACCGCGGTGCGGTGATCTCGCCGCGGGCGACCCGTTTGAGGAGGGCGATCTGGTTGCCGTCGGTGCCGAACGGCGGCGCGCCTTCCAGCGCGGTGTACAGCGTCGAGCCGAGGGAGAACACGTCCGACGGAAAGCCGGGCTCCTCGCCGTCCGCGACCTCGGGGGAGAGGAACGCGGGTGTGCCGACGACGAGACCGTCGCCGGTCATCGTCCCTTCGCCCGTGGCGTGGGACAGGCCGAAGTCGGCGATCTTCGCTTGCCCGTCCCCGGTGATCAGGATGTTGTTGGGTGTGACGTCCCGGTGCAGGATGCCGTCCTCGTGCGCGGCGGCCAGCGCCGAGGCGATCCGCGCGCCGAGTTCCGCCACCCGGCCCGCGGGGAGCGGGCCGTCGTCCGCGAGGAGTTCCGTCAGCGGCCGCGACGACAGGAACTCCATGATCAGATAAGGGGTTCCGTCCTGTTCGACGACGTCGTAGACGGTGACGGCGTGCGGATGCTTGAGCCGCGCGGCGACCCGGGCCTCCCGCATCGCGCGCACGATCGACCGGAACGGCGCGTCACCCGGCGAGTTGTCCGGCAGCAGCTGTTTGACCGCGACCGTGCGGTCGAGCCGCTCGTCCCGCGCCTGCCACACCACGCCCATCGCGCCCCGGCCGACCTTGTGCTCCAGCCGGTAACGACCGGCGATGATGGCGTTCCGGTTCACCGGGCAACTGTATCCGCTACGGGAGCGGAACCTCCTCGACCGGCGAACCGGCCGTCGCGAGCCATGCCTCGGCGAGCAGGCGGTGGCCGAGCGGGCTGGGGTGGACGCCGTCCGGGGCCAGCGTCGCCGCCCCGTGCTCCTCCGCGGCGCGCGGCATGAACAGATCCGCGCGGACCAACCGCGCGCCGAACTCGGTCGCCACGTCGATCGCCGCTTCGACGCGGGGCGCGAGATCGCCGAGCCATTCTTGCTGTTCCGGCTCCACCGGCAGCAGGAACGGCGTGATCACGTACAACTCGGCCGGGAGGTGCTCCCGCGCACCGGCCAGCAGCCGGGTGTAGGCGGCACGGAACTTCCCGATCGGGCTCGACAGGCCGCGATCGAAGGTCCGCCAGGTGTCGTTGATGCCGATCTTCACCGTCAGCACCGTGGGGTGCGCCGCGAGGACGTCGGTGGCCCACCGGGCTTCGAGGTCGTAGATCCGGTTGCCGTTGAGGCCCCGGTTGATCACCTCCGGCCCGTCACCGAGAAGGTCCGCGATCTGCCGGACATAACCCTTGCCCAAGGACGCGGGATCGGCGCGGTCACGGCTGGAGTCGGTGATGGAGTCGCCGGCGAAGAGCAGCCTGTCGGCTTCGGTGAACCTCACGCGCCCGCCTCGATCAGCTTCCGCAGCGAGTCGGCCTCGCCGGGGATCAGGTCCGGATCGTTGTCCGGGACGAACTCCAGCAGCGCGTCGAGCGGCCGTCCGGTCTTCGCGAGCAGGCCGAACGCCCGCGTCCACAGGTCCGCCCGGAAGGTCAGCGGATGCCGCTGATTGCTGGGCCACCACGAGAACACGTGCACCGCGCGTACGTGGTCGAGCACCAGCTCCAGCCCCGCCAGCGCCTCGTCGTCCGGCAGGTCCTGGGGCGGCTGCCAGTAGGTGCCGAGATTGTCGCGGCCGACCTCGTCGAGCAGCCGGACGGTCGATTCGGCGGTGTCGGTCAGCGTCCCGCCGTGGAATTCCAGCGCGACGTCCAGACCGTGGTCGTTCGCGAGGTCGGCGGCCTCGCGGAGACCGGCGACGACCTGCGCGCGCTCGTCGGGGTCGACGTCCTCGGAGCCCGCTTTGCCCGCCCACACCCGGATCCGCGAGGCGCCGAGCCGGACCGCGGTGGCGGCGATGTCGCCGAACTTCCCGGCCTCCATCGGGGTGGCGCGGAAGTAGGAGCCGTAGGAGTCGCAGGTGAGCCCGTGCCGTGCCATGGCCTCGAACGCGCGCTCGGCCGCCCAGTCGTCGCCGGGGCGCACGTGGACGTCGGCGCCCCACTCGATCACTTGCAGGCCCGCCTTTCCGGCGCGGCTGGCGACTTCGTCGGCGTCCAGGCGTCGCAGGGTCACCGAACACAGTCCTGGGCGGATCATTTTCCCTCCAACGGTTGAGTGCTTTCGCGCAGCACGACCTCACCGGTGATCGGCTTGACACGAGGACCGGCCGCGCGGTCGTCGAGGATGAAATCGAGCGCTTGTTCGCCCATGCGCTCGATCGGCACCCGCACAGTCGACAGCGAAGGCCTTATGTCGCGCAAGGTAATAATGTCGTCGAAGCCCGCGATCGCGATCTGCGCGGGGACCAGCAGCCCGCGGTCGCGGCAGGCGGCCATCGCACCGACGGCCATCACGTCGTTCACCGCGAAAACGCAGCCGCGGAAGCCGTTCTCGATCGCTCGCACCATCGCCGCGTAGCCGCCGTCGCGGGTGAATTCCGCGCGCAGCACATGGTTCTCGGGCAACGGGATACCGTGCCGGGTGAGTCCGTCACGGAAGCCGAGGACGCGATCGCGCGACGTCAGCAGACCGGATGGCCCGGCGAGCACGAGGAAGTCCCGATGCCCGAGCGCGGCGAGGTTGTCCGCCAGATCCGCCGCTCCGGCCCGGTTCTCCAGCATGACCGTGTCGAACGGCAGTTTCCGCTGGCCGATCACCACGACCTGACCGTCGGCGGCCTCGAACGCCTTGAGTTCCTTGGTCAGATTCCGTTGCAGGGCACTGTCTTCGTTCCGCGACCCGGCGAGGATGACCGCTCGTGCCCGTTGCCCGCGCAACGTCGTGACGTACTCGAGTTCCTTCTCCGGATGGTTTTCCGTGCTCGCGATGGTGACCGTCAGCCCGTGCCGGGCCGCCACGCGCATGACGCCGGACGCGATCGAGGAGAAGTACGGGTCGACGATGTCGTGCACCAGCAGCCCGACGACGTTGCCGCGGCCGCGGGCCATCGCCTGCGCGGGCACGTTCGCCGTGTACTGCAACCGTTCCGCGGCCCGCAGTACCGATTCGCGCAGGGTGCCGCTGACCTGTCTGGTGCCGCCGTTGAGCGCCCGCGACGCCGTCGCGAGCGACACTCCCGCCTCACGGGCGACGTCGGCCAGGGTGGCCGAACCCGCGGCGCGCTGCGGCATGCTTCCTCCTCTGGGTCTGGCGGTGGGCTCACGCCGGCGTGGGCTGACGCCGGCGTGAGCCCGGCTTTGATGTCGACCGCCCGGCTACGGAGCGCCGGGGCCGACGTCCGCGGGGGTGAGCGGTCGGTTGGCGATGGCGGCCGTCGAGTACTCGTCGGCGCCGACGTCACGGAGGCTGCCGCGGGCCTGACCGTCGATGTCGAGCGTGACCGGTGCGCCTCCCAGGGTCGCCGCGTCGATCGCGGGGCTGCCCGCGGCGAGCCGCGAGACGCCGTCGCTGCCCTGCACGAGCTTCGGGTCGACCCGGCGGAAGGTACCCGCCGGGATGTTCCCGTCCCCGCCGGAGCCCCACAGGATGTTGCCGGACCAGGTGAAGTTGCCCGTGGTGCTCATCGCGACCAGGTCACCGTTGCTGCCGACGAAGAGGTTGTCCGAGATCGTGCAGTCGCGCGGTTCGATCGACCGTTTGGTCTCGCCGGAAAGCGTGCTGCTGTTGTTCAGCAGCGTGTTGTGCGCGATGAGCACGCGGTCCGCCGCGTCGTTTCCGCGCCGCGATTCCTTCGATTCACCCGGGAAGTGGTCCCGGACGCTGCCGCTGCCGACGACCAGCGCGTTGCTGGAAACTCCGGCGATGTAGTTGTTCAGGATCTTGTGGTCGTTGCCGTAGATCCGGATGCCTTCCTTGCCGCCGAGGATGAAATTCGATTCGACGACGGACTTGTTTCCGTGGCGGAGCACGATGCCGCCCTTGCTGTTCCGGATGGTGTTGTTGCGGATGAAGTTGCCCGACGACTTGACCGAGATCGCCTCCGGGTCGCCGTTCGCGCGTTCGAACAGGTTGAACTCGATCTTGGCACCGGCGGTGGTGAGCGCACGCGGGCTGACGCCGAGCCGGATCGGCTCGCCGCCGTTGTCGCCGGGGAAGGTGTGGTCGGAGAAGTAGTTCCGGAAGACCTCAACGTCCGCCGCCATCTTGTCCTCGTCCGCGCCCTCGATGCAGAGCATGACGCCGAGCGTGGTCTTGTGGTGGAAATGGTTGCGGTCGATCTTGCTGTTGTCCGCGCGCACCATCACCCAGTGCAGGTCCGGGAGGTCGGCGAACTGGAGATCGTTGCGGGTCAGCCGGATCCGCGAGCAGTTCGGCGGGATCTCCAGCGTGGTGCTCTGGCGGAACTTGAACCCGCTGATCGTGACGCCGGTGGAGTCGTCGAAGACGAAGCTCTGCTCACCGTTCAGTGTCACGCCGCCGCGGGACTGCGCGACGATGGTGATCGGCTGGTCCTTCGTACCGCGCCTGCCCTTGATACTGATCGGCTTGCCCGTGGGCACGGTGTAGGTGCCGTTGTTCACGGTGATGACGGCACCGGGGCCCGCCTTGTTGATCGCGTTCTGCAGTTCGGTCAGCGAACTGACGTTCAGGGCGCACAGTCCCGTCGGTTTGGCCGACGCCGTGCCCGCGGTGACCCAGGGGACGGTGATCAGCGCGGCGCCGAGGGTGGCGCCGCTGAGGAACCTTCTGCGATCCATGATGCCTCCGTGCTCAATCGGTGGGGAGGGTTTCGGCGGCGGGGCTTTCGTTGCTCAGGAACAGTTCGATCACCGGGACCGGGGTGTCCGGTTTACGGATAGGAAGCTTGAGGGTGAGCGTGCCTTCCGGCTGCCCGCCCATCTGGGTGTTCTGCGCGGTCTGCCCGGGCTCCGTGTGCACCTGCCGGATTTCCGAGGCGTCGTCGAGCAGCTGGGCGTAGCGCACGCGCCCGGCGAGCGCTGGCAGGTGCACGTGGTTCATCGGCCAGCTGAACAGGTGCAGGTACAACCGGTCTCCGCGCTGGGTGTAGCGGCCGTCGGCGGGCGCGGTGAACTCGGCGGGGCCGCAGCCGCGGATGGAGCGTTCGTGCCGGTCCATCCAGCGGCCGAGTTCGGCGAGCACTTCGAGCGCCCGCGGGTCGATCTCGCCCCGGCCGTTCGGCCCGACGTTGAGCAGCAGGTTGCCGTCCTTGGACACGCCGTCGACCAGCATCCGGATGAGCAGCTCCGGGCTCTTGTAGTCGAGGTTGTCGCGGTCGTAACCCCAGCTGCCGTTCAGCGTCTGGCACGCCTCCCACACCACCGGGACGCCGTCGCGGGTCATCGGACCCGACGGCTGGTACTGCTCCGGGGTGATGAAGTCGCCCGGGATCCCGGTGCGGTCGTTGACGAGGATGCCGGGCTGGAGTTCACGGACCAGCGCGAGCAGGCCGGGGGAGTCCCAGTCGTCCGGTCCCTTGCCGCCCCACCATTCCTTGCGGCCCTTGTAGGAGAAGTCGAAGAACAGGTAGTCGATCGTGCCGAAGCGGGTGAGCAGCTCGCGGACCTGACCGTGCAGATAGAGCTGATACTCGGCGATGTCGGCGTACTGGTGCGCCGCGATGTACTCCGCGTCGTCACGACGGGGATGGGTGCCGTCGACGGGGAAAGCGGGATGATGCCAGTCGATCAGCGAGTGGTAGAAGCCGACCTTCAAGCCTTCCTCGCGGCAGGCGTCGACGAACGGGCCGAGCAGATCCTTGCCGTAGGGCGTGTTCGTCACCTTGAAGTCGGTGAGATCGCTGTCCCACAGGCAGAAACCGTCGTGGTGCTTGGTGGTCAGCACGACGTAGGTCATGCCCGCGGCCTTCGCGGCCCGTGCCCAGGAACGCGGGTCGTACTTGTCCGGCTCGAAGTGGTCGAAGTAGACGCGGTACTGCTCGTCGGTCAGCTTTTCGCGGTTCTGCACCCATTCGTGCCGGGCGGCCAGCGAGTACAGTCCCCAGTGGACGAACATCCCGAACCGGTCGTGGGTGAACCAGGCGGTGGAACTCACTGCAGGATCTCTCCTTGAGATGGTGGGTCAGCCCTTGAGCGCGCCCGAGGCGAGGCCGCGGACGAACGAACGCTGGAAGAACAGGAACGCGGCGACCGAGGGGAGCAGCGCCAGCAGCGACGCGGCCATGATCACGCCCGGCGTGACGTTCGTGTCGATCCGCAGTGTCCGCAGGGCCAGCGGCAGGGTGTAGGTCGAGGCGTCGGTCGACACGAGCAGGGGCAGCAGGTACTGGTCCCAGATCATCGTGAAGCCGAAGACACCGATCACGCCGAGCGCGGGCTTGCACATCGGGAGGATGATCTGCGCGAAGATCCGCAGATCGCCGGCGCCGTCGATGCGCGCGGCCTCCTCGAGTTCGCGGGGGACGTCCTTCATGAACTCGGTCATCACCAGGATCGAGAAGGCCCACGCGCCCAGCGGCACGATCATCCCGGCGAGGCTGCCGATCAGGTTGAAGTGCACCAGCGGCAGATCCGACATGATCAGCGACAGCGGGATCGCGAGGATCTCTTCCGGCAGCATCAGCGTCGCCAGGATCGCGACCAGCACGAAGGTCATGAACCGGAACTTCTTGCGCGCCAGCGCGTATCCGGCCAGCACCGAGACGATGACCTGCAGCAGCAGGCCGAAGCCGACCACCAGGAACGAATTGAGCAGGTACATCCCGACGCCGAGGTCGAAGGCGATGCCGAAGTTGTCCAGGGTGGGGCTCGACGGGACGACGCTCAGCGCCGTCGGATCGGAGACGTTGTTGAACGCGCTGACCAGCAGCGCCAGCAGCGGCCCGGCGAACACCAGGAGCAGCAGGGTGTACAGGACGAGCTTCAGGATCCGTCCGCCCGGCGACTTGACGGCGTCGAGGCCGAGTGCCGAATCGTTGGCCGCGGTCATGCGTCTCGCCTCCGTCGGAGCACCTGGACGAACAGCGTCAGCACGAGCGTCGCGAGGAACAGCAGGACCGCGCCCGCCGCGCCGACGCCCAGCCGGTTCTGTTCCAGGCCGAGTTTGTAGATCAGGGTCATCGCGACTTCCGTCGAGCCGTTCGGCCCGCCGTTGGTCAGCAGGAACACCTCGGTGAACACCCGCAGGCCCCGGATCGCCGCGAGCACGAACAGGATCGAGAACACCGACCGCAGGCCCGGCAGCGTCACGTGGAGGATCTTGCGCCAGCGGGAGGCACCGTCCACAGTGGCCGCTTCGTAGAGGCCCCTGTCGATTCCGGCCAGTCCGGCGAGGAAGATCATCATGTCGTACGGCGCGCCGCGCCAGATGCCGGTGACGATGACCGAGATCATCGACGTGTCGGGATCGTTGATGAAGCCCGACGGGCCCAGCCCGACCATGCCGAGGATGGAGTTCAGCATCCCGTCCTCGGTCGGGTGGTACATGATCCGCCAGAGTTCGGCGACCACCGCGATCGGCACGACCACCGGCAGGAACGCCGCCGACCGCAGGAACTTCAGCCGTTTGCTCTGGCCCTCCATGAGCAGGGCGAGCGCGAGGCCGATGACCATCGACCCGACCGTCTGCCCGACCGCGATGATCACGGTGTGCCAGATGGCGGAGTGGAACGCCTCGTCACCGAGGACGGTGCTGTAGTTCTGCCCGCCGACCCACTGGTTGCCGAGGTACGGCTGGACGTCCTGGAAGGACATCGTCACCGCGGTGATCATCGGGATGAATTTGAAGTACACGAACAGGATCAGGGCGGGGGCCAGGAACAGCCACGGCGTCCACCACTTCCCGTCGCGGTCGCTGCGCCTGCGGGCCTTCGGCGCGGGCGCCCGCTTGGCAGCGGGACGGTCCGCGCCGACGGCCGCCGGCTTGGCGTGATCTACGGTCATGACGCGCTGATCCCCTGTTGCTGCAAGGTCGCGGTGAGCTTGGTGTCGAGTTTCGCCAGTTCCGCCTTGGTGTCGAGCTTGCAGTCGGCGATGAGCGCGCTGACCGTGTCGGCGGTGTCCTGGCGGACGGGCGTCCAGTTCGGGATGGACGGCGCGTAGTGGCCGGACTTGGTGTAGATCTCGGCGTAGGTCTTCCAACGCGGGTCCGGGCGGACCTGGCTGATGTCGATGTTCTTGTTCACCGGGAGCTGCACGATGAAGGCCGATTCGCCCTCCATGCCGATCTTCTGCCCGTCGGCCGAGATCGCGAAGTCACCGAAGGCGTCCTGCCCGGCCTGGTTCGGCGAGCCGGCCATCATGTAGATCGACAGGCCCTCGGCGAGCACGTCGGCGTTCTTGGCGCCCTTCGGCATCGGGACGACCTCGTACTTGTCCTTGCCGAGCGCCTTGTCGAAACGCGGCAGCAGATACGGGCCGACGACGTACATCCCGGCCTTGCCCGCTTCGAAGGTCTCGTTGGTCGCCGGGGTCGGCATGGTGACCGAACCGGGCTGGATCACGTTGTCCTTGCAGCCGAGATCGCGGAACCACTGCACCGCGGCGACGGATTCGGGTGTGCTCATCGACGGCTTGTACTTGCCGCCCCCGGCCTCGGTGATGAAGTCGCCGCCCGCGGCCCACAGGAAGTTGGAGAAGTACCAAGAGGCGTAGCCCCGCTTGGTCGACAGCGTCGCGTTCAGGCCCGCGGTGTCGTTCTTGCCGTTGCCGTCGGGGTCACCTGTGGTGAACGCCTTGGCGAGGTCGACGAGCTCCGGCCAGCTCTGCGGCACGCTCTTGCCGAGCTTCTCACGCCAGTCCTTGCGGATCAGCAGCGCCGAAGCCTGCGCGCTGTAGGGCAGGCCGTACAGCTTGCCGTCCGGGGTCTGGTTGGACTTCAACGCCTGCTCGGTCAGCTCGGCCGCGTGCTTGATCTTGCCCTGTTCGATCTCGCGCACGAGACCCTGGCTCTTCAGCGTGCCGACCTGCGTGACGTCGTTCATCACGATGTCCGGCAGATCGCGCTGGGCGGCGCGCTGGGCCAGCTTCGTCTCGAAGTCGTCGAAGATCGCGGTGACCTGCACCTTGAACCCGGTGGCCTTCTCGAAGGCTTCCGCGAGCCGCTTCGTGGCCTGCTCGCCGGCGCCGCCCGGAGTCGTCCGGGTCCACAGTTCCAAGGGCGCCTTGGTGTCCTGCGCGACGTTCGTTCCGGCGGGGCCTGCCGAGCAGCCCGAAAGGACCAGCGCTGAGACAGTGAGTCCCACGCCGATCCACCGCGATTTCCGCATCGCATCTCCTGTTCACTGTGGACCACGCTGTCTACTCCGCAGGGGACGGTAAGCGCTTTCCTGACCTGAGGTCAATGGTCCGATGATTACGAATTTCAATCGGCAGGGTTTGCCCTTGTGTGGGGCTTGCCGCGCGTGGACCGGGGAAAGCATCCGATGTATGGTCGCCGACGGAGGTAGGGATGACCGAGCTGCAACACCGCCCGACGGCACTTCTCGTGATGGAGGAACGCCGCCGCGACGACGTTTACCCCGAGGCGGTGCTGAAGGAGATCGGCACGCTGGTGGACCTGCGCGAGCCGCTCACCCGCGAGCGGCTGGCGGAGGATCCGGCGGCACTGGAAGGCGTCGAAATCCTGTTGTCCGGCTGGGGTGCCCCGGTGCTGGACTCCGTCCTCTTGGGACACGCGCCGGACCTGCGCGCGGTGCTCGTCGCCGCCGGATCGGTCCGGCCGCTGACCACCCCCGACTTCTGGGCGCGCGAGCTGCCGATCGTGTCCGCCGCGGCCGCGAACGCCGTCCCGGTCGCCGAGTTCACCCTGGCCCAGGTCCTCTTAGGACTCAAGCAGGTGCACCGGATCTCCCGCGAAATCCGGGAGCGGCGGGCCTATCCGCCCGACCCGAGGGTCGCCGGCGCCTACCGGTCCAGGGTCGGCCTGCTCGGCCTCGGCGAGATCGGTGCTCTCGTCGCGTCGCATTTGCGCGGTTTCGACGTGGACGTGCTCGCGAGCGACCCCGTCGTCGACCCGGCGACCGCCGCGGGACTCGGCGTGCGGCTGGTGGGCCTGGACGAACTGTTCGCCACGTGCCCCGTGGTCAGCCTGCACGCGCCGCTGCTTCCGGAGACCGAAGGACTGGTGAACGGGGAGCTGGTGGCCAGGATGGGCATCGGCGCGACCCTGATCAACACCGCCCGCGGCGCCGTCGTCGACGAACCGTCGGTGATCCCGGTGCTGCGCGAACGCCCGGACCTCACGGCGATCCTCGACGTCACCTGGCCCGAACCGCCCGGACCGGACTCGCCGCTGTACACGCTGCCGAACGTGGTGCTCACCCCGCATCTGGCCGGCGCGCTGGGCGCCGAACGGGCCCGGATGGGCGCACTCGTCACGCGCGAGCTTCGGCGGTTCGTGCTGGGGGAGCCGCTTCAGCACGCCGTCGCACCGGACCGGGCACACTTGCGGGCGTGATGCCCGCCGCGGCCAGCACCGCCGCGAGACCTTCTTGCAGGTCCTTGACGAAGTACCCGGGCACCTCCAGCGACGGGAAATGGCCCCCGTTTTCGGGCGACCCCCATCGGACGATCTGGCGGTACCGCTCCTGTGCCCAGGGGCGCGGATACTTCTCGATGTCGCGGGGATAGACGGTGATCGCCGACGGGACGTCGACCCGGAGTTCGGGATCGAGCGAGTTGTGGCTTTCGTAGTAGATGCGGGCCGACGACGCGCCGGTCCGGGTCAGCCAATACAGGGTGACGTCGTCGAGGACACGGTCCCGGGAGATCGTCTCGAACGGGCTGTCTTCGGTGTCGGACCACTCGGCGAACTTGTCGAGGATCCAGGCGAGAAGCCCGACCGGTGAGTCGACGAGCGAGTAGCCGATGGTCTGCGGCCGGGTCGCCTGCTGCTTCGCGTACGCCGCGCGGTGGTGCCAGAAATCGTGGGTTTCCTCGGTCCACCTGCGCTCGATCGCCGTCAGCCCGTCCGTGGTCAGCCCGGGCGGCCCCTCCGCGAACGTCGTGTGGATGCCGAGGACGTGCGCCGGGAACCGGCCGCCGAGAACCGTGGTGATATTGCCACCCCAGTCGCCGCCGTGGGCGGTGAACCTGTCGTAGCCGAGCCTGCCCATCAGCTCCACCCACGCGGCCGCGATCTTCTCGGTACCCCATCCGGTGGTGGCCGGCTTGTCGCTGTAACCGAAGCCGGGCAGCGAGGGCACCACGACGTGGAACGCCGGCGCGTCCGGGTTCGTGGGGTCCGCGAGCTCATCCACCACATCGACGAACTCGGCGATGCTGCCCGGCCAGCCGTGCGTCAAGACCAGGGGAACGGCATCCGCGCGGGCGGACCGGCGGTGCAGGAAGTGGATCCCCAGGCCGTCGACGGTCGTGCGGAACTGACCGATCCGGTCGAGACGCTCCTCGAAGGATCGCCAGTCGTACCCGGTGCGCCAGTAGTCCACGACATCGACGAGATCGGCGAGCGGAACGCCCTGCCCCCATCGGCGATCGACCGTCTCGGCCTCCGGTAGCCGCGCCGCGGCCAATCGCGCGCGCAGATCGTCGAGTTCGGCGTCAGATGCGCGGGCTTCGAAGGGTTGTACGTCGCTGGTCGGAAGGGACATGGGACCTCCTGTCATCGCGGAACCGGCTAAGACGGTTCTAGCAGGTCTTCATGCCGGGGTGCAACCGGCTAAGGTGGTTCCATGCCTGCTGGATTCCCTGACTTTCGCCTCGGCACCGTGCTCGCGACCAGCTTCACCGCGACCCTGACGGAGCGTCGCGGTGACGCTGTAGAGCGCATCCCCACGCCGCACCGACTCGTCGACTGGCTGGCGGTGAACGGCCTCGCCGTGGACTCCTGCACCGCCGCCCAGCTCGAACTCGCTCGCGAACTGAGGGAGGCGATTCACGCCGCAGCAACCGCGGGCGCACTCCAGGAAGCGCTCCCCGCTTCGGCTGTCCAGGTCATCAACGACCGCAGCACTCAGGGCCGGGCCGCGGCTGTCCTGACACCGGAAGGCAAGCGACGATGGCAGCTCGGCTCTTCCCAGGTGGAAGACGCCCTCAGCGTGATCGCCGCCGACGCGATCAGCATCATCGCCGGCGAACGCGACGGAAAGCTGGCCCTGTGCGCATCGCCGACCTGTCAGGCCGCCTTCTTCGACACCAGTCAGAGCCGCACCCGCAAATGGTGCGACATGAACACTTGCGGGAACCGTCAGAAGAAGGCGCGGTTCAATGCCAACCAGCGGAAGAGCTCTCTGTGAGCGTGTCGGTGGGTGGTGAGGTTGGGTCTGTTGCCGGGGAATGGCGATGGGCTCGGGTGGTGGGCTGGGGTCCGTTGCCGGGAAACGGCAATCGGTTCGAGTGGTGGTGTGAGGCCGGGCTGGTGACGTGAGCGCTCGAGCCGTTGCCGTTTCGCGGTAATGGGGTCGGGTAGAGGTGTGGCCGGATTGGTGGCCTTGCCGCTCAGGCCCGTTGCCGAATTACGGCGACAGGCCAGAGCTGTGGGACCGGTGCCGCTCCAGGTCGTTGCCGCGAAACGGCGACGAGCAGGGACGGCAGCGGCTTCGTGACCCAGCCGCCCGCCGTTGCCGAAGAACGGCAATAGGCGCAGGGACCGGCGTCGAGACCTGGCCACCGCCGTTGCCGCAAACGGCAACAGATCGGGCGTTGGTGGCATGAGGTTGGTCCTTGATGTGACCGCCGGGCCATTGCCGCGAAACGGCAACACTCCAGCGAAAAGCAGTCACCGGTTCCGCGCCGCAGACGCATACCCCGCCAGGCGAGATCGCCCATTTCTGGTATTTCGACATGAGAAACACCGTCCACTGTGGACAAGAACGAAATCGACCACCTTCTGGACGACGATCTCGGCGGCCGACACCGGCGGTGAGCAGAACGGAGGGCGAACTCCCCAAACGCGGCCACGAGACCCAGCCAGGAGACCCAGCCAGGAGACCCGGCCAAGACGGTCGCCGTGACACTTTCCGGTGACAACCCGGTGAACCGGCCGGATCCGGGGAATCCGCGGGTATCGAGGAGAAAAGGAGAGAACGATGAAGTCACGTATCGCTGCCTTGGCGGCCGCAGTCACGTTCTTGGTCTCCGCGGGAGCTGTTACCGCCTCGTCCGCCAGCGCGGACCCGGTGCCCGGCAACCCGAAACAGTTCTACGCGGCGTGCGCCGTCGACCTGCTGGGTTCGCCGGTGAGTTGCCTGGAAACCGACGAAGCACACGCGACGCACATCTGCCAGTACGTGCTCACGGTGTTCGGGATCGGCCTCGACTGCATCCAACGCTGAGCCGGATCAGGTGCCGAGCCAGCCGGGGTTCGCCGCCGCCCACTCGGGAAGACGGTGGCGGATCGCGGCGGGTTCGGCGATCGCGTGCATGAGTCCACTTCGGACGGTGGTGACGTCGATGGATGAACCGTCGCGCCACAGCAGGAGATGCCGTGTCCTCAGCGGAACACCGCGCAGGGCCACCACCGGGCCGGGCATCGTGGTACCGGAATCGAGGGACTGGACCGGTGCCACCGCGCGCGGATCGTTCCGGACGGCCTGCCACAGCGCCGTCGGTTCCACTTCCCGCACGGTGATCTCGCCGAGGCCGGCGCGGGCGCACTGATCGGTCAGGTGATCGCGGAGTCCGTCGTCCGCCGTGGTCAGCCAGGCCGACCCGGCGAGTTCCGCCAAGGGCACCTCGCCGCGTCCGGCGACGGGATGGTCCGGGGAGACGATCACGAACACCGGCTCCGTTCCGACGGGAAGCAGGTGGACGCCGTCCGGCGGGACGATCTCCTGTCCGGGGTGATCCACGTACAGCGCCAATTCCACCGTGCCGTCGAGAAGCGCGGTGAACAACGCGGTCCTGCCGGTCATCGTGAGCAGTTCGACCGGACGGCCGGGGGCGGCCGCGGCGACCACGCCGCTCAACGGCTCGGCGAAGACGGTCGGGAACGCGCCGATCCGGAGCAGGCCTTCGGGCGGTGCGCGGTGGAACCGGCGGATCGCCAGTTCGAGGTCGTCCGCCGCGGCCAGGACCCGTTTCGCGTGTTTCAGGAGCACTTCGCCCAGCGCGGTGGGGTGGATGCCGTGCCGGTCGCGTTCGAACACCGTTCGTTCCAGTGCCCGCTCGACCCGGTGCAGTTGCGCGCTCAGCGCGGGCTGCGAGAGACCGAGCGCGGTCGCGGCCTTCGCGAGGCTGCCCGCCGACGCGATCGCGTCGAGGAGGCGCAGATGCCGGACATCGATCTCCGCGGGCCAGGAATGGCCGTCCCCGGGACCGATCAGGGGGCTGATCACAGGTCGTCCTCGTCGATGATCGTGCGGAGTTTGTGCAGCGCGCGGTGCTGGGCGACCCGGACCAGGCCGGGGCTCACCCGCAGGATCGCGCCCGCCTCGGGCGCGGTCATGCCGACGGTGATCCGCAAGCGGAGGATCTCCTGCTGGATACCGGGCAGGGTGCTCATCAGCCGCGTCAACCGGTCGTGGCCGTCGGCGGCGAGGGCCTGCCGTTCGGGTTCGTTGGGCTCGGGCGCCGCGCGGTCGGGCAGATCTGGCGTGGGCTCCGATCGGTCTCGCGCTCGCCATCGGAAGGCGGCGGCGACCTTCCTCGCGGCGATCCCGAGGACGGCGGTGAGGAAGGAACCGCCGGTGGTCCGGGCGGTGGGCAGCGCGGTGAGCACGGCGAGGCAGGTTTCCTGTGCGACGTCTTCGGCGGCCATCACCCGCGCGTCGGTTCCGTCCATCCGGCGACGGCAGTAGTTCGCGACCACCGGCTGGACGATGCTCATCAACTCGTCGGTCGCCGCGGGGTCACCGCGGCGGGCGCGGGGAACGAGGGATTCGAGATCCGCCGCCTCCGCGCCGTCGTCAGGGGCAGGAGCCGCCCCCGGCGAGGTGAGTTCGCCGGGGGCGGTCCAGGTCAGGCGAGTTCCCAAAGCGCGGGAACGTTCGGCGGCTCCCAGCCGGGCTGGGAGGTGTGCGGCTGGATCACCCGGTAGTTGCTGCCGCCGTAGCTGGCGGTCGCGCCGGAGCCGTAGTAGGTGTTCGGCGCCCAGGTGCCGCCCGGCGGGTTCGACGTCGTCGGGCTGGTCGGGGTGGTGGTCCTGGTCGGCGTCGTGGTGGTGCTCGACGGCGGGTTCCCGGTGACCGTCAAGCGCAGGTTGTAGACGCTCAGGATCTCCGTGACCGGCTGGAAGTAGATGGTGCCGCCGGAGGTGCAGTTGCCGGAGCCACCGGAGGTGACGCCCTGCGCCTGGTCACCGGTGAGCCATGAACCGCCGGAGTCACCGGGCTCGGCACAGGCGTTCGTCCTGGTCAGGCCGGTGATGGTGCCCTCGGGGTAGGTGACCGAGGTGTTCTTCTGCAGGATGGTGCCGCAGCGCCAGCCGGTGGTAGAGCCGGAGCGGCACACCGAGGAGTTGACCGGGGCCTCGGTCGAACCGGCGACCGGCACGGTGCCGGGGTAGCGGTTCACCAGCGCGCGCGGGGTGTTGCCGGCGTCGGCGCGGACCCAGGCGTAGTCGTTGCCGGGGAAGCTGGAACCGGCGACGCTTCCGCTCGGGTTCGAAGTGCGCGTTCCGGTCGTGCCGCAGTGTCCGGCCGTCACGAAGCCGCCTTCGACCGCGAAGCCGATGGAGCAGCGGCCCGAGCCGAAGGTGTAGGCGTTGCCGCCGATGATGTCGATCAGCGGGCGCGGGTCTTCGGTGCTGGCTTCGACCCGGAACAGGTCGGACGGCACGCCGGACTCGGCCGCCCACGACTTCGCGGCGGCTTCCCCGCCGGCGTTGGCGAGTACGACGATCGAGTTGGTGGTGACGTCGGTGAACCAGCCGGGCACGGTGTTCGGTGCCTTGCCGGACTTGGCGTCCAGCCGCAGCTTCGCCGCGTCGAGATCGGTGGCACTGCGGGCGACGGTCTTCGGGGTGGCGCCCGCGGCGCGCACCAGGTCGGCCTGGGCGGCGTCGGTGACCGCCACGGTGAGCGTGGTGCCGCTGCCGTCCAGCCACGATCCGGCGTACGACGTGCCGAGCTGCTTCTTCAGCGTGTTGTCGGCGACCGCGGCGCGCTGTTCGCTCGCGATCCGGAGCTTGGCCTGCTCGGGGCTGATCTTCAGGTCGCGGGCCATCGCGGCCAGCATTTCGGACTGGACCTGGTCACCGGCGGTGGCTTGCTGACCGGCGCTCGCACTGGGGGTGAGGGCGATGGCGGTGACCAAGCCTGCCCCGGTTATGGCCGCGGCAGTGGCGGCTAAGATCTTTCTGTTCATGTCGGCGCTTTCCTCGAAAGTGGCGGGGGAGGGGGATTCGTCCCCGACCGTACGAGGCGCCTCACTCGACGGGTACATACCATTTGGGTCATATCACCCGGCTTGAACGTGGGGTGGTATGGCGGTATTCCAGGCTGATCCGGCCGATGAATTCGTTGCGGTGCAACGGGTTAGCCGCTAGCGGAAGAAGCTGGGCACGGCCGCGCGATCCGATCTGTCGCGGCGTTCCCTGTCGTGAATACCGTACTTTTGAGGGGTAGGGCAAAGGGAACACCGGAACTTCTCACAGTGTGAGGAAGTGCCCGTCGTGCCGGAGGGTGCGCCGGCACGACGGGCGAGGGCCGGTGATCAGGTGCGCAGCCACACGGCGGTGTCCGTCGGGAGTTCGCCGTCGGCAGGGCCACTGGCCATGAGCACTTCGCGATGCGAGGGCAGCGGGATCGGCGAATCCGAGAAGTTCAGTACGAAGGTGAACCCCGGTTCCCGGGTGAACGCGAGCACGCCTTCGCCCAGTTCCAGCCATTCGAGTTCGCCGGGGCCGAGTGCGGGGAGTTCGTCCCGTAAGCGCAGGCCGGCGCGGTAGAGCGCGAGCATCGATGCGGCGTCGGCCGCCTGCGCCTCCGCCGTGCTGGAGCGCCATTCCGCGGGCTGGGGCAGCCACGTCCCGCCGGTGCCGAAGCCGAACGGCGGTGTGTCGCCGGACCAGGGGATCGGGACACGGCATCCGTCACGGCCGGGGTCGGCGCCGTTCGTGCGGGTCCACACCGGATCCTGGCGGAGTCCGTCCGGGATGTCCTCGATCTCCCACAGGCCGAGCTCTTCCCCCTGGTACACGTACAGACCGCCTGGCAGCGCCATGGTCAGCAACGCCGCCGCGCGTGCCCGGCGAGTGCCGAGTTCGCGGTCCACCGGCGTGCCGTGCAGCCGATCGGCGAACGCGAAACCCGTGTCGCCGTCGCGGCCGTACCGGGTCACATGCCGGGTGACGTCGTGGTTCGACAGCACCCAGGCCGCGGGCGCGTCCACCTCCTCGTGCGCCACCAGCGTCCGCTGGACGACGTCCCGGAACCGCGCGGAATCCCACGGGCACACCAGGAAATCGAAGTTGAACGCCGCGTGCAGTTCGTCGCGGCGGAGGTACCGCGCGGCACGCGACATGTCCGGCAGCCACATCTCGCCGACCAGCACCCGGTCGCCGGAGTAGCTGTCGGCGATCTTGCGCCACGACCGGTAGATCTCGTGCAGCCCCTCCTGATCGGAGAACGGCGTCTCGTCACCGGGATCGACGTCGGGCAGTCGCGGGTCCTTCACCAGGCCGTCGGCGACGTCGATGCGGAAGCCGTCGACGCCGCGGTCGAACCAGAACCGCAGCACGTCCTCGAAATCCTGGCGGATGTCCTGGTTGTCCCAGTTGAAGTCCGGCTGGCGGGAGCTGTACAGGTGCAGGTACCACTCGCCGTCCGGGACCCGTGTCCACGCGGAACCGCCGAAGCGCGACTTCCAGTTGTTGGGCGGCTCGGCGCCGTCCGGCCCGCGGCCCGGCCGGAACCAGAACCGTTGCCGTTCGGGCGATCCCGGCTCCGCCGCGAGTGCTTCCTGGAACCAGCGATGCTCGTCGGAGCAGTGGTTCGGCACGATGTCGATGATCACGCGGATCCCCTTGGCGTGGGCAGCGACGATCAGGTCCTCCGCTTCGGCCAGGGTGCCGAAGAGCGGGTCGATGTCCCGGAAATCGGCGACGTCGTACCCGCCGTCGTCCATCGGCGACGGATACCACGGGGTGAACCAGATCGCGTCGATCCCCAGTTCGGCCAGGTAGTCCAGCCGCGCGCGGACCCCGGCGAGATCACCGACGCCGTCGCCGTTCCCGTCGGCGAAACTGCGGATGTAGACCTGGTAGATCGCCGCGCTCCGCCACCATCCGGCGGTCTGCCCCAATGCGGTCACGGAAGTGTCCTCCTCAAGTCGTTCGTGGATACCCCGAATGCGGCGAAGAATTCAGCCTTTGAGGCTGCCGGCGGTGAGCCCGGCGAGAATGTGCCGCTGGAACGCCAGGAACAGCGCCACCATCGGCAGGCTGGCCAGCACCATGCCCGCGACGAGCACGTTCAGCGGCATGTCGATGGCCACTCGTTGCAGCATCACCGACAGCGTCTGCTTCTCGGTGTCCGGGAACACCAGCAGCGGCCAGATGAAGTCCTTCCACGCGGCCACCACCGCGAGGATCGACACCACGGCCAGGATCGGCCGGGAGATCGGCAGGATGATGCGCCACAGCGTGCGCACCGGCCCGGCGCCGTCGAGCCGCGCGGCCTCGATCAGCTCGTCCGGGATCTGGTCGAAGAACCGTTTCAGCAGGTAGATGTTGAACGCGTTCGCGGCGGCGGGCAGCCAGATCGCCGCCGGGGAGTTGATCAGGTTGACGTGCAGCAGCGGCAGATCGGTGATCGTCACGTAGGTCGGCACCAGCAGCGCTGCGGCCGGAAGCATCAACGTCGCGAGCATGAGCCCCAGTACGACGTTGCCGAATTTCGGCCGCAGCTTGGACAACGCGAACGCCGCGGGGACGTCGATGGCCAGCTGGGCCAGCCAGGCGCCCCCGGCGACGATGATCGTGTTGAGGAAGTACTTGCCGAGACTCAGCTGGTCCCACGCGTCGGCGAAGGTCTCCGGATGCCACTCGGCCGGAATGAGCGTCGCCGGTGTCCGAGCCAGCTCCTGCGGCGACTTCATCGCCCCCGTCACCACCCAGTACAGCGGGAACAGGAACGCGATGACGAACAGAAGCAGGGTGCAGCCGAAAATGACGGCGTAGCCGATCTTGCCGCCGGGGCTGCGAAGCGTGCTGGGGGAGACGAGCGTCCTCATGACTGATCCGCCTTGCGGGTCAGGCGCACGTACAACGCGGAGAACACCCCGAGCGCGACGAACAGCAACAGGCTCAACGCGCTGGCCGAGCCGAAGTCGTTGTAGACGAAGGCATAGCGGTACAGCAGAAGGAGCACGGTGACGGTGGAGTCGTCCGGCCCGCCGCCGGTCATCACGTACGGCTCGGTGAACACCTGCATGGTCGCGACGACCTGCAGCAACAGGAGCACAAGCAGCACGAACCTGGTCTGCGGCAACGTGACGTGGATCAGGCGCTTCCACAGCCCCGCGCCGTCGAGCTCCGCGGCTTCGTAGAGCTCGCCGGGGATCGTGCCGAGCGCGGCGAGGTAGATCAGCGTCGTACTGCCCATGTTCGCCCACGTGGAGACGAACACCAGCGACAGCATCGACGTGTCACTCGAATCGAGCCACTGGCCGCCGGGCAGGCCGACGGCGCCGAGCGCGGAGTTGAACAGTCCGGAACCCGGGTCGTAGAACCACTTCCACATCAGCGCGGTGACCACCGGCGGCAGCATCACCGGCAGATAGACCGCGAGCCGGAAGAACGCCTTGGCGTGCCGCAGTTCGTTGAGCAGGACCGCGGTCAGGAACGGCACCACGAAACCGAAGACCAGCGCGAGCCCGGTGAACAGCAGCGTGTTGCGCCAGGCGACGCCGAACAGCGGATCTTCGAACAGGCGGGTGAAGTTGTCGAAGCCGACCCATGTCGGCGCGTTGACGAAGTCCACCTGCTGGAAGCTCAGCAGCACCCCGCGCACGATCGGATACCAGGAGAACAGCGCGAACACCACGAGCGCGGCGCACAGCAGCCCGTACGCGGTGAGGTTCTCCTTCAGCTTGCGGCGCAACCGGTTCCGCCGGCGTTCGGCCGCGGACGCGACCGGCCGACCGGCCCGCGACGACGCTGTCGCGGGCCAGTCGAGGACGCTACTTGACTTGGGCGAGGACACTGTTGACCTTCGACTCGGCCGACGACAACTGCTGATCGATATCCGCGTTCCGATCGGTGAGCACCGCCTGCATCACACTGTCGAGGACGGCGTAGACCTGCTGTGCGTTCGGCGGTTCGATGCTGCCCTTGATCCGCGAACTCGCGTCCACATAGGACCGATAGTTTTCGGCGGGGACGTTGGCGTGCTTGGCTTTGATCGCGAGCTGCTGGTCACGGACGGCGCCCTGCCAGACGTCCGGGGTCGGCTCGGCCGGCAGCCCGACCGGCTGCTTGCCGTCGACGTACTGCTGGACGTGCTTCTCGAAGCGATCCGGGTTGAGGTACTTCCAGCGGACCCATTCCAGGCCGGCCTTGATCTTCTCCGGCGAGGCCTTGGGGTTGACCATGTAGCCTTCGCCGCCGAGCAGCGTGCCCTGCCCGCCCGGCATCCCTGCGACGCCGTAGTCCTCGTACTTGCCGTTGAACTGCTTGACCAGTACCGGGACGTTGTCCGGCGCGGCCATGTACATGCCGAGCTGGCCCGCGCCCATCATGCGCTGCACGTCCTGTGCCTCCAGCAACTGCTTGGCGCCCATGGAGTCGTCGTCCCACCGCATGGCGCGCAGCTGGTTCAGCGCGGCCTTGGCCTTGTCGTTGTCGAAGGCCGCGACCCACTTGTCACCCTCCTTGCGGGCGACCTCGCTGCCCATGGAGTAGAGCCAGCCGGTGAGGTGCCAGCCGCCCTGGTTGTTCTTGCTGTAGTCGGCGTATCCGACCGTGCCGTTGCCCAGCGCGGCGATCTTCTTCGCCGCTTCGCGGACCTCGTCCCAGGTCTGCGGCGGCTTGTTCGGGTCGAGCCCGGCCTTCTGGAACAGCGGACGGCTGTAGACAAGGCCCATGCTGTAGTTCATCGTCGGCAGGCCGTAGAGCTTGCCGTCGGCGCTCCGGAAGTTGTCCAGCAACTCCGGCTTGATGTCGCCGAAGTTCTTCAGGCCCTTGGCCGCTTCGGTGATGTCGGCGGCCTGACGGCGCGCGATGATCTGCGCGGGGTCGGTGAAGTAGACGTAGTAGACGTCTTCGAGCTGCCCGCCGGCGAGTTTGGCGGAGAACGTCTTCGGGTCCATGAACCCTTCGTGCGGCTCGATGTCTATGTCCGGGTGGGACTCCTCGAACTCCTTGACGTCGGCGTCGAACACGCCGCGTTCGAACGGCTGGCTGGCCGGGGGCTGGCCGGTCACGGTGATCTTGACCTTGCCTCCGGCCCCGGTGGTTTCACCGGAGCCGGATCCGCAGGCGGCCACCCCCAGGGTCAGTCCGCCCGCAAGGAGCAGGCAGAACATCCGGCGGCGCACGGTGGGGGACCAAGTGCTGCTCATCTTCAAGCCTCATCTCGGGATCGCGACGGCTGTCACGTGATTGCGGTCACTCTAAAGTGAAGGCCCGGATTAACGCAATAACTGGATGAGAACTTGCAACTTTGCGACAGCCGATGCGTGCAAGTGTGCCTCGAATACACGAAGGCCCCCTTCCTTGCGTCTGGCGCAAGGAAGGGGGCCTGATCGACCCCGCAAGTAGGTGACTAGTTGCGGCGGGCGGTGGAGCCCCGGACGACGAGTTCGGGGGCGAAAAGCAGCTCCTCGGCCGCCACCTCGCCCCCGTTTATGCGTTTGACCAGCAGTTCCACCACGGCGCGGCCCATCGCCTCGATCGGCTGGCGGGTCGTGGTCAGCGGCGGGTCGGTGCAGTTCATCAGGGCCGAATCGTCGTAACCGACCACCGAGATGTCACCGGGGACCGACAGCCCCTGCCGCCGGGCCGCGCGGATCGCGCCCAGGGCCAGCAGGTCGCTCGCGCACAGGACGGCCGTCGCGCCGCGCGGGTACAGCCTGGCCGCGGCCGCGTGCCCGCCTTCGATGGAGAACATGCCGTGTTCGACGAGTTCGTCGAGGACGGGGAGACCGAGTTTCCCGGCGTAGGCCCGGAAAGCCTCGAGTTTGCGCTGGGACGGCACGTGGTCGCTCGGGCCGAGCACGAGGCCGATCTTCTCGTGCCCGAGCGAGCTCAAATGCCCGACGACCTGCTCGACGGCGACCGCGTCATCGCACGAGATCTGCGGCAACCCGAGGTGCTCGACGGCGGCGTTGATCAGCACCGTCGGCAGGCGGCGTTCGGCGAGGTGATGGTAGTGGGAGTGCACCGCGTCGGACTGGGCGTAGAGCCCGCCTGCGAACACGACACCCGAAACCTGCTGCTGCAGAAGCAGCTCGACGTACTCCGCTTCGGAGACGCCGCCCGCGGTGCGGGTGCACAGCACCGGGGTGAAACCCTGCTGGGCCAGTGCGTTGCCCATGATCTCGGCCAGCGCGGGGAAGATGGGATTCTGCAGTTCCGGAAGGACCAGCCCGACCAGGCGGGCGCGGTCACCGCGCAGCTGGGTCGGCCGTTCGTAGCCCATCACGTCCAGCGCGGTGAGGACGGCGGCCCGGGTGCCGGCGGAGACCCCGGAGCGGCCGTTGAGTACCCGGCTGACCGTGGCTTCACTGACCCCGACCTTGCGGGCGACTTCGGCAAGACGACGCGTCATGGCTGAAACTTTACCGCAAGCAAGCGCAAAACCTAGACATTCTTGATCGGTGCGGTGACCTTGAAGTCGCGCGAAGAGGGAACGAGCGCGGCGGCCGCCGGTGCGGCGAAACAGACGACCGCGCAGGCCGCCAAGACGGGCGCCGCCCCGAACCGGTCGATCGCGGGCGCGATGAGGGCCAGCCCGGCGGGCGCCAGGCCGTAGGAGAACAGGAAGTCCAAAGAGGACACCCGGGCGAGCTTGCCCGGCTCGACCTCCCGCTGGGTCGCGGTGAACCACGGGACGTTGAACAGTTCGATGCCCAGCCCGGCGACGGCGTAGGCGGCCACGACGAAGGCCGGATGCACCGGGAAAAGCAGGCTCAGTGGCGCGAAGCCGTAGCAGCCGAGCCCGATCAGCGCCGCCCAGCCCTGCCGCCTGGGGCGCCAGCGCGCGATGACGACGGCGCCCGCGAGCGCGCCGATCGTGTACGCGGTGAGCCCGGCGGCCAGGACGGCTTCGGTGTCATAGCGGTCGCGGCTGACCAGCGGCAGCACGACACCGGTGGCGGAATAGCCCGTCGCGATCACGGCGGTCAGCGCGCCGAGACCGGCGAGGAACCATGGATGACGTCGAGCTTCGCGAAGGCCGTCGGCGAACTCGCCGAAGAAGCGGACCTTCGTCTTGGCCGGGGCGGGCGCGAAAGTGCCTCGCGGCGGGATCAGCGCCGCACCCAGCCACAGCACCGCGGTCCCGATCACCAGGGCCGACGTCGAGGCGAACTGCGAGAGCAGCGCGGTGAGCCCCGGCGCGACCAAGGTCGTGACCCGGACAGCGAGCGTCATCGCGGCGTTGGCCTGCTGGCGCCGGTCGTCGGCGATCACTTCCGCGGTCAGCGCCTGGAACGCCGGGCGGCAAGCGCCCTGCCCGACGCCGACGACGGCGGCCGCGACGGCCATCAACAGAACGGACCGGCCCATCCCGGCCGCGATCAGGGGAGTGGCGAGACCCGCGATGAGACCGGCCCAGAGCACCACCCCGCGCCGGGAGTACCGGTCGGCGAGTACCCCGGCCACCGGGACCGCCACGAGGAATCCGGCGGTCCGCGCGGCCAGCACGATGCCGAGGTCCACGGCCGAAAGCGACCGCTCCAGCACGGCCAGTCCGAGGATGAACGGCAGCGCCCACGTCGCCAGTCCGGAGGCGGTGTTCCCGGTCCAGAGCCGGACGAACGACAGGCTGCGGAACACCGGGTGACGATAGCAAGGAGAGACAGCGGGCCCGGTCGCGCTCTACTCTGCCTCCGTGCGCACGCCGACCCCGACCGGAGGCCCGGCCAGGCGCCTCCGCGGCGGGGCCGTGGGGGTCCTGACCGGCACTTTGGCGACCGGTGCCCACGTCGGGACCAGCGGGCGAGTCCCCGACCTCGGCGTGGTCGTGCTGCTCGTCGCCCTGCTGAGCTGGGTGGCGTACGCGTTCGCGGGCCGTCGGCTCGGTCCGCTCGCCATCCTCGGCCTGGTCGCGGGCGGGCAGGTGGCGATGCACGCCTGCCTGACCTTCCTGACCTGGCAGTCGCACTCCCATCACACCGAAACCCCGGGCAACGGCCTGTCCATGGCCGCCGGGCACGCCGCCGCGACCCTTGTGGTGGCCATGGTGCTCGCGGGCGCCGAGCGCGTCCTGTTCGCGCTCACGGCGCTGATCGCTTCGGTCCTCCCGCGCCGCCTGACCCCGCGGCCGGCGACGGCGCCGCTGCGGATCCACGTCCCGCCCGCGGTGAAGTTCCCCGCGACCGAGGCGCTCCTGCGAGACGTGCTTTCGCGGCGCGGTCCGCCGGTGTCGTTCGCCTGATCCCGAAACCCTGCCGAGACCCACGCCCCGGCAGGGCTCAGCACGCGCGCCGTGACCACCCGGCGCGCGTCGAAGGCGCACGCCTCCCCACCGACGCCTCAGGAGTTCCCCCATGGCAACGCAAACCGATCCGGCCACGAGTCCACCCCGCACGTCCGGCTGGCGCGGACTGTTCCTCCGCCTCCACTTCTACGCCGGTGTTCTCGTCGGCCCGTTCGTCCTCATCGCCGCCCTCACCGGAGTCCTGTACGCGGTGACGCCGCAGGTGGAGTCCTGGATCTACTCCGATCAGCTCCGGGCACCGGTCGGGCTGAACCAGGTCTCCCTCGCCGACCAGGTCAAAGCGGCTCAAGCGGCCAACCCCGGCGGTGATGTGGTCGCCGTCCGTCCCGCTCCCGAACCGGGAGACACGACTCGAGTGCTCTTCGCCGAAGACGGGCTCGGCGAGTCCGAACGGCGCGCGATCTTCGTCGACCCCGCCACCGCGCAGGTGCGCGGGGATCTCGTCGCGTACGGCTCGAGCGGCGTCTTGCCGTTCCGGACCGCGCTCGACCAGTTGCACCGCAACCTGCTGCTCGGCGAGCCGGGACGGCTGTACAGCGAACTGGCCGCGTCCTGGTTGTGGGTGGTCGCGCTGGGCGGTCTCGTGCTGTGGGTGAGCCGCCGCCGCGCCCGCCGGGACGACAAGGCCGAGTCGGCGCGCGGGAAGTCGGTGCGCCGTCACGGATCTGTCGGCCTGTGGGTGCTGATCGGCGCACTGTTCCTTTCCGCGACAGGGCTGACATGGTCGACCTACGCGGGCGAGAACGTGTCGGCGCTGCGTGAATCCCTCGGCTGGGCCACGCCCGCGTTGAAGGTGACCGGCGCCGACGAGCATGCCGGACACAACGGACACGCGGGTCACGGTGAAGCACCCGCCGCGAAACCCGAGAGTGTGGACGCGATGCTCGCTTCGGCCCGTGCCGCCGGGATCGACGCGGCCGCCGTCGAGATCGGACTGCCTGCCAAACCCGGCGGTCCTTGGCAGGTGGCGGAAGTCGAGCGCGGCTGGCCGACGCAGGTCGACGCCGTCGCGGTCGACGGGACCACCGGGCAGATCCTCGGCGAGGTGCGGTTCGACGACTATCCACTGATGGCGAAGCTCGCCCGTTGGGGGATCGACGCGCATATGGGCGTGCTGTTCGGCTGGCCCAACCAGATCCTGCTGCTCCTGCTCGGCGGCGGGCTGGTCACGCTGGTCGTGCTCGGCTACCGGATGTGGTGGCGGCGCAGGCCGGCCCGGGCCACCGGATTGACCTTCGGGCGGCCCATCCCGCGTGGGCAGTGGCGAAAGGCCCCGCCCGCCTTGGTGGCAGGTCTTCTCGTCCTCGCGGCCGCGATCGGCTGGTTCGTGCCGCTGTTCGGCCTCAGCCTGCTGGCGTTCTTGGTGATCGACCTGCTGCTGGGCCTGCGGTCTCGCCGATCCGAACCGGAAGCCGCCGACGTCACCGAATGAGCTCCGCGCTCGCCGCCCACAACCGGGCGGCGAGCGCGGTGTCGGCCAGCCTGCCGCGGACCGGTTTCCGCCGGGGTTCACCGCGCAGGCCGAACACCCGGGGGCCGAACATCTCGCCACCGCGTACGGCGGGGTCGAGAACGGCGCGTACGGCGGGCCAGGCGCCGGCTTCCTTGCCCTGCAACAGAAGCCCGGCCGGGAACTTCCGTCCGCCCGGCGACGCGTGCACCGGCCTCGGCGGGGTCAGCGAGTCGAGCGCGCCGCCGGGATGGTCGACGACGCTCAGCACCGTGCTGCCTTCCGCGCGCAGCCGCCTGTCCAGTTCGAAGGCGAACAGCATCTGCGCCAGCTTCGAGCGCGCATAGGTGCGTTTGGGCTGGTAGTCGCGTTTGCTCTGAAGATCGTCCAGATCGAGTTCCGCGGACTTGCCGACGAAACTGCCCGTGGTGACGACGCGGCCGGCCTCCGCCGCTTCGAGTAACGGCATCAGCCGATGCGTCAGCACGAAATGCCCGAGATGGTTGGTGGCGAAGGTCAGTTCGAGGCCATCGGCGGTCTCCTGCCTCGGCTGGTCCTCCAGGAGGACGCCCGCGTTGCAGACGACGGCGTCCAGCCGCTCGATCTCCATGGTGTCCACAGAGGACCTGATGGAGGAAAGATCGGAAAGATCGAGCCGCAGGTGCCCGAGTCTCGCGTCCGGGACCCGGGACCGGATCGAGGCCATCGCGGCGTCGGCCTTGGCGGCGTTACGGCTGCCGAGGAGCACGGTGGCCCCGGAGCAGGCGAGCTGTTCGGCGACGAAGTAGCCGATCCCCGCGTTACCGCCGGTGACCAGGAAGGTCTTGCCGTCGGCTCGGGGCAGGTGGTGGACGTCCCAGTCACTCATGACGCGCTCCTCAAAATCGAAGTCACTCCGAACATACACTTGTTACGATTTCGGAGTCACTTCGAGTAAGGTGGTCGTATGGAACGCACCGAGCCGGGCAGGCGTGAACGCAAGAAGGCGGCGACTCGCCAGGCCCTGTCAGAGGCGGCGCGAGAACTGTTCCTGGAACGGGGCTTCGACAACGTCACCGTCGCCGAGATCGCGGACGCGGCGGACACTGCGGTGTCCACGCTGTTCGCGCACTTCCCGGGTGGCAAGGAGGCGCTGATCCTCGGCCATGGTCAAGAACGCGAAGCAGCGCTCGTCGCCGCCGTGCGCGAACGCGCCAAGGGCGTCTCGATCCTGGAAGCCTTGCGGGACTTCCTCGCCACTCGCGGCCCGTTCGATCCGGATCCCGGCCCCTTGGCGCGCCGGGTCGCGGATCTGGTGATCGCCACCCCGGCCTTGCGCGCCTACGCCAGGACATTGTGGACGGGCTGCGAGGACGCGCTCACGAAGGTCATCGCCGAAGAGGCCGGACAGGACGATTTCTCCGTGCGATTGCTGGCCCGCTATGTCCTGGAGGTCCCGGACCTGGCCGGCGCCGAGCCGGATCCCGCCGCGGCACTGGAAGCCGCTTTCGTCTTCCTGCGACGAGGCTGGCCGGCGTTCTGAGCGGCCGTGCCGAGGTCTGCGGTCGGGACGCGGTGCGTTTCGCGGGCGGTGAGCGCCGCCGCGGCACTGAGCAGGCAGACGGCGGCGGTGAAGACGGCGACGCCGAGCCAGTCCTCCTTCCCCGAGCCGATCGCGGCCACCACGCTCGGGGCGAACCCGGCGATGGCGAACCCGATCTGGGTGCCGATCGCCATCCCTGAAAGGCGGACCTTCGCGCTGAACATCTCACCGTAGAACGACGGCCACACCCCGTTGACGGCACTGTAGGCGACACCGAACAGCAGGATGCCGAGCGCGAAGATCAGCGGATACGAACCGTCCGAAATGGACCACAGGTACGGGAAGATCAGCACGGCGCAGGCGAGACAGCCCGCGATGAACACCGGTTTGCGGCCGATCCGGTCGGAAAGTCCTGCCAGGAAAGGGATCGCGAGCAGTGCGACGACATTGGCCAGTACGCCGACCCACAGTATCGGCCCGCGTTCGAGCCCGACCGTGTTGACCGCGTAGCTCAGCGCGTAGACGGTGAAGATCGTGCTGACGGAGGCGATGGTGGCCGCGGCGACGACGCGGAGCACGTCCTGCCAGTGCGTCCGGAACAGTACGGCGACCGGCAGTTTGGCGACGTCGGACCGGTTCTGTTCGAACACCGGGGTCTCGTCGATCTTGCGGCGGATCACGAAGCCGGCCACCACCACGACGGCACTGCACCAGAACGGGATCCGCCAGCCCCAGGTGAGCAGCTGTTCCTGGGGGAGCGCGGCGATCGGCAGGAAGACCGCGGTGGCGAGGATCTGGCCGGCCTGGGTGCCGCTGAGGGTGAAGCTCGTGTAGTAGCCGCGCCGGTGGGCAGGCGCGTGCTCCATCGACATCGAGTTGGCGCCCGCCTGTTCGCCGGCGGCCGAAAGCCCTTGCAGCAGGCGGAGAACCACCAGCAGGACCGGGGCGAGCACGCCGATGGAGGCATAGGTCGGCAAGCAGCCGACGAGGAACGTCGTGGCGCCCATCAGCAACAGCGTGAACACCAGGACCTTCTTGCGGCCGAGGCGGTCGCCGACGTGCCCGAGCACGAACGCGCCGACCGGGCGGGCCAGGTATCCGACGCCGAAGGTCGCCAGCGCCAGCAGAGTTCCGGTGGCGGGGGAGGAGGCCGGGAAGAAGACCTTGTTGAACACCAGCGCGGCGGCGGTTCCGTAGATGAAGAAGTCGTAATACTCCAGTGCGCTGCCGATCCAGGCCGCCAGCGCGGCCTTGCGGGGCATGCCTTGCGTGACAGGAGGGGGAGAGGCCACGTCGACGCTCCAATGTACTATCCAGCAATGTACGATCTAGTTAGTTAATACAGCGTGCGAGACGGTGCCCCGGTTGTCAAGAGCCGGGATTTCAGGCCGTCAGGTACTCGATCACCAGGTCGCCCAGCATCAGGCGATAGTGCGCGCGGCGCGCGGGGTCGAGCATGTCGCGGCCGAAGATCGCGGAGAAGGTGTGCCGGTTCGCGAGGCGGAACACGCAGAACGAGCTGATCACCATGTGTACGTCCAGCGCGTCGACGTCGTCGCGGAACCGGCCTGTTTCCCGGCCGCGGTCGAGGATGCGGGTGAGCACGTCGAGGGCCGGATTCGCCATGCCCGACAAGGCTTCGGACCGCGCGATGTGCTCGCCGTGATGGATGTTCTCGATGCTCACGAGCCGGATGAAGTCCGGGTTCGCCTCGTGGTGGTCGAAGGTGAGCTCGGCGAGCTGACGGATCGCGTCCTCGGGTTCGAGGTGGTCGACGTCCAGATCCTGTTCGAGGGCGCGGATGGTCGCGTACGCCCGCTCGAGCGCGGCGACGTAGAGCTGCTCCTTGCCGCCGAAGTAGTAGTAGATCATCCGCTTCGTGGTGCTCGTACGATCGGCGATCTCGTCCACTCGCGCGCCGGCGTAACCCTTGTCGGCGAACTCTCTGGTGGCCACCGCGAGGATTTCGGCGCGGGTGCGTTCCTTGTCGCGCTGGCGCTCGACCTCGGACGACGGTGCGGCCACCTGACTCCCTCCGAACCGCTGGTGGAGGCCCCACTCTAGCGCAGCCCTTCTCGCGTCGGCCGGTCCGCGCTACAGTGAACTCACTAGTTCGTACATTAACTCGGCTCGGCATCCACGGAGGATCTTGGTGACCAGCTACCTCATCGGCCTGGCAGGCACCGGCATCGGGCCGTCACTGAGCCCGGCGCTGCACGAACGGGAAGCCGACGAACTCGGGCTGCGCTATCTCTACCGGCGGCTCGACCTCGACGTGCTGAGGATGCCGATCGGCGAGGTGCTCGCCGCCGCGCGGACCGCGGGTTTCGACGGCCTCAACATCACCCATCCGGTGAAACAACAAGTGCTGCCGTACCTCGACGAGATCGCGCCCGACGCGGCCGCACTCGGCGCGGTGAACACGGTGGTGTTCCGCGAAGGGGTGGCGACCGGGTACAACACGGACGCGACCGGTTTCGCCCGCAACCTCATCCGAGGACTGCCCGACGCCGACATGGACACGGTCGTCCTCCTCGGTGCTGGTGGGGCGGGCGCCGCCGTGGCCCATGCCCTGCTCTCACTGGGAACCGGACGGCTGATCGTCCACGATGTCGACTCCGCGCGAGCCGCGACCCTGGTGGCCGGACTGCGGAAGCGGTTCGGCGACGACCGCGCCCTTTCCGGCTCCCTCGAAGACGTTCGGACCGCCGACGGCCTCGTCCACGCCACGCCGACCGGGATGGCCGCGTATCCGGGAACGCCGGTTCCCGCCGAATCGCTGCGGCCCGGGATGTGGGTGGCCGACATCGTGTACCGGCCGCTGGAGACCACGCTGCTGAACCAGGCGCGGGAGCGCGGATGCCGGACGCTGCACGGCGGCGGGATGGTGGTCTTCCAGGCGGCGGACTCGTTCCGTCTCTTCACCGGCGCGGAGCCGGACGCCGACCGGATGATCCGTCATTTCGAAGCGCTGGAAGGGAAACCCGCCCATGCCCGGTGACACCGCCATCGCGACCGTCTGCCTGTCGGGCACGCTCGAGGACAAACTCGCCGCGGCCGCCGCGGCCGGCTTCGGCGGGGTCGAGATCTTCGAGAACGACCTGATCGCCTCACGGAGGTCGCCTTCGGAGATCCGGCGGCTCTGCGCCGATCTCGGTCTCACGATCGATCTCTACCAGCCTTTCCGTGACTTCGAGGCGGTGCCGCCGGACGTGCTCCGGTCGAACCTCCGCCGGGCGTGCCGGAAGTTCGACCTCATGGCCGAACTCGGCGTGGACACCGTCCTGGTGTGTTCGTCGGTCTCGCCCGACGCCGTCGACGACGACGATCTCGCCGCCTCGCAGCTGCACGAACTGGCTTCGCTGGCCGCGTCGCGCGGAATTCGTGTCGCCTACGAAGCCCTTGCGTGGGGCCGGTTCGTGAACACGTACGAGCACGCCTGGCGGATCGTCCGGCGGGCCGATCACGCGGCCTTGGGGGTCTGCCTCGACAGCTTCCACATCCTTTCGCGGCGTAGCGATCCCCGCGCGATCCGGACCATTCCGGGGGAGAAGATCTTCTTCCTGCAGCTGGCCGACGCGCCGCTGCTGGACATGGACGTGCTGCACTGGAGCAGGCATCACCGGCTCTTCCCTGGTCAAGGCGCGTTCGACCTGGCCACGTTCACCGGTCACGTCTTGGCGGCGGGTTATCGAGGGCCGCTTTCGCTGGAGGTGTTCAACGACGTGTTCCGGCAGGCGGACCCGCGACCCGCGGCCGTCGACGCCATGCGATCACTGGTGGCCTTGCGTGAATCCGTTGGCACCCTTGAGATTCCCGGGGCTCCTCGCCTGGATGGGCACGCGTTCGCGGAGCTGGCCGTTTCGGGAACGGTGCTCGCGGATCTCGGCTTCACCCACGTCGGGACCCACCGCTCGAAGCCGGTCCAGTTGTGGCAACAGGGATCGGCGCGCTTGCTGGTGAACGAAGCGACCGAGGAGGGTGCGATCAGTGCCCTCGGCCTGACCAGTGCGAACCCGGCCGGATCGGCGCGGCGCGCGGAGACGTTGCTCGCGCCGGTGCTGCCCCGCGAGCACGGTCCGGACGAGGCGGACCTGTCCGCTGTCGCCGCGCCGGACGGGACCGAGATCTTCTTCTGTGGCAACGACGAATGGTTGCGCGACTTCGTTCCGTCCGGGACCGCGCCGTCAGGGTTGGGAATCACCGGCATCGACCACGTCGCCTTGACCCAACCCTTCGACCACTTCGACGAGGCGACCCTGTTCTACCGTTCGGTCCTGGGCCTCCGACCGGAACCGGTTTCGGAATTCGCGGCGCCGTTCGGGCTCGTGCGCAGCCGGGCGGTCGGCGACCAGGACGTCCGGTTGACGTTGGACAGCGCCCTGGTGCGGCGAGGGGAGTGGGCGCCGGGAGTGTCGTCGCCACAACACATCGCTCTCGCTTGCGACGACGCCATCGCCGTCGCGCGAGCTCTGCGCGAGGCGGGTGCGCCACTGCTTTCGATCCCCGGGAACTACTACGACGACCTCGATGCGCGGTTCGATCTCCCGTTTTCGCCGGCATTGCGCGAAAATTCGGTGCTGTACGACCGGGACGCGTCCGGCGAGTTCCTGCACTTCTGCACGGAACTGGTCGGCTCGCGGGTGTTTTTCGAGGTGGTGCAACGGATCGGCGGGTATCGCGGGTACGGGGTCGTGAACACGCCGGTGTACATGACAGCGCATCGGGAACGGCGGCTCAGCCTGGCGCGCTGAGGCTCGCTCCGGTTTTTGTCGGTGGTCGGTTGTAGGTTCGTTCCGTGGCTACCACTGGGGCCGAACTCAAGGCCGTTCTCGAGGAAATCGCCGCTCCCGAACGTTTGGAGGAGATCAATGCGTTAGTGGATTCGTTGGACGACAAGGATTCTCTGCTGGTCGCGAAGCAAGCCGGTGTCGCGCTGGCACGCATCGAGGCGCTGCGGTATCGGGCGCTGTCGCGGTTGAGCAAGGTGCGCGGTGGCGTGCGGAGTGTGGTGCAGGAAGTGGCGCTGGAACTGTCTCTTGTGGACGGTTTCGCCGGTTCTCTCGTGGCGACGGGGGTGGCGTTGACGTCGCGGCTGCCGCGGACGTTGTCGTTGATGGACCGCGGAAAGGTGAGCGGGTTCGCCGCACGGAAGGTGGCCGAAGCGACGGCATGGCTGTCCGACGAGGACTCCCTGGTCGCCGATGCGGCACTGGAGTCGCGGTTGCCGGACAAGAACAGTGAACAGGTCAGGAAGGCCGCGAGCTACGCGGCGACGAGGGCCGACCGATCCGGCGCCGAAAGACGGACGGCCGAGCGCAGGGAAGGCCGCCGCCTGTCCATGGCTCAAGGCGACGCCGGAGTCGCGTCGATCGAGGTGGTGGACGGCCCGGTCGAGAAGGTCACCGCGGCGTACCAACGAATTCACCGTGAAGCGCGAGCGCTTCGCAACCAGGGGGATACGCGGACGATGGACCAGCTCCGCGCCGATATCGCGCTCGACCTGCTCCTCGGTGGACAGGGTGGCGTCTCCGAGCGCGCCGAGGTGTTCCTGTACATGGACCTCACCACCTACCTGGGCTTGAACGACGACCCCGTGAAGATGGCCGGACACGGCTACATCCCGGCAGGGCTGGGCCGTCACATCGCCACCGGACCGGACACCGTCCTCCGGCGCATCATCACCGATCCGCTCAGCGGCCAAGTCCACGACCTGGGCAGAACGCGATATCGCCCGGACGCGGCGACGGCCGAGTTCGTCCGAGTGCGGGATCGCGAGTGCCGAAGACCCGGCTGCGACCGGGCCGCCCACACCTGCGAACTCGACCACTCGATCCCCTGGCAGTTCCAGGGCGAGACGAACGTGGCCGATCTGGTCACCTACTGCCGTCGTGACCACCGGCTGAAGGACGAACCCGGCTGGATCTATCGCCTCGACCCCGACGGCAGCCTCACCGTCACCACGCCCACCGGGCAGACCCACACCAGCACTCCGCCGCCGCTGCACGAGCCGCGGCCGGATTCCCTGCCATTCTGAGGTGTTGCCGTGGAACGGCGACGGCATGGATGGCGGGCTTGCGGTGAGGTTGCCGCGCGAAGGTGACGGTCGGGATGAGTCAGGCTTGGCGGTGAGGGCTCGGTTGTTGCCGCGAAACGGCGACGTAGGGGGGTGCGGCGAGTGGCTGGCTTGGGTTCGTCGGTGTGGCGTTGCCGCCAAACGGCGACGCCTGGTGTCCGGCTCTCATAAGCCTGCCGGTAAGCCGTGGGTTGCGGTTGGTCTTTGTCGTTGCCGTTTCGCGGTAACGCCTGTTAGGGCGCGGGTGCCGTGTCCAGGGCGGCCATCGCTCAGCCAGTTCCGTCATTGCCGCCAAATGGCGACAGGGACGGTGAGTGGCCGACCGGGTGCTTCACCGGTTTGGCATTGCCGCGAAATGGCGACGTCGCGCGCACCGCACGGCTCAAGGTGAAAGCCGTGAACCCGCCGTCCGCTCATCCGGTTCAGAAACCGATCGGCAGACCCGCGTAGTTCTCCGCCAGTCCCGCCCGCCCCGCTTCGCTCCGCGCCAGCCACCGCAACTGCGAAAGCTGCAGCTGCCGGTCGAACGGATCGTCCGACTGGTGCAGCATCGTCGTCATCCACCACGAGAAATGCGTGCATCGCCAGACCCGGCGCAGTGCGGTGTCGGAGTAGGCGTCGGCGAGCGTGGAGTCCTTGTCCCGCACCAGAGCCGAAAGGGCGGGGGCCAGGAGGGCGACGTCGGCGACGGCGAGGTTGAGGCCTTTGGCGCCGGTGGGCGGCACGATATGGGCGGCGTCGCCGGCGAGGAACAGGCGGCCGTGCCGCATGGGTTGCTGCACGAAGCTGCGCATGGGCAGCACGCTCTTGTCGGTGATCGGGCCTGGCGTGAGCGTCCAGCCGTCCTGGCCGTGGCCGAGCCGGGTCGCGAGCGCCGCCCAGATCCGGTCGTCGGACCAGGTGCCGATGTCGGTGCCGTTGGGCACTTGCAGGTACAGCCGGCTGACGGTGGCCGAACGCATCGAGTGCATCGCGAAACCGTCGGGATGCCAGGCGTAGATGAGTTCGTCGGTCGACGGGGCGACGTCGGCGAGGACACCGAGCCACGAATACGGGTAGGTGCGTTCCCAAGTCTGCTTCGCGGCGTCGGGGATCGCGGTGCGGCAAGGGCCGAAGGAGCCGTCGCAGCCGACGATGACGTCGGCGTCGAGCCTCTGAGGTGTGCCGTCCGCGTCGGTGAAGGTGAGGTAGGGCCGGTCGGTCTCGATGTCGTGCACGGCGGTGTCGGCCACCTCGTAGTGGATCTGCTGACCGGCTGCCGCTCGCGCCTTGCCGAGGTCCTTCGTCACCTCGGTCTGGCCGTACACGGTGACGCTTCGCCCGACCAGGTCCACGAAGTCGAGGTGGTGCCGTTCCCGCGGCCACTGCAGGTAGATGCCGCGGTGTTCGTCGCCCTCGCGGTCGAGCCGGTCCGCCAAGCCTGCCTCACGAAGAAGGTCCACTGTGGACTGTTCGAGGATGCCCGCCCGGATCCGCGCCTCGACGTACTCGCGCGAGCGGGTCTCCACGATCACCGATTCGACCCCTGCCAGGTCGAGAAGATGCGACAGGAGCAGTCCGGCCGGGCCGGCCCCGACGATGGCGACTGGGGTTCGCATGACCGGAGTCTGATCGCGGGGCGGGCGAACTCCTAGCGTTCGCTTCCACTCAGTGAGACCGGCAGGCTCCGCCCGATTCCGGCGGCCGCGACCTGGAGCGCGGACACCAGCCGCGCCCGGCCGCGGCTCAGATCCGGGACGACCAGGCCGAGCGCCGCGACGACCTCGCCACCGGACGGCCGGATCGGGACGGCGACCGAGCAGGCGCCTCGGCTCATCTCCTCGACGGTCTGCGCGAAACCCTCCCGGCGGACGCGCCGCAACTGCTCGCGGAGCCGTCCGGGCTGGGTGACGGTGTACGGCGTGACGCGGGTCAGGGAGGCGAGGACCTGCCGCTGGACGTCCTCCGGAGCCCAGGCCAGCAGCACCTTTCCGACGCCGGTGGCGTGCAGCGGCAGCCGTCCGCCGATCCGGCTGACCACCGGCACGGACGCGTTCCCGGAGAGCCGGTCGAGATAGAGCACCTGAACGCCGTCCCGCTCGCCGAGGTGCACGGTGGCGCCGGTCGCGCCGTAGAGGTCCTGGAGGAAGGGAGCGGCGACCTGCCGCAGCTCGAACTGGACGGGCGCGAGCAGGCCGATGTCCCACAGCCGCCTGCCGACGGCGTACCGATCCTCGCGTCGCTCCAGCGCGCCAAGGCCCACGAGTTCGCGGGCGATCCGGTGCGCGGTGGGCAGCGGCAGGCCGGCCCGGCCCGCGAGTTCGGTCAGTGACAGTTCACGATGGTCGACGTCGAACGCGCCGAGCAGCGCGAACGCCCGTGACGTGACGCCGGCGCCCGGCGTGGAGAGATTCCCGGCCATCCGGGCATCCTCTCACTGAGCGGAAGTCAGGGCAGCAGGATCAGCCCGGTCCACAAGCCGGCGACGGCGAGCACGATGGACGCCGGAACCGTGAGCAACCCGAGCCGGGTGAACTCGCCGAGATCGGGCCGGGTGTCGTGCCGGTGCAGGATCCGCCGCCACAGCAGCGTGGCCAGTGAACCGACGTAGGTGAGGTTCGGCCCGAGGTTGACCCCGATCAGCACGGCCAGCACCACCGGGGTCCCGCCCGCGGTGGCGAGCGGCAGCAGTACGAGCACCGCGGGCAGGTTGTTGATCAGGTTGGCGAGGACGGCCGCCACCGTGGCGGCGCCGAGCAGGGCTAGGAACGAGCTCGAAGCCGGCACCAGGTGGCTGAGCGCCTCGTCCAGCCCGTTGTCGACGACGGCGCGGACCACGATCGCCAGTGCGAGCACGAACGCGAGGAACGGGATGCTCGCCGACCGCACGATGGCGGCGGGCGAGGTCCGCCGCTGTGCGAGGGCGCGGCAGGCCAGGACGGCGGCACCGGCGAACGCGGCCCAGGCCGGACTGATGTCCAGCAAGGAGGTGAGCACGAACCCGGCCAGCGTCAGGGCGAGCACGACCAAGACGAACGCCGGGACCTTCGCGGCCGGGACCGCTTTGCCGCCACGAGCCCGCGCCGCCAGGTCGGCGGCGAAGAACCGGCGGAACACCAGGTACTCGGTGAGCACCGCCGCGAGCCAGGGCAGCGTCATCAGCGCGGTGAACCGGAGGAACGAGATACCGGTCGCGGCGACGGCGAGCAGATTGGTCAGATTGGACACCGGCAGCAGCAACGAGGCCGAGTTCGCCAGATGCGTGCAGGCGTAGGCGTGCGGCTTGGCCCGCGCGCCCATCCGCGCGGCGGTGGCGAACACGACCGGGGTCAGCAGGACGACGGTGGCGTCCAGGCTGAGCACCACCGTGACCGCCGCGGCGACCACGAACACCGCGGGCAGCAGCCGCTGCGGCCGTCCCCGGCCGAACCGGGCCATGAGCGTCCCGGCCGCCTGGAACAGGCCTTCGTCGTCGCACAACTTGGCCAGGACGAGGACCGCGCCGAGAAAGCCGACGACCGGGGCGAGCCTGGCCACCTCGTCGACGGCGTCGGGGAACGAGATCGCCCCGGCGGCCAGCACGATGGCCGCGGCGGGGACGGCGGCGACCGCCTCCGGAAGGCCGCGTGGCCGGATGACCGCGAAGGCCAGGACGATCAGCAGGAGGGCGATGGACACCAGTTCGCCGGGAATGCCCGTCAGGGTCGACCTCCTCGTGAAGTCATACCCGGCAATCTAGCCTGGGTAGGCTCGGGGGCCGGACGCCGTAAGGAAAAGGGGCTTGGTGCGCGAGACGAACTGGGCGGGGAATCAGACTTTCACCGCAGACCGCATTCTTCGCCCTCGGACCGTCGAAGAGGTCCAGGAAGCCGTCGCCGGGGCGACGGCGGTCAAGGCACTGGGCAGCAGGCATTGCTTCAACGACATCGCGGACTTCCCGGGCGGTGTCCAGATCGACCTGGCCGGGCTCGACCAGGTGGCCGGACTCGACAGTGACGCGGCGACGGTCACGGTGCCGGCGGCGGCGCGTTACGGTGACGTCGCCATCCAGGCGCATGCGGCAGGGTTCGCGCTGGCCAACCTCGCTTCGCTGCCCCACTGCACGGTGGCGGGCACCGTCGCGACGGCGACCCACGGTTCCGGGCGGCGCAACCAGAGTCTCGCGTCGGCGGTGTCCGGTTTGGAGCTGGTCACCGCGGACGGTGAGGTGAAGACGTACTCACGGCACGACGGTGTGGTCGTCGGCCTCGGTGCGCTGGGCGTGGTAACCCGGCTGACCCTCGATCTGGTGCCGTCCTTCGACCTCCGCCAGGACGTCTTCGACGGCTTGCCGTGGGAGTCGGCGTACGAGCACTTCGAAGAGATCCAGGACGCGGGTTACAGCGTCAGCCTGTTCACGAACTGGGCCCGCGAGACGATCGACCAGGTGTGGGTCAAGGGGCCGGGGCGGCCGGGCGCGGACTTCTTCGGCGCGAAGGCGGCGGACGGGCCGCGGCATCCCGCTCACGCGGCGGGTATCCCGGCGGACAACTGCACGCGGCAGCTCGGGGTCCCGGGGCCGTGGCACGAACGGATCCCGCATTTCCGCCTCGACTTCACGCCCAGCGTGGGGAACGAACTCCAGACCGAGTACTTCGTGCCGATCTGGCACGCCGTCGCGGCGATGGAGGCGATGCGCGGCATCGGGGACCGGCTGGCGCCCGTCCTGCTCACCTCGGAGATCCGCACGGTCGCGGGGGACGACCTGTGGCTCAGCCCGTTCCACGGCGGCGACAGGCTGGCACTGCACTTCACCTGGCAGCCGGACGAAGACGCGGTTCGCGCGCTACTGCCCGTCATGGAGGAACGCTTGGCGCCCTTCGGTGTCCGGCCGCACTGGGGGAAGCTGTTCCACCACGCCGCGGACTACCCGAAGCTGGCCGATTTCCGGGCGCTGGCCACCGAACTGGACCCGGACGGGAAGTTCCGGAGCCCGTTCGTCCGGCAGCATGTGTTCGGGGAGCGTTAGTCCGATTGCGACCAGGCCGCGACGGGCAGTGAGAGGTACACGCCGACGTCGTCGATGCCGGTCGCGGATTCGATGCTCGTGCGCAGCAGGTCCACCCGCTCCTGCCGGTTGTCCGCCCGGCTCGGGAACCACTTCGAGCGGACCTCGACCAGGAGATCGAGCCCGAACCGGTCGAACGGTCCCGGCGTGCGGAACCGCAGTTCCACGTCGCCCGGCTGGAGGTCGCCGTCGTAGGGCTCCTCGGGGCACTCCACGGCGACGGACACGAGATGCGGCAGAACCGAACCGAGCTCACGCAGCTTGGCTTCGGGAAGATGGGGCGCGTAGGTGATTTCCACGAGAGGCACGAAGACAAGCCTAGGGGAGCCGGACCGCTGATATCCTGGCGGCAGTTGCTTGCTCGCGCGGGAAGATCCCCGGCTGCTGCACTGGAGCCGCACGTTTCTCCCGAGGAGCCTTCATGTCTCTTCCCCTCGCCCGTCGTATGGACGGCGTCACCAGTTCTCCCGTGCGCGATCTGCTCGCGCTCACCGCCCGTCCGGGCGTGATCTCCTTCGCCGGCGGCATGCCCGCGCCGGAACTGTTCGATGTGGACGGCCTCCGCGCCGCCTTCGACCGGGCACTCGCCGACAAGTCCGCGTTACAGTATTCGCCCACCGAAGGGAATCCGCGGCTGCGCGAGCTGCTCGCGCGGCGGCTGGCCGGTCGCGGACTCCCGGCCACTGTGGACGATCTTCTGATCACCACGGGTTCACAGCAGGGGCTTCAGCTGCTGAGCACCGCGTTGCTCGATCCCGGAGCCACCGTCCTGGTGGAAGAACCGGTGTACTTGTCCGCGTTGCAGTGCTTCCAGCTCGCCGAGGCGCGGATCGTGCCCGTTCCCGGCGACTCGGAGGGGATCGACCCGGCCGCGCTGGACGAGATCGCGGCCAGGGAACGGCCGTCGCTGCTGTACCTGGTCCCGACGTTCTCGAATCCCTCCGGCCGGACGATCAGTCCCAGCAGGCGTCGTGCGCTCGCGGATGTCATCGCGCGCCACGGGTTCTGGCTCGTCGAGGACGATCCATACCACGAACTGCGATATCGCGGCGAACGCGAAGAACCGATGTCGGCCCGTCCGGAACTCGCCGAGCGCGCGATCTATCTGGGCAGTTTCTCGAAGGTGATCGCCCCGGGGATGCGGCTCGGGTGGCTCCGGGCGCCGAGGGACCTGCTGCGCCGCGTCGCGATCCTCAAGCAGGCGAGCGATCTGCACACCTCGACGGTCGATCAGGCGGCGGCGGCCGAGTACCTGGCCGCCGCGGATATCGACGCCCACGTGCGGAAACTGTGCGCGACCTACCGTGTGCGCCGCGACGCGATGCTGGCCGAGCTGCCCGCGATCACGCCGCCCGGCACGACCTGGACCGATCCGGACGGCGGGATGTTCGTCTGGGTCACCCTTCCCGGCGCCGCGGACACGGATTCGCTGCTTCCCGAAGCGTTGCGCCACGACGTCGCTTTCGTGCCCGGTTCGGCGTTCCAGGTGGGGGAGCCGGACCGGTCTGCGTTGCGGCTCACGTTCGCCACGCACGCGCCGGAGACGATCGCCGAAGGACTGCGGCGGCTGGGCAAAGCCCTTTCCCAGGGCGCTAGTCGGCCTACGGCGGGTACGCGGCCGCGCCGGGACGCGTTCCCTATCACTCGAACGAAGCCGGGATGGCGGCCGTCGCGGAGCTGATCACGGCGCGGCTGCGATAGCCGCGCGGAAGGTGCGGCGGTAGCTGTCCGGCGGCACGCCGACGGTCCGGTTGAAGTGCCGACGGAGTGTCGCGGCGGTGCCCATCCCGGTGGCCTCCGCGATCAGGTCGACGCTGTCGTCGGTCCGCTCCAGGAGCTCCTGCGCGCGGCGGATGCGCTGGTTCAGCAGCCAGCGCAACGGGGTCGTCCCGGTCGCCGAGCGGAAATGCCTCGCCAGATTGCGGGAACTCATGTTGGCGTGGCGGGCCAGATCCTCGACGGTCAGCGGCCGGTCCAGCCGTTCGGTGATCCAGGGGAGCAGGCCGCCGAGCGGATGGTCGTCCTGTTCGGGCACCGGGGCGGTGACGAACTGGGCCTGCCCGCCCGCGCGGTGCGGCGGGACGACCAGGCGGCGGGCCACGGTGTTCGCGATCGCCGAACCGTGGTCGGAGCGGACCAGATGCAGGCACAGGTCCATCGCGGCGGCCTTGCCCGCCGAGGTGAGCACGCTGCCGTTGTCGACGTAGAGGACGTCCGGATCGACCTCCACCAGGGGATGGCGGGCGGCGAGGACGTCGGTGTGCGCCCAATGCGTCGTGGCGCGGCGGCCGTCGAGCAGGCCGGCGGCCGCCAGCACGAACGCGCCCGTACAGAGGGATGCGACCCGCGCGCCCGCTTCGTGGGCGGCCCGCACGGCGTCGACGAGGTCCGCGGGCGGATCGACGTCGATGTCGGCCCAGCCGGGGACGATGACCGTGTCGGCACGCGCGAGATGGCCGAGCCCGTGGTCCGGTTCGAGGAGGAAGCGGCCGACCTTCACCGGCTTCGATCCGCAGACGCTGAGTTCGTACCAGGGGCCGTCGAATCCCGGCAGGCCGGTGCCGAAGACCTCGTTGGCGATGGCCAGTTCGAAGTGCAGCATGCCGTCAGTGGCGGCGAGGGCGACCGTGCTCATGTCCGAAAGTGTACGCATGATGGCGTTCCGGACACTGTCGGCGGTCGGGATCCGGCGACAGGATGGTCCACAGTGGATCAGTCGAGGACAGGAGAACCCCTCATGGGTACGTACGACGTCGCGGTGTTCGGGGCTTACGGGCACACCGGGCGCTTCGTGGTGGAGGAGTTGCGCGAGCGTGGTTTCGGCGTGCTGGCGGTGGGGCGTGACAAGGCCAGACTGCGCGCTCTGCCGTGGTCCGATCTCGACATCCGGCAGGCGTCGGTCGACGACGCGGCTTCGCTCGACCGCGCGTTCAAGGGTGCCCACGCGGTGATCAACGCCGCCGGGCCCTTCGCCGACACCGCCGCTCCGGTGATCGAAGCGGCGTTGCGAGCGGGTGTCCCGTATCTGGACGTGGCGGCGGAACTCGAAGCGAACATGGACACTTTCGCGCATTTCGGCGACCGTGCCGAGGGAGCGACGGTGATCCCGGCGATGGCGTTCTTCGGCGGTCTCGGCGACCTGATGGTCACCGCCGCGATGGGCGACTGGACGTCCGCGGACGAAGCGCACGTCGCCTACGCGCTGAGCAGCTGGCAGCCGACCGAGGGGACCCGCGCGGCGGGCAAGGTGTCGCGGGAACGGCGAGGCGGTCAGCGGATCCGGTTCTCCGGCGGCCGGATCGAGTATCGCGACGACGCGCTGCCGGAACTGGACTGGGACTTCCCCTCGCCGCTCGGGACCCGCGCCGTGCTCGGCGAGTTCACGATGGCCGACGTCGTCACCGTCCCGACCCACCTCGGCATCCCGGAGGTGACCACGTACATGACCGTGAACGCGGCTCGTGAGGTGGTGACACCCGAGACGCCCACGCTGGGATCGGACAGCGCGTCTTCGCAGGAGTTCCTGGTCGACGTCGTCGTGCGCTCCGGTGCCGCGGAACGGCGGATCGTCGCGCGGGGCCAGGACATCTACGCGATCACGGCACCGCTGGTGGTGGAGGCCGTCCAGCGGGTGCTCGACGGGCGGACCAAGGCGACCGGGGTCGTCTCGGCAGGGAAGATCTTCGACGCGGCCGACTTCCTGGCGGCGCTGGCCCCGCGGATCACCGTCACCGGGTGACACCCGCCCGCCAGCCCGGATGCGGTAACCGCACGGGCGGGGCTTCGCCGGGCCGGTACTCGAAATGCCACCATTCGTTGTCGTAGATCCGGTAGAGCGCGAAGCGGGCACCGTGGTCCTCCAGCCACTGCGCGCCTTCGCGCGGCCGGACGTCCAGCGCGGTACCCCGGACGTGCGCGGAATCCTTCGGCGGCAGCACCCGCTTTCGCCCGGCCTCGGCGAGGAACAGCCGATGCTGCTCGGCGGCGTCACGATGTCCGGAGGTGACGCCGAGGAGCGTGCCGTGCCGCCAGAACGCCTCGGTCCTGGCGGCGGTGAACGCGTCGAGGGTGCCGCCGGTGAGCCCGGCGAGGTTCTCGGCAGGGAACCGCAGCGACAGTGCCCAGCCGCAGGCGAGCCGCCGGGCGTTGCCGGGGGACCGCAGCCACGCCGGGATCAGCAGCAGCACCGCGAGGACGCGGGTGATGGCCGCGAGCACGAGTTCTTTCATGCCGTTCACAGTCGACGTCGCTTGTCCGAGGCCGATCGCGGCGACGTGCGCGGACGCCGACGAAAATGTCACCGTTCCGCACGGAGCACGCCGTGACAGAACGAAGACATTCCGCGAACGCTCCGCGGAAACAGGATGGGCACCATGGCGTGTCATGGACGAGCGGATCACGTCCGGCGCTGCGATAGTCGTCGGCATGCCCAGGGTGCTGCTCATCGAGGACGACCAAGCCGTGCGTGACGGGCTGTGCATGGCGCTGGGCGGCCGCGGCCACGCGGTCGACGCGGTGGCCACCGGCGAGGAGGGTCTCGCGCGGCTCGCGTCGCGGCCGCCGGACATCGTCGTACTGGACCTGATGCTGCCCGGACTGGACGGCTTCGAGGTCTGCCGCCGGATCCGGGCCGCGGGCGACCTGCCGATCATCATGCTCACCGCGCGCAACGAGGACATCGACGTGGTGGCAGGCCTCGCCGCCGGCGCGGACGACTACGTGGTCAAACCCGCCAGGGCACAGGTGCTGGAGGCACGGATCCGCGCGGTGCTGCGCCGCAGCGGGCAGCCGTCGCACACGGCGCCCGCGCCGTCCGGGATCGAGCACCACGGCGACCTCGGCATCGACCGTGCCGCGCTGACGGTGACCAAAGGCGGCGAACCCGTCGCCCTCGCCCCGACCGAGCTGCGGCTGCTGCTGGAACTGACCCAGGTGCCGGGCCGGGTGCTCAGCCGCCAGTACCTGCTGGAAAGTGTGTGGGAGCACGGCTACTTCGGCGACTCGCGGGTCGTCGACGCCTGTGTGCAGCGGCTGCGCGCGAAGATCGAGGACGACTCTTCCGCGCCGGTGTACGTGCAGACGGTCCGCGGGTTCGGCTACCGCTTCGGGCCACTGTGAAGCTTTGGGGTCTGCGGACACGGCTGCTGATGGCGTTCAGCCTGCTGGTCGTGATCACGGCGGCGACGGTCGCCGGCTTCGGCTACGTCCAGTCCCGCACCGTGATCCTCCAGCAGGCACAGGACGCCACCGCCCGTGTCCTGGTCGACAAGGCCACCGCGCTGTACCCGCTCGGCCCGCTGCCGCCGGGCGACGGGACGCTGAGCCGGATCAGCGGCGAACTGTCCGACCGCGACTTGAGTTCCCTGGTGCTGTACGCGGACAAGTCGAGCGGGAACGAGCAGATGCGGGCGCTGATCTCGCCGGGACTCCGCGAGCGGGTCCAGGCGGGAAACGTGGCCTGGCAACGGGTCGACGTCGCTGGCAAGCCGATGCTGGTGGTGGGCACCAGGTTCACCGTGCTGCTGCCCGGTGGACAGCAGCGGGCTTCGGGGATCGAGGCATACATCGCCCGCAGCATGGTTCCCGAGGAACAGAGCATCGACGAACTCGCCACCCGTGCCTGGCTGATCGGCGGGGTGGCGCTCGTTTTCGCCATCGGACTGGCCTTGCTGGCCGCGCGTGGCGTCCTGCGGCCGGTGCGGGAACTGGGCGACGCGGCGCAACGGCTGGGCGCGGGCGATCTGCGGGCCCGCATCAGTGTCCGCGGTTCGGACGAGCTGGCGGGCGTGGCACGGACTTTCAACGAGACGGCCGAATCGCTGGAACGGCATGTCGGCGAGTTGCGGCGGATGGAAGCCGACGCGCGGCGGTTCGTCGCGGACGTCTCGCACGAACTGCGCACCCCGCTGGCCGCGATGACCGCGGTCGCCGACGTGCTGGAGCAGGAGGCGTCGCGGCTGCCGGGGGACGCCGGACGTGCCGCGCGGATGAGCATCGACGAGACGCACAACCTGACCCGGCTGGTGAACGACCTCATCGAGGTGTCCCGGTTCGACGCCGGGGCCGCCGCCCTCGCACCGGAAGAGGTCGACGTCGCCGAGGTGGTCACGGCGAGCCTGCGCATCCGCGGCTGGGCCGGCGAGGTGGAAGGAGACCTGCCCGCGGGGATCTTCGCCGGGCTGGACCCGCGGCGGATGGACGTCATCGTGGCGAACCTGGCCGGCAACGCGTTGCGGCACGGGGAAAAGCCGGTCTCACTGAGACTTTCCGAAGCGGGGGAGTGGATCACGCTGGAGGTCACGGATCGCGGGCCGGGGCTGGCGCCCGAGGTGCTGCCGCACGTGTTCGACCGGTTCTACAAGGCCGATTCGGCCAGGGCGCGCTCCGGCGGCAGCGGGCTCGGTCTCGCGATCGCCTGGGAGAACGCCCGTCTGCACGGCGGCACCCTGAGCGCGGCCAACGGCGTCGACGGCGGCGCCGTGTTCACCCTGCGCCTGCCTCGCCGGGTGGTGACGGAATGAAGCGGATCGTGTTCGCACTGCTCTTGATCGCGTCGGTGGTCGCGGGCTGCGGTGTCCGGCCCAGCGCGGTGATCGCCGGAGCGCCGGCGCCGACGGGGCCCGCCAACGGCGCGGTGCTCTACTTCCTGTCCGGCGGGCAGCCGGTCCGGGTGCTGCGCCCGCTCGCCGAGGAACTCCCGCCGGCGAGCCCCATCGATCTGCTCGCCGCCGGACCCGACGAGAGCGAGCGGGAACGGGACTACACCACGGAAGTCCCGCCCGGCACCGCGGTCCTCGACCAGACCGCCGGGCCCAACGGGGTCACGGTGACCCTCTCGATCGGCGTCGCCGGGCTGTCGGCGATGGCCGTCGACCAGATCGTGTGCACCGCCAGGGACGCGCTCGGCGGAAGCGCGCAGATCACCTTGCGGGACGAAGGAACCACACGCGGTCCACTGTCCTGTCCCTTGCCCGGTTAGCGCCGCAGGGCGCCCTTGTCAGCCTTTATGTACCGGGAAAAGGGTCCTTCACGCGCAGCTGGTACGCCCGGCGACCACGGGTAGCGAGGGCCTCCTTCCCTGCCTTCAGGGTAGGGAAGGAGGCCCTCACGGACTGAACCCAGCCGGGACCGGAATGCAGACACAAGTGGCACGTGCCACGGCATTTTTACCGGGTCCCGTCCGGACGGAAGTGTCACGGATCACCGGTGTCGGTCCCTCGCTTTGTCCGGATCCGCCCGCTAGCTTAGGCAAGGCTAAGCATAGGGAAACGGGGGTTGTGGCGTGGAAGGGATCGAGGGCAAGGTCGCGCTCGTCACCGGAGGCGCGCGCGGGATCGGGGCGGCCGTCGTGGACGGGCTCGTCGGAGCGGGCGCGATCGTGGCGGCGGTGGACCTGACCGAAGGGCCTTCCCGGGACGGGGTGACCTCGTTCGTCGCGGACGTCGGGGATTCCGCGGCCGTCGCGCGGGTGGTCGACGAGGTCGAACGCGAACTCGGGCCGATCGGGATCGGGGCGTCCGTCGCGGGCGTGCTGAAGCCGGGGTCGGTCTGCGAGACGAGCGATGAGGACTGGGCGGCGACGTTCGCGGTCAACTCCACCGGAGTCTTCACCGTCCTTCGCGAGATCTCCCGCCGGATGGTGCCTCGCCGGAGCGGTGTCCTGGTGACGGTCGGGTCGAACGCGGCGGGTGTCCCGCGCGCCGGGATGGCCGCGTACGCCGCCTCGAAGGCCGCGGCGACGATGCTGACGCGGTGCCTCGGGCTCGAACTCGCCGGTTCCGGTATCCGCTGCAACATCGTCTCGCCCGGCTCGACCGACACCGAGATGCAACGTCTACTGTGGACGGACGAGAACGGCGCGGACCGTGTCATCGCGGGAAATCCGGAGCAATACCGCGTCGGCATACCGCTGGGCCGGATAGCCGAACCCGGCGATATCGCCGACGCCGTCCTGTTTTTGGCCTCCGATCGAGCGCGGCACATCACGATGCAGAATCTCTACGTCGACGGCGGCGCCACGCTCCGCGGGTGATCTCGATGACGCAACGAAGACTTTTCGGGTCCGTACGATTAGGTTAGGCTAACCGAAAAGGCGCGTCCGGGGGTTGCGTTCCGCGCCGCATATGGCACCGCAGCACCACACGGGTGCCGACCTGGTCAGTAGTATTCGCGAAAGGGAATCCAGTCGTGTCCTCACCTGCACCGGCCCGACCAAGGCCGGTCCACCAGGCGGCCGATCTGCTGGCGGCGTACCTGCCCGGATCGTTCTACTACTCGTCCGCTCGAGGATCGCTCCTCGGCGACGGGGTGTACTCGCCGGTGCACGCGGCGCCGGGCAAACGTGCCCGTGCCGCCGCCAAGATCCTCGACGCCGCTTTGGTGGCGGGAGTGGACGAACCGGTGGTCGCCGGGGCGATCGGGTTCCGGCCCGACGCGCCGAGCAGCCTGGTGGTGCCCGCGGTGGTCCGCCGGGCCGGACCACCGAAGAAGAGTGGTCCGGTGGCACCGCTCGGCGGGAACTGGTCGGTCACGCCGCGGCCGGCGCCGGAGGTCTACACCACTGCCGTCGCCAGGGCGCTGGACGAGATCCGCGACGGTGGCCTGCGCAAGATCGTGCTGGCCCGCTGCCTCGACGTCACCGGCGGAGACCCCGTCGCCGTGCCGCGGCTGCTGGCCCGCCTCGTCCACGCGGACCCGGCCGCCCATGCCTTCGCCGTCGACGTCAGCGCGCCGGGTGATGCCGCGCCGCGCACCCTGATCGGCGCGAGCCCGGAGCTGCTGGTCTCCCGCCGCGGCCGGATCGTGACGGCCAACCCGCTGGCCGGATCGCGGCCGCGAGTGGCCGACGACGCCGAAAACGCGCGCCGGATCAGCGATCTGCTGGCGTCCGAAAAGGACCGTGCCGAACACGCCCACGTCGCCGCCCAGGTGGCCGAAGTGCTGGGCCGGTTCTGCGTCGACCTCGACGCCCCCGCCGAACCCGAGGTGATCGGCACGCCCACGATGTGGCACCTCTCGACCAGGATCAGCGGACGGCTCGCCGACCCGGGCGACGCCGGTTCTTCCGCGCTCGGACTGGCGGAGGCACTGCATCCGACACCCGCCGTCTGCGGGGTGCCGACAGCGCTCGCCCGCGACACCATCGCCGCGCTCGAACCCGAGGACCGGGGCTATTACGCGGGTCTGGTCGGCTGGACCGATCAGGACGGTGACGGTGAATGGGTCGTCACCATCCGTTGTGCCGAGGTCCGTGACCGCACCGTGCGGCTGTTCGCCGGCGCGGGTGTGGTGGCGGGTTCCGATCCGGAAGCCGAACTCGCCGAGACCGGCGCGAAGTTCGGCACCATGCTGCGCGCGCTCGGCCTGGAGGGAGCGGCGTGAACCCGGATCACGTGCCCTGGCCGCCCGAAACCGCGGCGCGGTACCGGGCTTCGGGATACTGGCGCGGCCAGACCTTCGGCAAGCTGCTGACCAGCTTGGCCGAGGCGTACGCCGAACGTCCGGCCGTGATCGGCGAGACCGCCCGCTGGACGTTCGCCGAACTCGACGAGCGGGCGCACCGGCTCGCCGCCGGGTTCGCCGGGGCCGGGATCCAGGCGGGTGACCGGGTCGTCGTGCAACTGCCGAACGTGCCGGAGTTCGCGTCCGTCGTTTTCGGACTGTGGCGGGCGGGCGCGCTGCCGGTGTTCGCGCTCCCCGCGCACCGGGCGAGCGAACTGCGGCATTTCGCCGAGCAGAGCGAGGCCGCGGCGATCCTGACCGTCGGCGAGCACGAACGGTTCGACCACGCGGCCATGGCGCGCGCGGTCGCGGCCGAGATCCCTTCGGTGCGCAACGTCTTCGTCGTCGGCACGGAGGAGTTCGCCGTGCTCGAAGCGGCGACTCCGCGCGCTCTGCCGGATCCGGATCCCGCCGGTGTCGCGTTCCTCCAGCTGTCCGGCGGCAGTACCGGACTGCCCAAGCTGATCCCGCGCACGCACGACGACTACCTCTACAGCGTCCGCGAAAGCGCCCGGATCTGTGGTCTGCGCCCGGAAAGCGTGTACCTGGCCGCGTTGCCGGTCGCGCACAACTTCCCGCTCAGCTCGCCCGGCCTGCTCGGTGCCCTGCACGCTGGCGCGGCCACGGTGTTCGCGCCGCGTCCCGACGCCGACACCGCGTTCCGGCTGATCGAGGCCGAGGGCGTGACGATCACCGGGCTCGTGCCGCCGCTGGCCGCCGCGTGGGCACAGGCGGCCGCGCGGACCACCCGCGATCTGTCCTCTTTGGACGTCCTCCTGGTCGGCGGCGCCAAATGCGCTCGTGAGCTGGCGGATAAGATCGGGCCCGCGCTGGGCTGCCGTCTGCAGCAGGTGTTCGGCATGGCCGAGGGACTGGTCTGCTACACCCGGCTCGACGATCCGGACGAGTACGTCCTCGCCACGCAGGGACGGCCGATCTCGCCGGACGACGAGATCCGCGTCGTGAACCCGGACGACCCACTGTCCACTTCGGACGATGTCGTCGCGCCGGGGGAGATCGGCGCGTTGCTGACCCGCGGCCCGTACACGATCCGCGGCTACTACCGCGCCGCCGAGCACAACAAGACCGCGTTCACCGAGGACGGCTTCTACCGCACCGGCGATCTCGTGCGGCAGCACCCGTCGGGACACCTCGAAGTCGTCGGCAGGGCCAAGGAACAGATCAACCGCGGTGGCGAGAAGGTGGCCGCGGAAGAGGTCGAGAACCACCTGATGGCCCATCCCGGCGTGCTCGACGCCGCCGTCGTCGCGGTGCCGGATCCGTACCTGGGCGAACGCACCTGCGCCTACGTCGTCCCCGCTGCCGGTGCCGAACCCGGCGCCGCGGAACTGCGCCGGTTCGTGCGCGAACGCGGAGTGGCGGCGTTCAAGGTGCCCGATCTGGTCCAGGTGGTGCCGGAGTTCCCGGTGACCGGGGTCGGCAAGACCAGCAAACGTGAGCTGCGGGCGGCGCTGGCCGCCCTGGCGAAGGAGAAGTGAACGTGTCACTGCCCAAGATCCAGCCGTACGCCCTGCCGACGAAAGCCGAACTGCCCGCCGGACGGGTCGGCTGGAAACCCGACCCCGCCCGCGCCGCGCTGCTGGTGCACGACGCGCAGCGGTACTTCCTCGCGCCGTACGAGGGCGCCCCGGTCCCGGAGATGGTCGCGAACATCGCCGCGCTGGCCGAGGCCGCCCGCGCCGCGGGCGTTCCGGTGTTCTACACCGCGCAGCCCGGTCACCAGGCCGCCGAGGACCGCGGTCTGCTCACCGAGTTCTGGGGCGACGGCATCGGCGCGGTCATCGAGGACGACCCCGCGGCCGCGGACGTGGTGCCCGAACTCGCCCCGAAACCGGGTGACACCGTCCTGACGAAGTGGCGCTACAGCGCGTTCCAGCGCAGCACGTTCACCGAACAGCTCGCCGAAGCGGGCCGTGATCAGCTGCTGATCACCGGCGTCTACGCGCATATCGGCTGCCAGGCCACCGCGGTCGAGGCGTTCATGCGCGACATCCAGCCGTTCCTCGTCGGCGACGCGGTGGCGGACTTCTCCCGCGAACGTCACGACCAGGCCTGCGAATACGTCGCCCAGCGCTGTGGCGCACTGACCACCACGGCCGCCGCGCTCGGCGCGCTGGCCCCGATCCACGCCGGAGCACGGTAATGAGCCTGACCACCGCGAAGATCCACGCCGACGTCGCCGAACTGCTCGGCTGCGACGCGGCCGAGCTGACGCCGGACACCGATCTCACCGACCTCGGCCTCGACTCGATGCGGATCATGGGCCTGGTCGAGCAGTGGCGCACCGAGGGAGCCGACACCCTGGAGTTCGCCGACCTCGCCGAACAGCCGACCCTCGGGCACTGGACCCGGGTTCTCACCGGGAGCCCCGCGTGAGCCGCGCCGACCACCGCCACCGGCACCTCGAACGCATCGCCGAGGTCCGCGTGGGCGAGCACGCGGAGAAGGTGGGCTACCCCATCCGCGTGCGGACGGCCGAAGTCGTCCGCACCGCGATGATCGGCTCCGGACTGGTTCGCGTGACCCTTGGCGGGCCCGGCACGGCCGGGTTCGAGGCGCATTCGCCCGACGAGCACGTGAAGCTGATCTTCCCGGAGTTCGACCCGGAGCCGAGGTTGCCGGAGCCGAACGGCGACATGCTGCGCTGGCCGAAGCCGTTCCCGACGACGCGTGAGTACACGGTCCGCCGCTACGACCCGGTCTCCGGGGAACTCGACCTCGACGTCGCGCTACACGAGGGTGGGCTCGGTGCCGAATGGGCCAAGGCCGTCACGCCGGGTACGCCGGTGCACGTCGCGGGTCCGCCCGGCGGGCTGATCGTGCCGCACAACTACGACCGGTACCTGCTCGCCGGCGACCTCACCGCCCTGCCCGCGATCGCGCGCTGGCTGGAGGAACTGCCGCGCACCGCCGCGGGCTGGGCGTTCATCGAGGTCGCGGACGCGGCCGAGGAGATCGAGCTGTCCGCGCCCGAGGACGTCGAAGTGCACTGGCTGCACCGGGGTGCCGCCGCGCCGGGCACCACCGACATGCTCGCCCGCGCGGTACAGACGATCGAGGTTCCGGCAGGCGAGCGGCTCTACGCCTGGGTCGCGGGCGAAGCGGGGCAGATCAAACCCCTGCGCCGCTGGCTCAAGAACGACCTCGGGCTCGGCAAGGCCGACCACGACGTCACCGGCTACTGGAAACTCGGCGTCGCCAACTTCGACGACGACCACGACCACTGATCCCCACCCCACTGAAATAACGAGGAAATCTCATGCGCACCACCAGAACCCGCCGCTTTGCCGGAGCGATCGCGCTCGCGTTGACGGTCGCGACCGCGGCCGCCGCCTGCGGTTCCGGCGAAGACGGCAAGGCGGCCGACGGCGGCCAGACGCGGGTGTTCGCGGCCGACAACGGCCAGATCACCATCCCGGTCTCGCCGAAGCGGGTCATCGCCACCGGTTACGCCGTGCCCGCGCTGCTCGAAGCGGGCGCGCCGCTGGTCGGAGTGTCCAGCTGGAAGCGCGGTGTCCCGCTGTTCAACGAGCAGGAGCGCAAGAAGTACGACGAACTGGCGAAGGTCGCCGGCGAGACGGCGGCGGAGACGAACTACGAAGCGATCGCGCAGGCCGATCCCGACCTCATCGTCATCGGGGTGCCGAAGCCGGTGCTCGCCGACATCGACGTCAAGCGACTCGAAGCGATCGCCCCGGTCGTGGCGATCGGCCCGTCGGTGCCGTCGATGTGGCGTGAGCTGTCCCGTAAGCAGGCCGACGCCGCGGGTGCGGCCGCCGGGTTCGACGCCGTCAAGGCCGCGTACGAGGCCAAGGCCAAGGGACTGGCCGAGAAGTACAAGGCCGTGCTGCCGCAGCTGAAGCTGGGTCACGTCGGCGCGTACGGCGAGGTCGCCAAGGGCAACTTCCAGCGCGAGTTCAACGGTTCGTGGGGCACCAACGCCGCACAGGACATCGGCGCCACCTACTACGGCCAGGTCAAGGTCAAGGGCGGCGGCTCCAAGGACGTCAGCGAATACCCGTCGATCGAAGAGCTGCCGACGGCGTTCGCCGAGGCCGACGCGATCAGCTACTCGGTCGGCCCGGACGGTTCCGTGCCGGCGCCGGTCAAGTACGTCCTCGACTCGCCGCTGTGGAAGGAACTCCCCGCGGTGAAGGCGGGCAAGGTCTACGCGTTCCGTTACACCGAGGCCGCCACCTACCGGGCCGCGACGTCCACTTTGGACGCCGTCGACCAGGCGTTCGCGCCGCTGCTCAAGAAGTGACCACCACCGGGCGGTCCGCGCTGCTCGGCGCCGCACTGCTCGGGCTCGTCGTGGTCGCCGTGCTGAGCGTCGGCATCGGCGCGCACGCCATCGCCCCCGGCGAGGTCGTGCGCGCCCTGCTCGGCGACGGGAACCCGAGTGACCGGGCGATCGTCCTGGACATCCGGATGCCGAGGGCGGTGCTCGCCGTCGGCGTCGGCGCGGCCCTCGCTGTCGGCGGCGTGCTCGTGCAGGCGTTGTCCCGCAACGCTTTGGCCGAACCCGGCGTGCTCGGCGTGACCGCGGGGGCGGGGTTCGCCATCGCGGTGGGTTCGTCGTTGGGCCTCGCCGCTTCGGCGCCCGTCGAACTGGGCCTGGCGGTGGTGGGCGCGTTCGGCGCCTCGGCGCTGGTGTACGCGGTCGGCAGCCGGTCGCCGTTGCGACTGGTGCTCGCCGGGACCGCGCTGAGTGCCGTGCTGCTGGGCCTCACCCTTGGCCTTCGCCTGTTGTTCCCGGAAACCTTCGACGTCTACCGGTTCTGGTCGGTGGGTTCGCTGGCAGGCCGCGAACAGGCGCCGACCACGGTGCCGCTGATCGTCATCGGGCTGTCCCTGCTGGGCGCGTTCGCGGTGAGCCGTCAGCTGAACGCCATCGCGCTCGGCGAGACGGTCGCGCACACGCTCGGCGCGAACGTCGCCAGGGTCCGGATGATCACGCTGCTGCTGATCACGCTGATGGCGGGCGCGGCCACGGCGCTGGCCGGGCCGATCCTGTTCGTCGGGCTGATCGTGCCGCATCTGGCCCGGCGGGTGGCGGGCGCGTCGATCCCCTGGCTGATCGCGTTCGCCGCACTGCTCGGCCCGGTCCTGATGCTGGTCGCGGACGTCGGATCCAGGGTCCTGCTGCCGACCGGTGAGGTACCGGTCGCCATCGTGACCGCGTTCATCGGCGGCCCGGTGCTGATCTGGGCCGTCCGCAAATACGGGGCGGCGCCGCTGTGAACACCGCATTAGTCCTGCGGCGCGGGCGGTTCTCCGCCCGGATCGAACGCCGCACCCTCTGGTTCCTCGTGGCGATGATCGTGGTCATCGCCGGGCTGACACTGCTCGGCCTCTGCTACGGCGCGGCGTGGGCGAGTCCCGCCCGCGTGTTCGCCGCGCTCACCGGTTCCGGTGGTGGCCCCGGGGTGGTCATCCGGGAATGGCGCCTGCCCCGGGTTCTGGCCGGGCTGGTGTTCGGCGCCGCGCTCGGGCTGGCGGGCGCGATCTTCCAGAGCCTCACCCGCAATCCGCTCGGCAGCCCGGACGTGATCGGCCTCGACGCCGGCGCCTACACCGGCGCGCTGTTCGCGATCACCGTGCTGTCGGGGACCTCGACACAGCTCACGATCGGTTCGGTGCTCGGCGGTGTGGTCACGGCGGCGATCGTGTACGCGTTGTCGCTCGGCGGCGGACTGTCCGGGCTGCGGCTGATCGTGATCGGCATCGCGATCAACGCGATGCTGATGGCGTTCAACTCGTGGATCGTGCTGCGCGCGGAACTCGAGATCGCGATCGCGGCCGTCGGCTGGAACGCCGGTTCCCTCAACGGGGTCGGCTGGGACGACGTCGCCATCCCGTTCGGCGTGCTCGCGGTGCTGTTCGTCGTGCTGTTCACCAGGGCGCCGGCGATGCACCAGGCAGGGCTCGGCGGCGCGCTGGCGGTCACCACGGGCGTCCGGTGGGACCGGCTGCGGTTGGTACTGGTGCTGATCGGGGTCGGCTGCACGGCCACGGTCACCGCCGTCGCCGGGCCGATCGCGTTCATCGCGCTGGCGGCCCCGCAGATCGGGCGGCGGCTGGCCCGCACACCCGGTATCGGCCTGCTGCCCGCCGCCCTCACCGGTGCGGTGCTGCTGACCGCCGCTGATTTGGCCGCCCAGATGTTACTCGCGCCGGAAGCGCTGCCGGTCGGTGTGATCAGCACCGTGATCGGCGGCGGCTACCTGATCTGGCTGCTCACCAAGGAGGTGCGGCGCACATGAGTGCCCGCTTGACCGCTCGGGAACTGACCCTCCGCTACGGCGACCGGGTCGTGTCGACCCGGCTGAGCCTCGACGTGCCCGACCACGCGTTCACCGCGGTCGTCGGACCGAACGCCTGCGGCAAGTCGACCTTGCTGCGCGCGTTCGTCCGGCTGCTGCGCCCGGCCGAAGGCGAGATCCTGCTGGACGGCAAGGACGTCGGTTCCTTCCACGGCAAGGGTTTGGCGCGGGAACTCGGTTTCCTGCCGCAGGATCCGGTCGCGCCGGAGGATGTCCGTGTCCGGCAGCTGATCGCGCGCGGACGATTCCCGCACCAGTCGCTGTTCGCGTCGTGGTCCGAAGAGGACGAACGCGCGGTGCTCGACGCGATGACCGCGGCAGGCGTGGCGGGGCTGGCCGATCGGCCGGTGCAGGAACTCTCGGGTGGACAGCGGCAGCGCGTGTGGGTGGCGCTGGTGCTGGCGCAGAAGACGCCGTACCTGCTGCTCGACGAACCGACCTCGTTCCTCGACATCGCGCACCAGTACCAGCTGCTGGGGTTGCTGGCGCGGCTGCGCGACGAAGGCCGCACGGTGATCGCCGTCCTGCACGACATCAACCAGGCCTGCCGGTACGCCGATCACCTCGTCGCGTTGCGCGACGGCCGGATCGTCGCGGAAGGCGCGCCGGCCGACATCGTCGACGCCGAGCTGATGAAGGAGGTCTTCGATCTCCCCAGCGTCGTCGTGCCCGACCCGGTGACCGGAACCCCGATGGTGGTGCCCTCATGCTGAACCTGACTGGTGCCCAGCTGGGCATCTGGACCGCGCAGCGACTGGAGCCCGATTCGCCGTACTACGTCGTCGGCGACGTGATCGAGATCGCCGGGGACCAGCCGGTCGACGTCGACGCGCTGACCGAGGCGATCCGCGCGACCGCGGAGGAAGCCGACAGCCTGCGGCTGCGCGTCTTCGAGACGGCGGACGGCCCACGTCAGGTGGTCTCGGACGACGCGGTGCCGTCGCCCGAGGTGGTGGACCTGCGCGGCGAGGCCGATCCGGTGGCCGCGGCGCACGCACGGGTCGAGACCGAACGTCGCCGGGTCGCCGAGGCGTGCCGTGACATGGTGGACCGGCCGCTGTTCGCCCATCTCGTGCTGCGGCTTTCCGAATCGCACGTGTGGTTCACCCAGCTTGGGCACCACCTCGTGTTCGACGGCTACACCGCGGCGATGCTCGCGCGCCGGACGGCCGCTCGCTACACCGCTTCGGTCCTGGACAAGGACGTGCCGCCCTCGACGTTCGCGCGGTTCGCCGATCTCGTCGAGGCCGCTCGTGACTACCGCACCAGTGAACGCTTCCAGCAGGACCGGGAGTACTGGCGCGAGCGCTTCACGCCGTTGCCGGATATCGACGACGGCAGTGGCGCGTCGGGGCCGCCCGAAAGCACGGTGACCGCCCGTTCGGTGTTGCCCGCTTCCGACCTGGCCCGGTTGCGAGAGCTGGGCAAACGCGCCGGGACGACGTGGGGCGACGCGCTGATCGCCTGCTACGCGGCCTTCCTGCACCGTGTGCTCGGCTGGACCGACGTCGTGTTCGCGATGCCGTTGATGTGCCGCGAAGGCGCGGCACTGCGGACCCCGGCGATGGCGGTCAACGTGCTGCCGCTGCGGGTCACGGTGCTTCCGGAGGATTCGGCGGCCGAACTGACCGCGCGGGTCGCGGGCGCGCTGAAGGAGATGCGCACGCACCAGCGGTATCGCGGCGAGGACCTGCCGCAGGACCTGGCGGTGCCCGGTGCCGGTGCACTGCTGCACGGCCGCGGCATCAACCTCAAGGCGTTCGACCTGAAGCTCGACTTCGCCGGCTCCCACGGCACCATGCGCAACGTCGCCGGTGGACCGCCGGAGGACATGGGCCTGTCGGTTCTCCCGACCTCGGATGGCGGGCTGCTGCTCGGCTTCGAGGTCGACGCGCGGACCCACGACCAGGCCGCCGTCGACGCCAAACTGACCGCGCTGCGCTGCTTGATCACCGCGCTGACCGAACCGGACGGCCCGGCCGTCGGCGGCGCCGACCTCGTTCCGCCGGGGGAGCGGGACGCGTTGCTGGAGACGTGGACGACACCCGCGCCGGACGGCGAACTGCTTGGCGTACCTGAACTTCTGGACCGGCTCGATCCCGAACAGACCGCTCTGGTCTTCGGCGGCGAACGGCTGACCGCGGGCGAACTCGTCACGCGTGTGCACCGGCTCGCCCGGGCCTTGCGGGCTCGCGGTGCCGGGCCCGACGACGTCGTCGCGCTGGCCCTGCCGCGATCCGCGGACCTCGTCGTCGCCCTGCTGGCGGTGCTCGACGCGGGGGCCGCGTTCCTGCCGCTGGATCTCGCCCATCCCGTCGAGCGGTTGCGTGAGCTCGCCGCCGAAGCCGGTGCGGTGCTCACGATCGCGCTTGACGCGGAAATCGTGCCCGGACCGCATCTGCTGCTCGGCGAACCTGATCTGTCCACACTGGACTCTTCGCCACTGGATGTTCCGCGCCATCCGGACCATCTCGCGTACGTCATCTTCACCTCCGGCTCGACCGGGCGCCCCAAGGGCGTCCTCGGCCGGGTCGGCGGACTGGCGACGCTGCTGCGTCATCACCGCGCGACCACGGTCGCCGAGACCGAACGCGCCGCGGGCAGGCGGCTCCGGGTCGCGCACACCTACTCGTTCGCCTTCGACTCCGCGCTCGACCAGCTGATGTGGCTGCTGTTCGGGCACGAACTCCACGTCTACGGCACCGACATCGCCCGTGACGCCGACGAACTGCTGGCCGCGTTCGCCCGCGACCGGATCGACATCGTCGACACCACACCGTCGATGGCCGCGCCGCTCGTCGACGCCGGACTGCTCGACGGCCCGCACCCGCCCGCGCTGCTCGTCCTCGGCGGCGAGGCCACTCCGCCCGCGCTGTGGCACCGGGTCGTGGAGTCGGGTGTCCGCGCCCGCAACATGTACGGTCCGACCGAGGCCACTGTGGACGGTGCCGGATCCTGGTTGGACAGCGGGGAACCGACGATCGGGACCGCGGTACCCGGCACGGCGGTGCGGGTGCTCGACGCCGCGCTGCGTCCCGCGCCCGCGGGCTCACCGGGCGAGCTGTACCTCGCCGGACCGCATCTGGCGCGCGGCTATCTCGGCCGCCCCGGAGCGACCGCCGAACGGTTCGTCGCCGATCCGTTCGGTGCGCCCGGCGACCGGATGTACCGCACCGGAGACCTCGTCCGCTGGGTGCCCGGTCGCGGGCTGGAGTACCTGGGCCGCCGCGACGGCCAGGTCAAGGTGCGCGGCCACCGCGTCGAACTCGGCGAGGTCGAGGCCGCGCTGGCCGCCGTACCGGGAGTGCGCGCGGCGGCGGCCGCCGTGCGTGGGCCGAGGCTCGTCGGGTACGTCGTCGGGCAGGTCGTCCCGGACGAGGTCCGCGCCGAGCTCGCCGGGCGGGTGCCCGAGCATCTCGTGCCCGCCGCGGTGGTCGTGCTCGACACGCTTCCGTTGACCTCCAACGGGAAGATCGACCGGGCCGCGCTGCCCGCCCCGCGCGCGGCGGCGGGCCGGACCGCGGCCACCGAACGCGAACGGCTGCTGTGCGCCACCATCGCCGAGGTGATCGGCGTCGAAGAGGTCGCGGTAGACGACGACTTCTTCGCACTGGGCGGCGATAGCATCACCGCGATCAGCGTCAGCAGCAGGCTGCGCGCGCACGGGCTCGACCTGCGGCCGCGCGATCTGCTCGCCCGCCGCAGCTTCGAGGCGCTGGCCGCGGCGAGCGCGGAGATCGGCGGCCCGGCCGCACCACCGGACGAGCCCGTCGGTGAGGTGCCCGCCCCGCCGATCGTCCGCGCCCTGCTCGACCCGCATCCGGACGTCACGACCGTCGCCGGATACACGCAATGGACCGCGATCCGGCTCGACGAGGACCTTCCGCCCGGCCTGCTGATCGAAGGCGTGCAAACGCTCCTTGACCACCATGACGTCCTCCGGCTGCAAGTAGATGACGAATTGCGGGTCCGGGAACGCGGCGTGGTGAAGGCGTCCGACGTGGTCGTCGAGACGACCGGTGAACCGGCCGAGGTCGCGGCGGAACTGGCCGAGTCCCTTGATCTCCGAACGGGCGTGCTGAAGGTCGCGTTGCTGCCGGATCACCTCGTCATCGTGATCCATCACCTGGCGATCGACGGCGTCTCCTGGCGGGTCCTCCTGCCGGATCTGCGCGCCGCGTGCGCCGGTGAACCGCTCGACCCGGTCGGGACGTCTTGGCGTCGGCACGCGCTTCACCTTGCCGAGCAAGGGACTTCCGGTGCCCGGCGCGACGAACTCGAGCACTGGCGGGGCGCGCTCGACGGCCCGCGTCTCGGCGACCGGCCGCTCGACCGGGCCGTGGACACGGTCACGACCGCGCGGCGTTCGGTCACCCTCGCCTCGCCGGAGCAGACCGACGCGGTGCTCAACGGTTTGCCCTCGGCCTACCGCGCCGGACCGGACGACGTCCTGCTCGCCGCGCTGGTGCTCGCCCTTCGAGCGTGGCGGGGTGCACCGGTCGAGGCGGAAACCGTGTCCCTCGAAGGACACGGCCGGGATCAAGACGGGATGGACCTGTCGCGCACCGTCGGCTGGTTCACCGCCGAGCATCCGTTGCGGGTACCCGTCGGCGCGATGGCGGCGACCGCGGACTTCGACAGCGCGCTCGCGGGCGGCGACGCGGCGGGAAAGCTGCTGCGGGCCGCCAAGGAGGCCAAACGCGCCGTCCCGGACAACGGCGTCGGTTTCGGTGTCCTGCGCTACCTCGACCCGCTGACCCGGGACGAACTCGCCGTCGTCCCACCGCCGGACGTCGTCCTGAACTACCTCGGCCGGTTCGCGGCGCTGCCCGGCGCCGGTTGGCGGCTGCCGGAGGAGGACCCGTTCGCGGTCACCGAACCGGACGCCAAATCGCTGGAACAGGTGCTGGCGCTGAACTGCTTCGTCCGTGAGGACGGCCGTCCCCGGCTCGCCGTCGAGTGGACCGCGGCAGGCGAGGTTCTGCCGGAGGAAAGCGTTGCGGCGCTTCAGGAAGCCTGGTCGAACGCGCTGGAAGCCCTGGCCGCGCACGCGGCGCTGATCGGTCCGGACGGCGGTGGGCTCACGCCGTCGGATCTGCCGCTGGTCGGCCTCGACCAGGCCGACATCGACACGCTCGAACGCCTGGGCCGGGTCGAGGACGTGCTGCCCGCGACCCCGTTGCAGACCGGGCTTTCGTTCCACACCCTGGCGCGTGGCACCGAAGACACCGACGTCTACGTCGTGCAGGCCGTCACCCTGCTCAGCGGCGCGCTCGACGCCGGCCGCATGCGGGAGGCCGCGGCGGAGGTACTGCGACGGCATCCCGCGTTGCGCGTCCACCTGCACACCACCGACGCGGGCGAGGTCGTCCAGGTCGTGCCCGCCGAGGTCACCCTGGACTGGCGGTTCGCGCAGGTCTCACCGGAGCAGGTCGAAACCGAGTGTCGCGCCGAACTCGCGCGGCCGTTCGACCCGGCGACCCCGCCGCTGATCCGGTTCCTGCTGCTGACCCTCGCCCCGGACGAGCACCGACTGGTGCTCACCAACCATCACGCGCTGCTCGACGGCTGGTCGATGCCGCTGGTCGGCCGCACGCTGCTGGCCACCTACGCCGAACTCGGCGGCGGCCCGGCCGCCCCGGTCGCGCCGCCGCTTTCGGAGTACCACCGGGTGCTCGGAGAACGCGATCCGGCCGCGGCACTGGAGGCCTGGCGCGAGGCGCTGGCCGGGCTCGACGAGGGAACCCGGCTCGCCCCGGCGAGTGTCGAGTCCACTGTGGAGCGTCCGGATCGCGTCACCGTCGAACTGGGCGGGGAGCTCAGCGAGCGGCTGCGCGCCTTCGCCCGCGAACGCGGGATCACCCCGACGACGGTGTTCCAGACCGCCTGGGGTGTGCTGCTCGCCAGGCTGACCGGCCGCCGCGACGTCGTCTTCGGCTGCCCGGTCTCCGGTCGCCCGGCCGACGTTCCCGGCGTCGAGCGCATGATCGGGCAGCTCGGCAGCACGATCCCGGTGCGCGTGCGGTTCGACGCCGCCGACACCGCGGCCACCGTGCTGGAGCGTGTGCACACCGAAAGCGTCCGGCTCACCGATCACCATCACGCCGGGCTGCCGGACATCCAGCGCGCCGCCGGCGTCGGCGACCTGTTCGACACGATGCTGGTGATGGAGAACTTCCCGCTCTCCAGCCGCGCCCGCACCACCCTGGCACCCGGGCTGGACCTCGCCGGGGTCGACATCACCGACGCCACGCACTACCCACTCACGGTGATCGTGCTGCCCGGCGACGAGTTCACCGTCGGCCTCGGCTATCAGCCCGAGGCTTTCACCCGCGACGAGGCCGAGTCCTACGGCCGCTGGCTGCGTGCCGTCCTGACCGAGATCGTCACCGATCCGTCCAGGCCGGTCGCCCGGCTGCGCGCACTCGACGCCGGCGAAGAACGCGCGATGCTGCGTCTCGGCGAAGGCCCGGAACCGAAGCGCGAACGCGGCGGCATGCTGGAGGAGTTCGGCCGCTGGGTCCGGGAGACTCCCGACGCCGAAGCCGTCGTGTGCCGTGACCGGAGCCTGACCTACGCCGAATTGGACCGTCGCGCCAACCGGCTCGCGAACACGCTGATCGACGCCGGAGTGAAACCGCAGGATCCGGTCGCGGTCCTGCTGCGCCGCGACGTCGACCTGGTGGTCGCGTTGTTCGGTGTGATCAAGGCGGGCGCGGTACACGTGCCGATGGATCCGGACTACCCGGCCGACCGGCTCGCGTACATGCTCGACGACATCAGGCCCGCCGCCGTCGTGTCCACTTCGGACGTCGAGGGTCTTCCTGTCGTGAGCCCGGACGAGCTGTCCACTGAGGACACGGATCCGGCTGTCCGGTTCAGCGAAGACGCGCTCGCCTACGTCATCTACACCTCCGGCACCACTGGCAAGCCGAAGGGTGTGGCGGTGCCGCATCGCGGTGTCCCGAGCCTGATCGCGCTGCAGGAGGACATCGTCGGGATCGGGACCGCCGAACGGTACCTGCATTTCGCCTCGACGAGTTTCGACGTCGCCTTCTGGCAGTTCATGCTGCCGCTGCTGTCCGGCGGCACCTCGGTGATCGCGCCGGAGGAGGTGCGGGTCTCCGGCGACGACCTGCTGGCCTACGCCGCCGAACACCGCGTCACCGGGCTCAACCTGCTGCCTTCGTTCCTCTCCGCGATGCCCGACGACGCCACCGTCGACCCGGACGTGTTCTTCGTCGTCGGCGCCGAACGGCTCGACCCGGAGCTGGCGCGGCGCTGGGGGAACCGGCGGGCGCTCTTCAACGCCTACGGACCGACCGAGGTCACCATCAACTCGGTCACCTGGCATTACGACCCCGCCGACCCCGGGCCGCTGCCGATCGGCCGCCCGGATCCGGAGGTCCGCGCGTACGTGCTCGACGGCGGGCTGCTCCCGGTCGGCACGAACGTCACCGGCGAGTTGTACCTTGCCGGGCCGAAGCTCGCCCAGGGTTACGTCGGCCGGGCCGCGCTGACCGCGGAACGGTTCGTCGCCGACCCGTTCGGGCCACCGGGGGAGCGGATGTACCGCACCGGCGACCTGGTCCGCTGGCGGCCGGACGGGCAGATCGTCTTCCTCGGCCGCGCCGACCACCAGGTCAAACTGCGCGGGTTCCGGATCGAACTCGGCGAGATCGAGACCGCGCTGACCGCGCACGACGACGTGCGCGCCGCCGCGGTGATCGTCCGGGAGGACCGGCTGGTCGCCTACGTCGTCCCCGTGGACGGCGCCGAACCGGACGCCGCCGCGCTGCGCGAGTACCTCGCCGCGGAGCTGCCCGCGTACATGGTGCCGACCGCGTTCGTGGCGCTGGACCGGCTTCCGCTCGGTCCCAGCGGCAAGCTGGACCGGGCCGCGCTGCCCGCGCCGGAAGCCCGGTCGGACGGCGGGCGCGAACCCGCCACCCCGGCGGAAGCCGTGCTGCTGCGGGTGGTCCGGGACCTGCTCGGCCCCGGCGTCGGCCTGGACGACGGCTTCCTGGACGCGGGCGGGGACAGCATCGCCTCGTTGCGGGTGGTTTCCCGCGCCCGTCGCGAAGGGCTGAACCTGACCGCTCGGGACGTCCTCGAAGGTGGCACGGTCGCCGGGATCGCCGCTCGCTGTGGTGAACCTGCGCAGGCCGAAGAGGCCCACGCGGTCGGAGACGCTCCGCTCACGCCGATCATGCGCGATCTGTTGCTGCGTGCGGGGAAAGCGGCCGACGGCTTCTGCCAGTGGATCGAGATCTGCGTGCCTTCGGCGGACGACGTCCCTCGCTGGCGGTCGGTGCTCGACGCCGTCCTCGCCCGCCACGACGTGCTGCGCGCGCATCTGGTCGAGGACGCGTTGCGCGTCCCGGACGTCGGCGCCGTGACCGGTGCCGACGTGCTCACCGCCGTCCGCCTGTCCGGCGATCCGCGTGCGGCCCTGGACGCACAGATCGAGCAGATCGTGACACGGATGGACCCGCGCACCGGGCCGCTGTTCCGGGCGGTGCTGGTGGACGCGGGGGACGAGCGGCCAGGACGGCTGCTGCTGGTGGCGCACCATCTGGTCGCCGACGCGGTGACCTGGCGCGTGCTGCTCGACGACGTCGAACAGGCCTTCCACGGCAACGCCCTGCACCGGCGCGGGCAGTCGTTCCTCGGCTGGGCGCGGTCGCTGCGCGCCGCCGCTCCGCATCGAGAGGACGAATTGCCGTACTGGCGGGGGATCGCCGCCGCGCCGGAGACCACGCTCGGCCGCACCCGGCTCGATCCGGCACGGGACACTGTGGCGACCGCCCGGCACCACCGGGTCGACATCGGCGAGGACACCACTCACGCCGTGCTCACCGCGCTGCCCACGGCCTATCGCACCGGCCCGGACACCGTGCTCCTGACCGCGCTCGCCCGCGCGGTCGCGGCCTGGCGGGGGACCGGGGCCGATCTGCTCGTCGCCGTCGAGAGTCACGGGAGGCCGGGGCACACGCCGGACTTCGCGGGAACGGTCGACCTGGCGCAGACCGCCGGCTGGTTCACCGCCGTGCATCCCGCGCGGATCACTCCGCCCGCCGGACCGCTGCCGGACGCGCTGCGGGCCGTACGTGACCATCTGCGCGCGGCGGGGGACGGCCTCGGGCACGGAATCCTCGGCGTCGGCGGCCCGCGGCCCGAGATCGCCTGGAACTATCTCGGCCGATTCCCCGAGGCTCCGGTCGAGGAGACCCTGTGGCAGCGGCCGCCGGACGCCGATCCGCTCGGTTCCGGCGGCGGCGCGGAGATGCCGCTGCCGTACGCGCTGACGGTGAACGCGATGGTCCCCGACGGCGGCACACTCGGTGTCCGCATCACCTGGCCGTCCGCGCTGTTCACCGAAGACGAGATCGCCGTCCTGGGTACGCATTTCCGTCGCGAACTGGACGCACTCGCCGCCGACGTGCCGGGCCCCGGCGAGGTCCTGCCGTTGACGCCGTTGCAGGAGGTGATCCTGCGCGAGTCCCGCGCGGCGGAAGAGGATCCGTATCCGGTGCAGGCCGCGTTCACGTTGTCCGGTGACCTCGACGTCGAGGCACTCCGGGCGGCGGCGGCCGCGCTGGTGCGACGGCAGCCGAACCTGGGCGCGGTGTTCCCGCCGTCGCACGAGGTCCAGGTGATTCCCGCCCAACCGCGGGCCGGGTTCCGGGTCCGTGAAGTGTCCGAATCGGACGCCGCACTGGACGAGGAGCTCGCCGAACCGTTCGACCTTGCCCACGGTCCGCTGTGGCGGGTCACCGTGCTCCGGCACGGACCGGGCCGCCAGACCCTCGTGCTGACCAGTCACCATCTGCTGTCCGACGGCTGGTCCGCGCCACGGATCCTCGGCGAGTTGTTCGCGCTGTACGCGGGAAAGCCGTTGCCGGAGCCGGTTCCGCCTGCCCGGTACACCCGTCTGCTCGCCGCGGCCGACCACTCCGCCGACGTCCGGGCATGGCGGGCGGAACTCGACGGCCTGCCCGAAGGTGACCATCTGCCGCGCACCGGCGGATCCGCCGAGCCCGCGCTGTTCACTGTGGACGGTCAGCTGGTCGCGGAACTGACCAGGCTGGGCTCGTCGCTCGGGCTCACCGTCAACACGCTGTTGCAGGGTGCCTGGGCGGCCGTTCTCGCGACCCACGCCGGGCGCTCCGACGTCAGTTTCGGGGTGATGACCTCGAACCGAACGTCCGATGTGGACGGTGTCGAAGAGATCATCGGCCTGCTGGCGAACAGCGTCCCGGTGCGCGCCCGGTTCACCGGGACGGTCGCCGAGACCCTCGCCGACCTGCAGGCACGGCAACAGGCGATGGCCGCGCACCACCGGATGGGCCTGCCCGAACTCGCGTCGCTCGCCGGACGCGAGCGGCTGTTCGACAGCCTGCTCGTGTTCGAGAACTACCCGGTGGATCCGGCGAAGCTGCGCGAACCCGCGCCCGGCCTGACCGTCACCGGGACGAGGTTCCGGGAACGGACGCACCATCCGGTGAGCGTCACCATCGTTCCCGGCGAGAACGGCTGGGAAGGCGTCCTCTACGCGCGGGACGCCGACGCTCGGTCGCTGGCAGGCGATCTCGTCGGCTTCCTCCGGGAACTGCCGACCTGGCTGGACGGCGACGCCGCCCGGTTCGTGGGCGAACGGTGACCGCGCGCCCGATCGACGCCGCGCTGTGGCGCACGGCGGCCGTGCTGGTGCTCGGCACGTTCATGGCGACCCTCGACAGCACGATCGTCTCGGTCGGCGTCGACACCCTCGCCGACGAGTTCGGCGCGCCGGTCACCGGCGTCCAATGGGTGACGACGGCGTACCTGCTGGCCGTGGTCACGGCGGTGCCGGCGTCGGGCTGGCTCGCCGACCGCTTCGGCGGCCGCCGCGTGTGGCTCACCGCCGTCGTCGTGTTCCTGCTGGCGTCCCTGCTGTGCGCGCTGGCGCCGACGCTGCCCGCGCTCATCGCTTTCCGTGTCCTGCAAGGACTCGCGGGCGGCCTGCTGCCGCCGATCGGGCAGGCACTGCTCGCGCGGGCCGCCGGGCCGGACCGGATCGGCCGCGTGATCAGCGTCGTCGGACTCGTGCCGCTGTTGTCACCGGTGCTCGGCCCGCTGGCGAGCGGCACGATCCTCGCCGTCGCCGACTGGCCGTGGCTGTTCTACGTCAACCTCCCGGTCGGCGTGGTGGCCGTGGTACTGGCGCGGCGCTGGGTCCCGGCCGGCGAACCCGGCGGCAAGGGTGAGCGGTTCGATTTCCGGGGCGCGATGCTGCTTTCCCCGGGGCTCGCGGTGCTGGTCTTCGGGCTCACCTGGTTCGAACAGGGGTCGCCGGTGGTCGCCGGGATCGCGGTCGCGGCGGGCGTCGTGATGCTCGCGGCGTTCGTGCGGCACGGTCTCCGGGCCGAAGCGCCCCTGCTGGATCCGCGGTTGTTCACGAAGCCGCCGTTCGGGGTCGCCGCGCTGGCGCTGGTGCTGCTCGGCGCGTCGGTGTTCGGCACGATGTTCCTGCTGCCGCTCTACCTCCAGCGCGGCGCCGGACTGTCCACATGGGACACCGGACTGCTGCTGGTGCCACAGGGCATCGGCGCGGCGGCCGGATCGGTGCTGGTGAACCGGCTCGTCGACCGGATCTCGCCACGCACGCTGGTGCTGAGCGGGATCGGGCTGGTCGCCCTCGGCACCGCCCCCTTCACCCAGCTCGGCCCCGGTCTCCCGGACTGGGTGATCGTGGTTTCCCTGCTGCTGCGCGGTTTCGGCGCGGCGCTGATCGGCGCGCCGGTGATGACGATCGTCTACCGCCGGGTCGAACCCGCCCGGCTGCCCCGCGCCGCCGGGGCGCTGAACCTGCTCAACACGCTCGGCGGCTCGATCGGCACCGCGGTACTGGCCGTGGTGCTGCAGGCCCGGCTGGCCGCGCGCGGCCCGGACGTCGCCGGGGCCTTCGCCGACGCCTTCTGGTGTGTTCTCGGCCTCGCCGTCGTGGCGGTCGCCGGTGCGACGCGGCTGCCCCGGACCGGGGTGGCCACCCCCGACAAGAAGAGAGGTCATGCGGATGCTTGACCAGCTGCCCAGTCCGGCCGAGGTGGTCACGACCGGCTTCGTGCCCGAGGAGATCGTCCGGCACCGCGAGACCGTCGCGAACGTGCTCGCCAGGCGGGACTCCCGGCTGCTCGTCGTCGTGGGCCCGTGTTCCGTGCACGACACCGGCGGCGCGCTCGAATACGCGCACCGGCTCGCCGAGGCGTCCCGCCGGTTCGCCGACGACCTCGTCGTGGTCCTGCGCGCCTACCTGGAGAAACCGCGGACGATCGCGGGATGGACCGGCCTCGTACCCGATCCCGGCCTCGACGGCAAAGGCGATCTCGCCTCCGGTGTCCGGATCGGACGGAGGTTCCTCGACGACGCCGCCGCGACCGGGCTGCCGCTGGCGTACGAGTTCGTCGACCCGTTCCTGGCGCCCTACTTCGCGGACACCATCAGCTGGGGCGCGATCGGCGCGCGGACCGTCGCCAGCCAGCCACACCGGCAGCTGGCGTCCTGGCTGCCGATGCCGATGGGCATGAAGAACTGCGTGTCGGGACGGCTCGACACGGCCATCGCCGCGGTCCGGGCGGCCGCGCTGCCCCACGTGTTCCCCGGCGCCGCGGCCGACGGACGCCCGCGGATCCAGCGCAGCGCCGGGAATCCGGACGCCCACCTCGTCCTGCGCGGCGGCCCGAAACCCAACCATCACGCGCACGCCGTCGCGGACGCCCTCGACGCGCTGACCACCGCGGGGCTGCCGCACCGGCTCGTCGTCGACGCCTCGCACGGCAACAGCGGCAAGGACCACAACCGGCAGCCCGTGGTCGTCGCGGATCTGGCGGACCAGATCTCGGCGGGCAACGACGCGCTGGCCGGCGTGATGATCGAGTCGTACCTCTCCGACGGGCGGCAGGACGTCGGGTCCGCGCCGCCGCGACCCGACCTGAGCATCACGGACGCCTGCCTGGGCTGGGAGCGGACCGTTCCGCTGCTGGAGTCCCTCGCCTGCGCGAACGCGGTGCGGCGGCTGAGCGCCCCTGGGCGCTCTTCGCATTCAGTCCTCTAAATGCGGCGGGCTTGCGGCGCCTCGGTCATCGATCGGGACTTCGGTACGTGAAGGAACCCTTCACTGCGCTGAGGGTAGGGATGCGGCAAAGTCGCATAACCGCTGTTCGGTTCTGGAGTCGTGAGCTAATCGAGGCACGCGTCAAGCGCCTGAGTGTCCACAAGGGACACTTTCGAGCGGTGAAATGTCTGATTGATGGCTAGATGCGCGGTTCTCGAGGGTGGTGGGGGGGGGGGTTTTTTTTTTTTTTTTTATGATTAAAAAAAAACACCCACCCAGACAAAAAACCAAAAACGCAAAATAAAATGGGAAATTGTGATGGGGGGGGGGGGGATAGTGGGATTTTTGAGTGG